>NZ_SIZZ01000003.1:0-300000 GCF_004322705.1 Dyella terrae | reverse complement strand
CAATCCCACGCCGTACTACATCACCTTCAGCGAAGTGACCGTGGTCGCTGGCGGCAAGACCCTGACCGTCGACTCGGGCATGGTCGATCCCAAGGGCACGCTCAAGCTAAGCATGCCAGGCCTGACCGCGCTCCCGGCCGGCACGGCCGTCACGTTCAGCACCATCAATGACTTCGGCGCTGCCAGCAACTTCAAGGGCGAGGTTCGCTCGTGACCTTTCGGCGCGCCATGACACAGACCGAACGCGGGAACGCCCTGGTGGCGTGCCGTCGCGCGGCCTGCTGTCTGGCCATCGCGATGGCCCTGCACGGCACGGCACATGCCGCCGACGCGGCCGCCAACGGAGCCAGCGCGCCCGTTGCCACGACGGCCGACGCCGCCGTGGAGGCCAGCTTCGACCGCAGCATGTTGTCGGCCGGCGGCAAGAACACCGATGACCTTTCGCGCTTCGAGCGCGGCAACCCGGTGACACCCGGCAACTACAACATCGACGTCTATCTCAACGACGGCTTCGTTGCTCGTCGCGATGTCCGCTTCGATGCGCCGCAAGGCAGCAACAGCGCCATCGCCTGCGTCACGCCCGAACTACTGCAACAGATCAACCTCAAGCTGCCGGCGGACAAGGACGGCAAACTGCCCGTGATCGCCAAGGGCGATTGCGTGAACCTCGCCGCGCACATCCCGGGCGCCACGGTGAGCTTCAACCAGAACGACCTCCGCCTGGACATCGGCATCCCACAGGCCTACATGGGCCAGTCGGCGCGCGGTTATGTCAGCCCCGAATACTGGGACGCCGGCGTGCCGGCCTTCCTGCTGAACTACAACGCCAACAGCTACCGCTCCACCAGCAACGGCAGCAGCTTCACCTCGACGTACCTGGGCCTCAACGCGGCGCTCAACGTGGGGCTGTGGCATTTCCGCCAGAACTCCAGCTACAACATCGTGTCCGGCGGTGGCCTGGGCACGCGTCGCCACTGGGACAACATCGCCAGCTTCGTGCAGCGCGATATTCCTTCGTGGCGCGCCCAGCTGACGATCGGCGACACCTTCACCAGCGGTGAGATGTTCGACAGCATCAGCCTGCGCGGCGTGCAGCTGGGCACCGACGACCGCATGCTGCCGGAGTCGCTGCGCGGTTACGCGCCGACCGTGCGCGGCGTGGCCGAAACGAACGCCAAGGTCGTCGTTCGCCAGAACGGCATCATCATCTACCAGACCACGGTGACGCCCGGCGCCTTCACCATCAATGACCTGTTCGCCACCGGTTATGGCGGCGACCTGGACGTGACGGTGACCGAAGCCGATGGTCGCGTGCGCAGCTTCTCCGTGCCCTACGCTTCGGTCGCGCAGCTGCTGCGCCCGGGCGTCACTCGCTTCAACATCGCTGCCGGCGAAGTGCGCGACAACTCGCTGTCGCATCGCCCCGACGTGGTCCAGGCCACGGTGCAGCGCGGCTTCACCAACCTGCTGACCGGTTATGCCGGCGTGGTGGGTTCGCAGGGTTATGCGTCCGCACTGGTGGGTACCGCTTTCAACACGCGCTGGGGCGCACTTGCCGCAGACATCACTGCCGCACGCACGCAGATCCCCGGCATGGATTCGATGAGCGGCCAGAGCCTTCGCCTGAGCTACAGCAAGATCCTGCCGCAGACCAACACGTCGCTGACTGTTGCTGCCTATCGCTACTCGACCAGCGGCTTCCTTGGCCTGCAGGACGCGCTGCGCGCACGCGATTTCGCGCGCCGCGGCATGCAGGTATTCGCCACCGGCCCGGCCGTGCCGCGCGATGCGCTCGGCAACGTCATTCCCGGCGTGCTGACGCCCGAGCAGCAGCAACAGCTGCAGAGCCAGCTGCTCAACGGGCAGACCAGCAACCAGGGCGTCGACCAGGCGCGCAACCGCTTCGACCTGTCGCTCACGCAGCAGCTGGGCGAGTCGGGCGGGCAGCTCTATACCAACCTGTCGACGCGCGACTACTGGAACCGTGGCAGCCGCGATACGCAGTACCAGCTCGGCTACACCAACCACTACAAGAGCGTCAGCTACAGCCTGACGGCCACGCGCCTGCGCGACTTGCTTGGCCGCAACGAAACGCAGTTCTTTGCCAGCATCACGCTGCCGCTCGGCTCGGCCGCGCATGCACCCAACCTCACCGCCTCCGTCAGCCGCAGCAGCGAAGGTCGCACCAGCCAGCAGGCCATGCTGTTCGGTTCCGCCGGCGAGGAGAACCAGTTCTCCTACGGCGCCACCGCCTCGCATGACAGCGACAACAGCGGCACCGCCGGCAGCGTCAACCTCGGTTATCGCAGCGCCTACGGCCAGCTCAACGGCAGCTACGGCAAGGGCGACAACTACTCGCAGGCCTCGTTGGGTGCCTCCGGCGCACTGGTGATCCACAGTGGCGGCGTGACCTTCGGGCAGACGACGGGCGATACGGTGGCCCTCGTGTCCGCGCCCGATGCCGCCGGTGCCCGCGTGTCGTCCTCGGCCAGTGTCCGCGTGAATGGCAAGGGCTATGCACTGGTGCCCTATCTGACGCCGTACACGCTCAACGGCATCGATCTCGATCCGACCGGCCTGCCGCTCAATGTCCAGCTCGACAACACCAGCACGCAGGTCGCGCCCTACGGCGGCGCCGTGGTGCTGGTTAAGTTCAAGACCAGCAGCGGTCGCGGCGCCATCATCCGCGCGCGCCTGTCCAACGGCGACGCGGTGCCCTTCGGCTCGGAAGTGGTCGATGCACAGGATCGCTCGATGGGCGTGGTCGGCCAGGCCGGCCGCATGCTGGTCCGCGGCGTGCAGGACCAGGGCGAACTGACCGTCCGCTGGCACGACGAAGACGGCAACGCGAAGTCCTGCTCGTTTGCTTACCAGCTCAAGCCGTTCAAGAAGGGCGACCAGAGCTACGACACGATTGAAACCACCTGCGCGGCTCCCGCATCCGCTCAGCAGGCACCGAGGGTTCCCTGATGCACGAGTCTTTCTGTCTTCGCTGCTTCCTGCGCGCCTTTGGCCTGATGCTGTTGTTGATGGCAGCCTCGTTGCTGCCGCGCTTCGCCCATGCGAGCTGCTCTATCGACAAAGGCTACTCCTGGTCGCCGGTGTACTACTCGCCGCCGGCAAGCATCTATGTGCCCGCCAGCGCGCCGGTGGGTACGGTCCTGTGGGCGTCTGGCCAGGTGTCTCCGGCCAACCCGCCCAGCGTGACCTGCACCAACGGCACCACGCGTGGCGGCATCAAGAACTACATCAGTTCGCAGCCCACGTCGGGCGCGACGATCTTTCCGACCAATGTCCCGGGACTCGGTTACCGCCTGGCCCACGGCAATGGCACGACGTACATGCCGGCGAACAATGCCGACACCATTACGGGCGGCACCTACGACTTCTCGGTCGCCACCGAACTGCAGCTGGTCGTCACCGGACCGATCGCCAACGGCGCCGTTCTCGCCGCCGGGCAGCTGGGTGCATGGATGTTCCAGGGCGCCGATCCGATCCAGATCTTCATCACGCAGAACCAGACCGTGCTCAAGGGTCCTGCGTGCACGGCGGTCACCGAACCCACCAACGTGCAGATGCCCACGGTCTATACCGCCATGTTTGGCGCCAAGGGCTCCACCGCGGGCGCCACCGGTTTCAATCTGATCCTCAATTGCCAGGCAGGCGTGCAGCTGTCAGTGCAGCTGGACACGACCACGCCGCTTGCCGGCGTCGTGGGCGGCATCACCAGCACGGGCACCGCGACAGGCGTGGGCGTGCAGGTCACCGATCCCACCGGCACGTCGGCTGTCACCTTCGGGACGCCGGTCAGCAAGGGCATCACGACCACCCAGACCATCGTTCCCTACGGCGTGCGCTACTACCAGACGGGCACGGCCCGTCCGTCGGGCGGCAGCGTCAAGGCAACCGCGACCTATACGCTGACCTACCAATAGCAAAGCGGCCCGAATCGAGGGATCGGGAAAGCCCTTCCCTCGATTCGAGCGACGTCACTCGTAAGTGCGTGTGACCAGTTGGGCCTGCGTCCGCTGATCGGGCGCCAGGTTGCCGACAAAGTAATCGAGCAGCGGATTGCCGTCATCGACCGATCCGGTCAACGGCGTCACCCGCAAGCCGTAAGCCGAAGCATTGCCCGACACGGCACCGGCAGCACCTTCGCACCGGATGCGTGACCCCTCACTCGCGTGGTCGCGCGCATCCCCCGCATTACTGCAGGTCGGCGCATACACGCCTCCGCTGAAGCTGATGGTCCCCCCATCAGCCAGGGCCTGCGAATTCCCTAATGTCGCGGCCAGAAGGCATGCCGCTATCCCAACGACCCAAGCTCTCATACGGCCTCCGCTGCACCCGGACCTGTTCAGGGCACTCCTTGGTCAGTCGGCAGGGAGGGAGGAAAACTTTAGCGTCCGTTCAGAAATAGTCCCTGCCGGACTCGGAATGAGGCGCCCAGGGACGTCGGAAGCGGGTGAAGCGGGCGCCAGTACGGCGTGACGAGGCAAGAGAAACGGTGAACGGTAAGAGCGCCGGCCCTTACTGTTTACTGTTCACCGTTTACGACCGGCCCTCCGGGCCGGTCACCTCGACGAGATGTACTTCTCGCGCCGGATCTGCGGCACGGGCAGCCCGTAGTCCTTGAGCGCCGCAAAGGCGGCGTCGACCATGTTCGGGTTGCCGCACAGGTAGGCGATGTCACGTTCCGCGCTCGGCGCCAGCTCGGCCAGGACGCTTTGCACGTGGCCGCTGCGGTCGTTTTCGCGCGGCTCGTCGCGGAGCTTGCGGCTGAGGACCGGATGGAAGCGGAAGCCCGGGTTCTCGCGGGCAAACGCCTCGAATTCCTCGCCATAAAGCAGTTCGGTCTCGCTGCGAGCGCCGTATAGCAGCACCACTTCCCGGCCACCACGGGCCAGCAGGTCGCGGATCAGCGGAAGCATCGCGCGGTACGGCGTGACGCCGGTGCCGGTGGCCAGGAGCAGGTAACGCGGATGGGTATCGCCGTCCTGCAGGCAGAAACGTCCGTACGGGCCCGATGCCTCGACGGTCTGGCCCTGCTCCAGGTTGCCCAGCAGCTCCGTGGCGGCACCGCCTTCCACATAACTCACCGCGATCTCGACCTGTTGCACCGGCCCCTTGCCGTCCCCGACGGTTGCCACTGAATAGCTGCGCTTGGTCGGCGTGCCGTCGGCATAGTGGAAATGCACTTGCAGGAACTGCCCGGGCACAAAGGCAAGGGGCAGCCCATCCGCGCGCTCGAACACGAGGTGACGCACACTGGGCGCGATCATGTGGCTGTCGACGAGACGGAGGGTGAAATGGTCGGCCATGGCAATTCCGGGGAAACAGTGTGTGCAGACCGGGCGGCAGGGCCGACCCGGGCCAGCCCGCTATAATAGAAGGCTGATCCCCTCGGTGCAGCCCATGCCCAGCCCAACGTCCTCCTCAGCCCCTGCCCTGGTCGTCAAAGACCTGCGCAAGACCTACGGCAACGGCGTCGAAGCCCTCAAGGGCATCAACCTGACCGTCCAGCCTGGCGACTTTTTTGCCCTGCTCGGCCCCAATGGCGCCGGCAAGTCCACCCTGATCGGCATCCTCTCTTCGCTGGTCAACGCCAGCAGCGGTGACGCGGAGATTTTTGGCGTGTCGGTGCAGAAGCAGCGTGGCAAGGCCATGCAGCTGATCGGCCTGGTGCCCCAGGAAATCAACTTCAATCAGTTCGAGAAGCCGTTCGACATCTGTGTGAACGAGGCCGGTTTCTACGGCATCCCGCGCAAGATCGCCATCGAACGCGCCGAAAAATACCTGCGCGAATTGCGCCTGTGGGACAAGGCGCAGGACCAGGCGCGCATGTTGTCCGGCGGCATGAAGCGTCGCCTGATGATCGCCCGCGCGATGATGAACGAGCCGCGCCTGCTGATCCTCGACGAACCCACCGCTGGCGTGGACATCGAAATCCGCCGCTCCATGTGGCAGTTCGTCAGCGGCATCAATGCCGCCGGCACCACAGTGATCCTCACCACGCATTACCTGGAGGAAGCCGAGCAGCTGTGCCGCAACATCGCGATCATCGATCGCGGCACCATCGTGGAAAACACCTCGATGAAGGGCCTGCTCGCCACGCTCGACGTGGAGACATTCGTGTTCGACGTCGCCCAGGCCCCGGGCGAACTTCCCACGCTGCCGGGCGTGACCCTGCGTCGCCTCGACGATCACACGCTGGAAGCGGAAATGTCCCGCGCCCACGATCTCAACTCGCTGTTCACGACGCTGTCGGCCAACGGCATCACGGTCACCTCGATGCGCAACAAAACCAACCGCCTGGAAGAACTGTTCGTCCGCCTGGTCGAAAACGGCCGCAACCTGAAGGCTGCGGAGAAAGCGGCATGAATGCATCGGCCAACCTCGTCGCCCTGAACACCATCGTCCGCCGCGAGATTGCGCGCATCATGCGCATCTGGACCCAGACGCTGATCCCGCCGGCCATCACGATGACGTTGTACTTCGTGATCTTCGGCAAGCTGATCGGCAGCCGCATCGGCGAAATGCATGGTTTCACCTACATGCAGTACATCGTGCCGGGCCTGGTGATGATGAGCATCATCACCAACAGCTACGGCAACATCTCCAGCTCGTTCTTTGGCGCCAAGTTCAGCCGCGCCGTGGAGGAAATGCTGGTGTCGCCGATGCCCAACTGGGTGATCCTGCTCGGCTACGTCACCGGCGCGGTGGCGCGCGGCGTGATCGTCGGCGCACTCGTGCTGCTGATCGCGCTTTTCTTCACCGACCTGCACGTGGCGCACCCGGTGATCACGTTCCTGTCGGTGCTGCTCGGCGCCACGGTGTTCTCGCTGGCCGGTTTCGTCAATGCGGTGTTCGCCAAGAAGTTCGATGACATCGCGCTGGTGCCCACCTTCGTGCTGACGCCGCTCACCTATCTCGGTGGCGTGTTCTATTCGGTGGACCTGCTGGGCGAACCGTGGCGCAGCATCTCGCTGGTCAATCCGATCCTCTACATGGTCAATGCCTTCCGCTTCGGCGTGCTGGGCGTGAGCGACGTAGGTATCGGCACGGCCTTCGTGGTGATGCTGGTGTTCGTGATCGGCCTCTCGGCCGTGGCGCTGCGCCTGCTGTCGCGCGGCGTAGGCCTCAGGTCATAAAAGGGGAACGGGTGAACGGTGAACAGTAAACGGTAAGAGCCGTCTCAGTACACCGTAACCCAACCCGCTCTTACTCTTTACTGTTCACCCTTTACCGTTTACTGCCCCTATGCGCGTCAACAAATACATCAGTGAAGCCGGCATCTGCTCGCGCCGCGAGGCAGACGAGATGCTGCTGGCCGGTCGCGTCACCATCAACGGCGAAGTCGTCACCACCGGCGCGAAAGCGCTGGAAGGTGACGTCGTCTGCGTGGATGGTGACGTGGTGAAGGCGCGCGTGCTGGCGAGCACGCCAGCGGCCAAGAAAGGCATCTACATCGCCCTCAACAAGCCCGTCGGCATTACCTGCACGACGGATCAGACCGTGTCGGGCAACATCGTCGATTTCGTCGATCACCAGCAACGCGTCTTCCCGATCGGCCGCCTGGACAAGGATTCCGAAGGGCTGATCCTGCTGACCAGCAACGGCGACATCGTCAACGAAATCCTGCGCGCCGAAAACGACCACGAAAAGGAATACCTCGTGGCCGTGAACAAGGCAGTGACGGATGAGTTCCTGGCCGGCATGGCGCGCGGCGTGCGTATTCATGGGCAGATGACCAAGCCCTGCCGCACGCGCAAGATCGCGAAGTTCGGCTTCAGCATCGTGCTGACGCAGGGCCTGAACCGGCAGATCCGCCTGATGGCGGCCGCGTTCGGTTATCGCGTGACGCAGCTGCGCCGCGTGCGCATCATCAATGTGCGCCTGGGCCACCTGAAACCGGGGCAATGGCGCAACCTGACCGAGGCCGAGCTCAAGGGCCTGCTGCCCGGTCGTACGCAGTGGTAAGCGGGCGCTGACCCGCGCCCGCCCACTGACCGGCTTTACTGAGTCTGGGCGACGGGCTGGGCGCGCGTGCGCTCGACCAGGTTCGCCAGATCGGTCGCTTTGAGTTTCACCACATCGGCGAAGGCCTTGCTCGAGTACTCCTGTTTGCCGGAGCCCTCACCCGAGGCGAGCACGCCCTTGCCGTCCGGCCGGACCGTGAAGAACTGCGGCGCGGCCGGATTTTCCGGCGGGGCCACGATGATCACGGTCTGGTTGTCCGAGCAGCTGTAGACCACCCAGTGCGTCCCGCCAAACTCCTGCGCCACCGGACCGGTCTTGCAGGTCATCGGCTGCTCGGCCTGCTGGGCGTAAACGGGAAGCGCGGCCGACACCAGGGCCAACGCCAGGCTAGCGATCATAGCTTTCATGTCTTCCCCCTTCTTGAGGCGATCCCCCGTGGGTCGCCATGCCATTGCCGGCGCGTCCCGCATCCCCCGACGCGGCGCTCCGACTGGCTGAGACGGGAGCATCCCCCGTATTGATGCACTGCGCAACCCGAAGAATTCCTAGGCCAAACGGCCAACTAGCGCGCTTTGACCCGGATTCAACCGGCTGCCGGCAGGGCGCGGACCGGCCGGCGTGCGAGAATATCGAATGACCGATTTCAGCTCCCTCCCCCTCAAGCCCGCCCTGCTCGGTAGCCTGGAAACCCTCGGCTACACCGCCATGACGCCGGTGCAGGCCCAGAGCCTGCCGCCCATCCTCGAAGGCCGCGACGTCATCGCCCAGGCCCGCACGGGCAGCGGCAAGACCGCCGCCTTCGGCCTTGGCCTACTCCAGGCCCTGGACGTGGATACCATCCGGCTGCAGGTGCTGGTGCTGTGCCCCACCCGCGAACTGGCCGACCAGGTGAGCAAGGCCATCCGCAAGCTGGCCGCCGGCATTCCCAACGTCAAGCTGCTCACGCTGTGCGGCGGCATGCCGCTGGGCCCGCAGCTCGCTTCGCTGACCCACGATCCGCACATCGTCGTCGGCACGCCCGGCCGCGTGCAGGAGCATCTCAAGCGCGGCAGCCTGCATGGCGGCGGCATCAAGATGCTGGTGCTGGACGAAGCCGACCGCATGCTCGACATGGGCTTCTCCGAAGCCATTGACGACATCGTCAAGCGCATCGCCAAGCATCACCAGACGCTGCTGTTCTCGGCCACCTATGCGCCGGAAATCCGCGAAGCCAGCGCGCGCATGCAGAACGATCCGGTGGAAGTGACGGTGGAGACACCGCAGGAAGCCATCACCATCGAACAGCGTTTCCATGACGTGGATCCAGCGCAGAAGATCGACGCACTCGCGCAGGTGCTGGTGAAGGAACACGCCGATCACGCCCTGGTGTTCTGCAACATGCGCCGCGATGTGGATGCCGTGGCGCAGGAGCTCGATCGTCGCGGTTTCTCAGCCCTCGCCTTGCACGGCGACATGGAGCAACGTGACCGCGATGAAGTGCTGGTGCAGTTCGCCAACCGCAGCTGCTCGATCCTTGTCGCCACCGACGTCGCCGCGCGCGGCCTCGACATCACGGCATTGCCGCTGGTGGTGAGCTACGACATCGCGCACGATCCGGATACGCACACTCATCGCATCGGCCGCACCGGCCGCGCCGGACATCCAGGTCTGGCGATAACGCTGTGCACCTCGCGCGAACGCCCGAAGGCGGACAACATCGAAGCGGTCAACGGCCAGCCGCTGCCGTGGCATCCGTTGAAGGTTACGGTGCGCAAGGACAAGACGCTGCATCTGGCGTCCATGCGCACGTTGGTGATTGATGCCGGCCGCCAGGACAAACTGCGCCCCGGCGACATCCTCGGCGCACTGACCGGCGATGCCGGGCTCAAGGCCGACGCCATCGGCAAGATCGATGTCTTCGCCACGCGCGCCTATGTAGCGATCAAGCGCGACCAGGCAGCCAAGGCCCTGGAGCGTCTGCGCGCCGGTCGCATCAAGGGTCGCAACTTCCGCGTGCGCACGGTCTAGCGATCATGACGCGACGGCGGGCCCGGTCCCTGGTAACGGCCGGGCCTGCGGGTTCCTCACCCGCAGCACTGGGATTTCCCTGATCGTCACTAGGAAATCCCCTGCGCCAGAACTGAACTTCCCTACCGCTCCTTCGATGAGTCGCTGACTACGCTTGAGCATGCCTGGTCGATGTTCCGGGCATGTCGACTCATCTGCACAAGGAGCGTGCCATGCGCACCCGATTTCTTCCTGCTGCGCTGTGCGCAGCCGCCATCCTGTTCCTGCCCGCTTCGGCCGGCGCCTCGGATACGTCGTACCTGTCTGGAGACTGGGGCGGGAAACGCGCCGCATGGGGTCACCAGGGCATCGCGTTCGACATCGGCTACACCAGCGAAATCGCACACAACTTCACTGGCGGCGACGCCTCCCTGACGCGCTACACCGACCAGTGGTCATTCGGCAGTTCGCTTGACCTCGATGCGTTATGGCAGTGGCACGGCATGCAGTTCGATGTGATGGTGACCGAACGCAGCGGCCGCAACCTGGGCGCCGATGCCAACATCGGCAACAACCAGTTGCTGCAGGAAGTCTACGGACGTGGCCAGACCTGGCACCTGACGGTGTTTGCACTCAGGCAACAAGTGAACGATACGCTGAGCTGGCGCGTCGGCCGGCTTCCCGTTGGCGAGGACTTCGCCAGTCTCCCCTGCGATTTCCAGAACCTCACGTTCTGCGGCGCCCAGCCCGGCAATATCGTGGGCGATTACTGGGTGAACTGGCCGACCAGCCAATGGGGTGCGTGGATGCGCGTCGCCAAACCCACCTGGTACCTGCAAGCGGGCGCCTATCAGGTGAACCCGACCTACATCGACGACCGATGGGCACGCCGCAACGGCTGGAAGCTCAACAACCCGTCCGGCACAAAAGGCGCGCTGATGCCGCTCGAATTTGGCTGGACACCGCCGAACCCCTTGCCCGGGACTTTCAAACTTGGCGCCTGGTACAGCCATGCCGGCGGCCAGGACGTCTATTTCGACGACCGGCGCGATCCGCTGGGTCTCACCGGCCGCCCACCGCTGGAGCACGACGGACGCTACGGGGCCTATCTCCTGATGCGCCAGCAGGTCACCGGGCGCGATGCACACCACGGTGTCACGGTGTTCTTCAACGCATCCCAGGCCGATCGCGCCACGTCACCCACCGATCGGCAGCTCGCGATGGGCATGGAGTACCGCGCGCCGTTTGGCCGTCCAAACGACATGGTGGGCTTCGCCCTGGGTGCCACCCACGCCAACGGAAGGGCCGCAGCGACGCAGCGACTGCTTGGCGTGCCACCCGGCCTTGTGAACGACGGATATGAATACGTGACCGAACTGTTTTATGGGTGGTCACCGGCGGCATGGGTGACGCTGAGGCCGAACCTTCAGTTCGTGAGGCATCCGGGCGGGGCGAAGGGGCGCGACGATGCGTGGGTGCTCGGCCTGAAGAGCGGGCTGGTGTTCTGAGCGCGCGACGCGAGTGATGCCAGGCGCCTTGCCGAAGCAGGGTTACATCCTCACGCCCAGCATCCCCAGCCGCCTCAACCCGTCCCCCGTCACCACCAGGGCCCGCCCTTCCCTCGCGCGCCGCAACCAGCCGGCATCGAACATCGCCGCCGTCATGCGCACACCGAGCGGGCCACCGACGTGCAAGCGGCGCTCGGTCCAGTCGAGGCAGCCGCGCCCTTTCAGGTCGCTGAGCTGGTGGATGGCCGCATGATCCAGCCCGGCGTCGACCAGCGCCACGGCGCCCGGGCTCGTCACGCGCAACCCTTCGCCGGTCATCGCGAGAAACCCTTGCGCCAGCAAGCCATCGCAAAACGCCACACCCAGCTTGCCGGCGAGATGGCGATAGCAGGTGCGCGCCATGCGCAGCGGCGTATCCGCCGGTGGGGCGACCGCATGCTTCGCGCCGCGCGGGATGGCCATGGCCTCCAGCATGCTGGCCACGTCATCGTCTGCCAGGCGGTAGTAGCGATGCCGGCCCTGCACGTGAACCGCCAGCATGCCGCCATCGAGCAGACGCTTCAGGTGCGCGCTGGCGGTGGCCGCACTGACACCGGCGGCCTGGGCCAGTTCACCCGCCGGACGCGACGTGCCATCGATGAGCGCGAGCACCATGGCAGCACGCGCAGGCTCGGCAAGAAGACTGGCCACTTCGGCCAGCTGATAGGGATGGGCAAGAGGCGAGACCATGGCGCAAGTGTAGAACCGCCACGCCGCGCATGCTTCGCCCGGGGACGAAACGTGCCGGTCAGGACGCCTTGGACTCGTTCTCCAGCGCCTTGCGCGTGATCTCGTCGTACAACCCTGCCACCCGCGCGGCGAGCGCCTGGTACTCGGGATGCTTGGCGATCAAGGTGCGCTGATGGGACGCATCTTCCAGCATGTCCTTGAGGAATCGGATGTCCGTATCGGTCAGGCGCTCGCCGCGATCCACGCGGTCCTTGATCGCCAGTGCGCGAGGCAGGCGAAACTTCACCAGGCGGTCCAGCACGGCCTGAATGACACCCAGGTCACCCTCTGACTTATGCATCGTGGCTCTCCGCCATTCGCGTGATGCGAACGCTCCGGATTTTTGCACGCAGGCCCGTCAACAGCGCATCAAGGGTGCCGCGGCGGCCGTGGTCTGAACGCGGGCACTTGTGACCGAATCCACCCTGCTTCACGCCTCGTGAGACTTGGGCCATGATGACCCTGCATGCCGGACTCCACCCGTGCCCGCTACGTGAGGTTATGCATGGTCCATGGGTTTGCGTACACCGCGTTCCAGGATGAGTGCTGATGGCCTGGCGCGTTCTTCTGGTCTTTGCTGCGATCGGCGCCCTGCTTTACGGCGTCATCTGCGTGAGCCTCTACTTTGGCCAGCGCGCCCAGATCTACCATCCCGAGGCCAGCTGGTCCGTACGCCATGCCACCGACTTCGTGATGCAGCGCGACGGCGTGACGCTGCGCGGCTGGGTCATGAATCCGGGCAAGCCCCAGGCACTGCTTTACTTTGGCGGCAATGGCGAGCGCATCGAAGACGTGCGCGAAAGCTTCGCCGCCTGGTTCCCCGAGCGCAGCATTTATTTGGTTCCTTATCGTAGTTATGGCGCCAGCGACGGCGATCCGAGCGAGGCGAACCTGATGGGCGATGCCCTGGGCCTGTTCGACCTGGTGGCAACGCAGCATGCGCACGTCGCCGTGATCGGGCGCAGCCTGGGCACCGGCGTGGCGATGCAGGTGGCTGCGCAGCGGCCGGTGGAGAAGCTCGTCCTGGTTACGCCCTTCGACAGCCTTGCTCGCGTGGCGGCGGGCTATTTCCCCTGGCTACCCGTCAACCTGCTGCTGATCGACCGCTTCGAATCCTGGCGCTATGCCCCGAAAGTCCACTGCCCGGTGCTGATCGTGCGCGCCGGCGAGGATGAAATCATTCCTGTCGAGCGCACGCTCGCCCTCGCGAAAAGTCTCCCGCAGGCCCAGGTGCAGGTCATTCCCGAAGCGGGGCACAACTCGGTGCAGGAGTTCAGCGAGTATCGGGTCGGGCTGAAGCGATTCCTGAACTAAAGGCCTCAGGCCTCGTGTTCATGATGGTCGCCGGCGGCGAGACCCGCGCCCATCCCTAAGCCGGCACCGCCGGCGCCTCCGCCCATGCCGCCACCACGGCCGCCCTTGCCCGCTTCCTCGCGATGACCACCTTCGCCCTTGCCGCGGCTTGCCGTCGTCCGGGCCGGGCCCTGGCGAGGAATCGGCAGTTGCGCCGGCACCGCCTCCAGATCCAGCACCTGGCGGATGAAGTTCCGCAGTGAAATCACCAGCTCATCCGTAGGCACGGGGCGGCCCTGCACCAGTTCCTGGGCAACGCGGGCGGCCAGCGCGACCTGCTCTTCGGTGCCGAGCAGGATGATGTCCGACAGCGCGGCCTCCACGGCGTCACGCATGCGACGGGAACGATCGGAACCGGGACTGGCTTCGGTGCTTTCGTCCTGGCGACGGCGCAGATCGCCCAGATGCGTGGGATCGACGCTCAGATTGCCGGTGAACGATCCGCCCAGGGTCTTGTACGCGGCGATCAGGGTGCGCAGTCGCTCGTTGATCTGGCGATTTTCGCGTTCCCGCCGCTGCTGCACCGTATGCATGGCGAACAAGCGCACGCCGACCATGATCAGCGTGATCAGGACCAAACCCATCACCGTCGACAGCAGAGCGTGCCAGGAACTGAAATCGAGACTGCGCATGCGGATCGTCACCCAAGGGCCCATGACGGGTGTAGCGCAGGGGCGCTGAACGAAATGTCTAGGGAGGCCTGCCGAACGGCTCGCCGCAAACCGTGCACGGCCAACCGCTTTTCGCTCGTATCAGCGCGCGAGGCGGGGCTAAATCGGGGCACTTCCCCACGGACCGTGCCATGACACTCCACCGCATCTTCCTTGCTATCGCCCTGTCCGCAGGCTTTACCGGTACTGCGAATGCTGCCGAGCCCCCGAAACAGCCGCGCGAAGAAATTCAGCAGGTCGTTGACCGTTTCAGGACCGCCATCATCCAGCGCGATGGCGAAACCATGCGCTCGCTGTTCATTCCGGGCAGTTCGTGGTTCCAGGCCATGGACGACGCCTCGCTGAAGGCGGTGCTTGCCAAGGAACCCAAGGCCAGGCGCTTCAGCTCCGGCGACTACGAGAAATTCTCCCAATTCGTCGGCAGCGCCAAGAAGCCCATCGAGGAAACCTTCGACCACATCCGCATCGAAACCGACGGCATTATCGGCACGGTCTGGTTCGACTACACCTTTCTCGAAGCGGGCAAGGCCACCAACCACGGCGTGGAGACCTGGCAGATGATCCGCACCGATGACGGCTGGAAGATCAGCGCGATGCTGTATTCCGTCGTGCTGGATGACACCGGCCGTCGATGACGTTAGGGTGCGCTGGCGACCGGCAAAGGGGCCGGCGCACCTCTCCGGCTCGTATCCCATGCAGGCTCTGACACGTTCCCAGACCCCGGGCATGATGCCCCTGTGGGTCCCTCTGGCCGCAGGCCTTCCCATCACCCTGTGCATGGGTGTCATGGCCTTGCCCGAGCTGGTGCATCAGTACGCCGGGCTCTTCCGTGTGCTCTACGCGGTGGGTTACCTCTTCTGGATCGTCCCGCTGAGCCTGCTTCAGCGTGCGATGTGGCGACGCAACCTGCGGTGGCGCGTGACCGTGCCGGTGCTGCTGATCGCCACGTACATCCCGTCAGTGATCAACAACGGTATCGGCCAGGCCGCCGCCGTGCACTGGGGGCTGGTGAAGGCCTATGAATTTCGCCGCATCTTCGCCGGTCTCGACGGCTGCTGGCTGGCACTGATCGCGTTTTGCGCCATCCATGCCATGGTGCTGCACTACGACGCGCTCCAGCAGTCGCGCCGCCGCGAAGCAGAGTCGGCCGCCCTGGCCAGCGAAGCGCAGCTGCGCGCCTTGCAGTATCAGCTGCATCCGCATTTCCTGTTCAACACGCTCAACAGCATTTCGGCCCTCGTCGCTGACGACCGTCGGCATGAGGCCACCCGCATGATTGCGCGGCTGGGCGATCTGCTGCGCGCCACGCTGGAGCGCAGCGACTCGCGCGAAGTCACGCTGGCCGAAGAGCTGTCGCTCACCGAGCATTATCTCGACGTCGAGAAGGCGCGCCTGGGTTCGCGGCTGCGCATGCAGACACGCGTCGGCCCCGGCGTCTTGCATGCCTTGGTGCCACCGCTGCTGCTGCAACCGCTGGTGGAAAACGCCATCCGCCACGGCATCGCCATGCGCCCATCCGGCGGTGCCCTTGGGTTGGACATCCAGGCCCATGACGGCATGCTTGCCATCGAGCTGTCCAACGACGGTGTCGCCAGCAGCGCAAACGGCGCGGAGGCAGGCGGAACCTCGATCGGACTGGCCAACGTTCGCCAGCGCCTGCAGACACTCTACGGCGACGCGCAGGACCTGAGCATGCGCCTGGCTGAAGACGGCGCCTGTGTCGTTTGCATCCGGCTGCCGCTGCGCCTCGTGGCACTTCCCGAGGAGGTGTCGGCCTGATGCGCATCCTCATCGTGGATGACGAGCCGCTGGCGCGCCGTGGCGTTCATGCGCGGCTGGCCGAGCACACAGACCTGGCTGTTGTTGGCCACGCTGACAACGGCGAGGACGCCATCGCGGCCATCCACGCAGAGCGACCCGACCTGGTATTCATGGACGTGCAGATGCCGGGGCTCAGTGGGATTGACGCCTTGCGCCGCGTCCCGGCCATGGAACGGCCGCTGGCCATCCTGCTGACGGCTTACGAGCAGTACGCCGTGAGCGCCTTCGACGTGCATGCACTGGACTATCTGCTCAAGCCCATCGACGACGAACGCTTCGCCGAATCACTGGATCGCGCACGCGCAACGTTCCGGCAACGAAGCGCAGGAGAACCTGCCGCGGCCACCTGGCCCAGCCGCTTCTCGGTACGCGTAGGCAACCGCACGGCCATCGTCGACAGCCAGGATATCGACTGGATCGAAGCCTGCGATGACTACGCCGGCCTCCACGTCGGCACGCGCACCTATCTGCTGCGCGAACCCCTGCACCAACTGGCGCACAAGCTCGACCCGGCCCGCTTCGTCCGCATCCACCGCTCGACCATCGTGCGCGTGGATCGCATCGCCGAACTCGAAGCCTTGCCCAATCGCGACTGCCTGCTCCGCCTCCACGACGGCACGCCGTTGCGCGCCAGCCGTACGTACGTCGATCGACTCCATGCCGCACTCGCGGCCCGCTGACCTTTCCACCGAGACATCATGCGACTTCCCGGCCTCGACCTCCTCCGCGCCATCGCCATCGTCTGGGTGATGTTGTTCCACTCGTACATCGTCGGCGGCATCGGCGACCACCTGGGCGGTGCCCAGTGGTATGGCTGGATGGGCGTGGACCTGTTCTTCGTCCTTAGCGGCTATCTGATCGGAACGCAGTTGCTGCGTCCGCTGGCGAGGGGTGAGGGCCTGCGCTTCGGCGAGTTCTATCGCCGCCGCGCCTACCGCATCCTGCCGGCCTTTATCGTTGTGCTCGCGCTTTATGCGCTATGGCCGGCATGGCGCGAAGTGCCGGGCATGCAGCCGCTGTGGCAGTTTCCCACCTTTACCTTCAATCTCCTGTTCGCCAACGGCGAGAATGTGGCCTTCTCGCATGTCTGGTCGCTGTGCGTGGAGGAGCATTTCTACCTGGTGTTCCCGCTGGCGGCGTGGCTGGTGATGCGCCGCCCCAGCACTGCGCGATTCGCGGTGTTGTGTTCGCTGATCGTGCTGGGTGGCATGGCGCTTCGCGCCTGGATCTGGGTCAACGTCTTCCACCCGGCCCAGCTCGCCGACGATGGCACCTCCGGGCTGGCCTTTCTGCGCTACATCTATTACCCAACGTACTCGCGCCTCGATGGTCTGCTCGCCGGCGTGGTGCTTGCCGCGTGCGCCGTGTTCCGACCGACGTGGATGGCGCGCATCCAGCGTCATGGGCACGCCGTTCTCGTGCTCGGCCTGGTGCTCTTTGGCGTATCCGTGGCGATCTTTGCCGAGCGCGCGGGCTTCGCGGCCACCGTCGTGGGCTACCCGCTGATGTCGCTGGCACTGATGTGCATGGTGGCTGCGGCCAGTGGCGGCAACTCGGTGCTTGCACGCGTCCGCGTGCCGGGCGCGGGCTGGCTCGCTGCGATTTCCTACAGTCTGTACCTGTGCCACAAGGGCGTGTTCCACCTTGTGCAGGTGCACGCGGCCGACACCTTCCATGGCTGGACCTTGTTCGGCATCTACGCTCTGGCCACACTGGCTGGCGGCGCGCTACTTCATTACGCGATCGAACGCCCCTTCCTGCGCTGGCGCGACAGTCGGCGGCGCCCCGTCTTGCAGCCCGCCACGGCGGTGGGCGAGGCCGCCTGAGGCAGCCGTCGACTCAGCGACTCAGATTCAGCTGCCAGGTCACGCCAAAGCGATCACCCACCCATCCGAAGGCCTCGCTGAACCCGTAATCGCCCACAGGCATGTACACCTGACCGCCTTCGGACAATTGCGCGAACAACCGCTCCAGTTCCGCGCGATCTTCGCATTCGACGAACAGCGAGATGGACGGCGTGAACGAGAAGCCATGGCTGATCGTCGAATCGCTGCAACGCAGATGGTGGCCGCGCAGGTGAAACGAGGCCAACTTGATCGTGCCCGCGTGGGGGCCGCCCTCCGGATGACGTTCGACGGTCAGCACGGCGCCATCATCGAATAGCGAGACGTAGAAGTTCATCGCCTCTTCGGCCCGGCCTTCGAACATCAGGAAGGTGGAAACGGATTGGGTCATGATGAAGTCTCCGTCGCCGGATCGCGGTGCACGGCCTCGATGATCCTGGCCACCACGTTGGCGATGTCGGTGGATGCATTGACGCTGATGCCCATGCGTACGACGACGAGCTTTTCGGACGGCACGATCATCACGTACTGACCCAGCGCGCCGCGCGCGAAGTACGTATCACGTGGCAGCTGCGGCATGCCCCAGGGCGTATCCCAGACCGGCACGTTGCCTTCCTGGCGCAGATTGGTCCAGAAGCCGGCGCCGTAGCCCGTATCGAGGGTCTGCGAATGGCTGTAGGCGACCCATCCTTCGGGCAGGATGCGCTGGCCGTCAATCACACCGTCATCGAGATACAGCTGGCCGAAGCGGGCGAAGTCGCGCGCGGTGCCGAACGTGTGGCTCGAGCCCACCAGCGTGCCGGCTTCATCGGCCTCGACCAGCGTATGGCTCATGCCCAGCGGACGGAACAGGCGATCGCGCAGGAATTGTTCGGCAGCCGGTGCGTCATGCACATCGGCGGCGTCCATCAGGGAGCGCGCCAGCAGCACATAGGCAAGATTGCTGTAGGCCCAGGTCGAGCCCGGTGGATGCGTCAGCGGCATGCCGGCAGCGTAAGCACGCATGTCGCGCTCGAGGAAGAACTGGCGCGTCATCGGGCTGACCGGGCCATCGGTCTCATCGAACGGCAGCCCCGTAGTCATGCGCAGGAGCTGATCGATGGTGATGGCATGGCGAGAATCGTTGGCACCCGACCATTCGGGCACACCCGCTGCCTGCTCCACCTTGAGCTTGCCGTCCTGCACAAGAATGCCGGCGAAGGCATTCATGACGGACTTGGTCAGCGAATGCGCCCAGATCGGTGTCTGCGGTGTGTAGCCATCGGCGTAGCGCTCGGCGACCAGCTTGCCGTCGTGCAGGATGACCACGGCCTTCGTATGACGCGGCGCGGCGGGATCGGGTTCGGAGAAGGCGAGATCGAGGGCTGTGCGCAGAGCGTCGGTGTCCGGCGCGTGCACGGCATCGGGAAACGGCGAGACAATGGGCGCATCGACCAGGCGTTGATCACGCACACTTTCGTCGCGACCATGGATCAGGGTGCAACCGAGGCCCTCACGATACATGGCGCGTGCACCGAAAGCACCCAACACGGTCGCGCGTGCTTCGTGCATCTTCGGCTCGACGCGGTAGCGAATCGCCCAGGCGATGGGCTGCATCGACGGCAGCTGCTCCTCGCGCAGAACCATCGATGGATCGACGTGCGAGACGAAGGCCGCCGTGCACATGGCGTGGGCTACGGAGTTCGTCGCCACAAGCAATTTGTCTTTGGACACCCAGATGAAACCGACCAGGGCGACAACCACAAATACCAGCAATCCGAGAATCGATTTACCTATCGTGCGTAGCTTCACTGCAAGCGCTCCGGCGGCATCCCGTGGGATCCATCGCCGCCGAGCTTGCGGGCGATGGCATCACATACGCAAGAGCACGTCAGCGTGGAGCGCGCGTTATGCCACCACAGGCTCGACCATGTGGCGGAGCACACCCGCGAGGCTGCGCAGGTCCTGCGCGTTATGCGTACCCACCCGCGAGAGCTTGTCACTTTTGCCCAGACGTAAATAGTCCAGCCACGCTTGCGGCGCTTCGGAACCCGGAAGATCGTCTTCACGTACCACACCAAGCAGCTCGCGCTCGACCGTCGCCAGGCGGCAATTGGCCCAGATGCCACGCCAGCGTCGACGAACGGGGTGAAGCAGGTCGATATGCGGCCGGTCAGCAAAGGGATTGGACTGCCGTGCGAGGCGATAGCGCGTCGCCAGCAGCGGTGCGTCATAACACTTGCCGTTGTAGCTGACGAGCACGTGCCCGGGTTGAAGCTGCGCCGCGACAGCCTCGAGCATCGTCGTTTCGGCCTGCAAGGTGGTGATGAGCCATTGGCGCACACGGAAACCGCCCTCGTGCCAGTCGGCCATGCCGATCATGAAAGCCCGCGTGCCCGTGCCGCCGGCCAGCCCCGTCGTCTCCGTATCGAAAAAGACCAGACGTGCGGGATCGATGTGTTGCGGCACCTTGGCGAAGCTTGCATCAAAGGGGGCCGGAGGCTCGGGCCAGGGCGTGTGCAGCGTCGTCAGGCGCAATCCGGGTGCGATCTCGTCTCCGCCCAGGGGCTCATGCTTCACCCCCGGTGGTGCGCGACGTGCGGAGGGTTGGCGCACGCGAAGCAGGCGGGCGAAATCCGTGCTGCGCGCAGGAGACACGCTGGGAACCGATGCCAGCGCAGATTTCGGCGCCGCGGGCACAACGCCCGCCTGCTGCCTGAGCGCGCGAAGCTTGCCTGCCAGACCGCTCATAGCGCGGCAACGAGGTCGAGCACGCGCGTCGCCAGCTCCTTGATGCTGGTGCCCGCCTGCTCGTCGATAGCGAGCACCGGGCCGACGCAAGCAGGACAGCCCACGTGGCAGTCGCAGCGATCGACCAGCGTGCGCGCCAGCCGGACCAGGTCCTCGCGTCGCTCGAACAAGGGGGCACTAAGACCCACGCCGCCGGGAAAGGCATCGTAGAGGTACAAGGTGGGCGTGAACGGCCCGGTCGCGACACTGGCATCTTCGCCCCAGCTCGAGCGCACCTGGGCGCGACCGCTTTGGTCCGGCGTGGCAAACCAGGCGCCGTCACCGCTGCCGACGGCTTTCTGCAAGTCGCGCGCTTCGGCCATCACCGCCACGGTAGCCACGATATGCAGGGCGTGCGCGGCGGCAAGGAAGCCATCCAGCGCCTCCTGCCGATGATCGAAGGCCTGCTCGAGGGCGTACTGCGGGATCTGCCACCACACGGCCGTGGTGTGCAGCTCCAGATCGGGAAGATTCACCGGCCCATAGCCGATGTTTTCATGCGTGTAGTAGCGGATCTTCTTGTACCCCGCCACGCGTCGCGCCACGTGCACTTCGCCGTGATGTGCGCTGCCGCGTCCGGCCGATGAATCGCCGAAAGGCTCCAGCACCTTGAGCTTGGTGTAGTCGATGGCGTCGGTGTAGTAATCGACATGCGTGCGCTCGACGTAGGCTTTGCGACCTGTCCAGTCCAGACGCTCCACCTGGTAGGGCACCGACTGGATCATGTGGATGGCGCCTTCGTACAGCGTGAGCGCGGCGGCGCTGTAATCGACTTCGGCGACGATGGTCTGGCGCCCGTCGGTGCGATCGACGACGACGAAGTTGCCATCGGCCACCGAACGCAGCGACACCGCATTGGCCGGATAACTGTCGGCGATCCATTCGAAACGCCCGCCTTCCTGATGCAACACGCCCTCCTCCGCCAGCACCTCCAGCCACGGCGTGGCGTCCTGCGTGCCGAAGGCATCGCCGGGCGCGAAGGGGAGCTCGAACGCCGCACAACGAATGTGATCGAGCAGGATCAGCGGTTGGTCCTGGGCGATGCGCGCATGCTCCGGCGGTGCGGACTGGAAGAACTCAGGATGCCGCACCAGGTATTGATCGAGCGGATCGCTGCTGGCGACCATCACGCCCAGCGACGCTTGCTGGCGGCGCCCCGCGCGGCCGAAACGCTGCCATGTCGCCGCCACGCTGCCGGGATAGCCATTGAGGATCACCACGTCCAGCGCGCCGATATCAACGCCAAGCTCCAGGGCTGACGTGCTGACGATGCCGTCCACGGAACCGGCGCGCATCTCGCGCTCCGCCGCGCGACGTTCGGTGGGCAGGTAACCACCCCGATAAGCACGAATGCGCGCCGGCTTGCGCGGGTCGTGGTCGAAGACATCCTTGAGGTACTTGGTCAGCACCTCAACCATCAGGCGCGACTGCGCGAATACCAGCGTCTTGAGTCCGCCACGGATGGCCGTTCGCGCAATGCGATTGGACTGCGAACGCGCCGACGCGCGCAATCCCAGCTCACGATTGACGACAGGCGGGTTCCACAGCAGCACATGCTTTTCGCCCGTGGGCGCACCACTGTCGAGGATCGGCGTCACCGGTTGTTCGATCAACGCGCTCGCATGTTCGGCGGGATTGCCGATCGTCGCCGAGCAGAGAATGAATTGCGGTGACACGCCATAGAACGCACACACGCGCCGCAGGCGACGAATGACATTGGCCACGTGCGAACCGAACACGCCGCGATACGTGTGCACTTCGTCGATCACCACGTAACGCAGGTTCTCGAAGAACTGCGCCCACTTCGTGTGATGCGGCAGGATCGCCTGGTGCAGCATGTCCGGATTGCTGACCACGATATCGCCATGCAGCCGGATGGCCTGGCGCGCGTCGCCAGGCGTATCGCCATCGAAGGTGAAGGCCTTCACGCCCAGGTCGCCGGCCTGGTTGAGCTCAAGCAGCTCAGCGACCTGATCCTGCGCCAGCGCCTTGGTGGGAAACAGATACAGCGCCTTGGCGCGATCGCGCACGGCTGCGGCGACCACCGGCAGCGTGTAGCACATCGACTTGCCCGAGGCCGTTGGCGTGGCGATGACCAGATGCTCGCCGCGCTGGGCGGCGTCCCAGGCCTGCGCCTGATGGTGATACAGCTGGTCGAGCCCGCGCGAGCGCAGCGCCTGCACGAGGCCTGTCGGCAAGTCCGCGGGAAACGGCGCATACCGTCCCTCCCGCGCCGGGATCACGAACGTGCCGGTGATCCGGTCGCGATAGCGCTTCGCCAGACGCCCGGCCAGTTCACCGCCACCATCCATCCGCTGAAGCCCGCCTCCCTCATCGTCGGATTGAGCTTCGATGACGGAAGGCAAGGCGTTCATGACAGGCACTCCTGGGCGGGGTGCCATTGGAGGGGTTTACCGTCTCACAGGCTGAGACGGACGCAGCTCACCAACGAAAACGGGGCCCGCAGGCCCCGTCGTCGTCTAACCCGTCACCGCCTTACAGCGCCGCCAGCGCCTCGTTGAACGTGGCGCTCGGACGCATCGCCTGGCTCACCAGGGCGAGATCCGGGTGGTAGTAACCATGGGTGTCGACCGGCTTGCCCTGGGCGCCGTTGAGCTCGCCCACGATCTTCGCCTCGTTTTCGCTCAGCACGGTGGCCAGCGGGATGAAGCGTGCCTTGAGGTCGGCGTCGTCATTCTGTCCGGCCAGGGCCTGGGCCCAGTACATGGCGAGGTAGAAATGGCTGCCGCGGTTGTCCAGCTCACCGACCTTGCGGGCCGGCGACTTGTTGTTGTCGAGGATCTTGCCGTTGGCCTGGTCCAGCGTCTTGGCCAGCACGGCGGCCTTGGCGTTGTTGTAGCGGTTGGCCAGATGCTCCAGCGAAGCGGCCAGCGCGAGGAACTCACCCAGCGAATCCCAGCGCAGGTAGTTCTCTTCCAGGAACTGCTGCACATGCTTGGGTGCCGAACCACCCGCGCCCGTCTCGAACAGGCCGCCACCGGCCATCAGCGGCACGATCGACAGCATCTTGGCGCTGGTACCCAGCTCCATGATCGGGAACAGGTCGGTGAGGTAGTCGCGCAGCACGTTGCCGGTCACCGAGATGGTGTCCTGGCCCTTGCGGATGCGGTCGAGCGACAGGTGCGTGGCTTCCACCGGCGACAGGATCTGGATGTCCAGGCCGCTGGTGTCGTGATCCTTCAGGTAGCGCTGCACCTTGGTGATCATCTGCGCATCGTGCGCGCGCTTGGGATCGAGCCAGAACACGGCCGGCGTGCTGCTCAGGCGTGCGCGCGAGACAGCAAGCTTGACCCAGTCCTGGATCGGCGCGTCCTTGGTCTGGCACATGCGCCAGATATCGCCGGCTTCGACGTTGTGCTCCATCAGCACGTTGCCGTTCGCGTCGGTGACGCGCACCACGCCGTCGGCGGCGATCTGGAAGGTCTTGTCGTGCGAGCCGTATTCCTCGGCCTTCTGCGCCATCAGGCCGACGTTCGGCACGCTGCCCATGGTGGCCGGGTCGAAGGCGCCATGCTGCTTGCAGTCTTCGATCACCGCCTGGTACACGCCGGCGTAGCAGCGATCGGGGATCAGGGCCTTGGTGTCCTGCAGCTTGCCCTCGGCGTTCCACATCTTGCCCGAGTCGCGGATCATCGCCGGCATCGAGGCGTCGACGATCACGTCGCTCGGCACGTGCAGGTTAGTGATGCCCTTGTCGGAGTTGACCATCGCCACGGCCGGACGCCTGGCGTATTCGGCCTGCACGTCGGCGACGATTTCCGCCTGCTTGTCGGCCGGCAGCGCGCCAATACGCGCGTAGAGATCGCCGATGCCGTTGTTGGCATCGAAGCCGATGCTCTTGAGCGTATCGGCGTGCTTGGCCAGCACGTCCTTGTAGAACTCATGCACCACCACACCGAACATGATGGGGTCGGACACCTTCATCATGGTGGCCTTCAGGTGCAGCGAGAACAGCACACCCTTCGACTGGGCATCGGCAATCTGCGCATCGACGAACGATGCCAGCGCCTTCTTGCTCATCACGGCCGCATCGATGAGTTCACCGGCCTGCAGGGCGGTCTTTTCCTTCAACACGCTGGTGCTGCCGTCCTTGCCGACCCATTCGATCTTGACGCTGCCTGGCTGCTCGATCAGCACGGACTTTTCGCTGCCGTAGAAGTCGCCGGCGTCCATGTGGGCCACGTGCGTCTTCGAATCCGAGGCCCACGCGCCCATGCGATGCGGATGCTTGCGTGCGTAGCTCTTCACCGAAGCCGGGGCGCGACGATCGGAGTTGCCTTCGCGCAGCACCGGGTTCACCGCGCTGCCCTTGGTGCGGTCGTAGCGCGCCTTGGCGTCCTTCTCCTGATCGTTCTTCGGCTCGTCCGGGTAATCCGGCAGCGCGTAACCCTGCGACTGCAGTTCCTTGATGGCGGCCTTCAGCTGCGGCACCGACGCGCTGACGTTCGGCAGCTTGATGATGTTGGCCTCCGGCGTCGTGGCCAGCTGGCCCAGTTCGGTCAGGTGGTCGCCGATTTTCTGGTCGTCCTTCAGCACGTCGGGGAACTGCGCAATGATGCGGCCCGCCAGCGAGATGTCGCGCGTTTCCATGGCAATGCCGGCGGTGGCGCTGAACGCCTCCACGATCGGCAGCAGCGACTGCGTCGCCAGGTAGGGGGCTTCATCCGTCAGCGTGTAGATGATCTTCGGCGTGTTGGACATGGGGACTGTGGCCTCTTGCTTGCGACTGCTTTGGATAGGTCGGCCGGCGGGAACATCGCCGGCGTACGTACGGCCCGATCACTGACCCGGGCTACCGCGGCGGCCAGTGCCGGAAACTCCTTATTGTGGCGTTTTGGCCATGGCGGGAAAAGCCACGTTCGGCGTACGCGGACGTATGGGCAAGGAGCGCAGCGTATCGGGCAAGCGCTTGCGTGGCGGTCACGCCAGGGCTGCTAACGTGGTTCCGACCACGGACGGGGACAGGGAAAACCCAATGGCATCAAGGAGAAACTCATGCCGCGCCTGATACCCACCTGCCTCCCGCTGCTGTTCCTCGGTGCGACGATGCCACTCCTGGCGGGCGAAGCCGTCTCCGAAACCCTGCTCAGGTCGTCAGCGGCATGGGACGGCACGGCCTATGCGAGCTATCCGTCCGGATCACCGCAGGTCAGCGTCCTGAAGATCACCCTTCCCCCGCACACCATCCTCCCCTGGCATCGCCATCCGGTGATCAACGTGGCCTATGTCACCGACGGCAGCCTGCACGTGGAACGCCGGGATAACGGGCAGACGCGAGTCGTTCGCGCGGGCGACGTGCTGCCTGAGCTGGTTGACGTCGTGCACCGCGGCTACACGAAAGAGCAGCCGACATCGCTGATTGTGTTCTACGCCGGCGCCGAGGGCTGGCCCATCGCCGTACCCGACGCGCCGCCATGACTTCATGAAAACATGGGCGGCAATGCCGCTACGGCCTCATGGAAAAAGGGCGGCAAAGCCGCTACGGCCTCATAGAAAAAGGGCGGCAAAGCCGCTACGGCCTCATAGAAAAAGGGCGGCAAAGCCGCTACGGCCTCACAGAAAAAGGGCGGCAAAGCCGCCCTTTACCCCTTCGCGATGCATGGCGCGCTCGCTCACTTCACTTCAAAGTCCTTCGAACCGGCAGGCTGTCCGTTGAGCGTGACGTCGACCTTGTACTTGCCGACCGGCCAGCCATCGGGCTTGCTGATTTCAAACGACGTTGTCGCCGGCCCCACGGGCGCGATCGACTTGCTGTCTTCCTTTACCGTCTGGCCATCCTGGAACGTCCACTTCGCGGCCACCGTCGCGGTACCGCTACCGGTCGTGGAGACGGCTGCATAGATCGCATCCTTCGGCGCAAACGTCGTCGTCGCGGTTGTCACCTTCTGGTCGCCACCGACCGCATTGCCCAGGTCGATGGATGCCACGGCGACCGGTTCATTGGCCGGAGGCGTGGCGGCCGGTTGCTCAGCGGCAGGCGGTGTGCTCGGTGCCGTCGATTCGACGCTGGATTCTTCTTTCTTGCCGCAGGCGCTGAGCGCCAGCGCGAACGAAAGGGCGAGTGCGGTCGCGGATATCAGGCGAATGGGATTCATGCTTGCGTCTCCTTCAGGATTTGGCGGGGATCTTCAACACTTGTCCGGGCTTGATCACATCCGGATTGCTGAGCTGGTCGCGATTGGCGTCGAAGATCGGGTGCCACGCATTGGCATTGCCATAGAAGTGTTTGGCAATCTTCGACAGGTTGTCACCGGACTGAACCGTATAGGTTTGTTCGGTCGACGGTGCGTCGGGCGCGGTGGACGCGACGTGGCTTTCGACGTTGCTGAAATCAGCTTTCGGTGCGTCCGCAGCGGTGGACTTCACGCTGCTTTGCACATTGGAGAAATCGGGCTTGCCCGTTTCATTACCCATTGAACGCTACTCCTTCCCGTGGGGGGAGCAGTGTTAGTGGTTAGGCGGTTAATGTGATGTGAGGAGGTGCGCGTCGCCATGTGAGCGCGCGGTGCAGGACATGCACATCGAGGCAGTCATCGACTGCCTCGCACCTCCGTTCGCAGATACGCGCGTTACTCGACGTTCGCCGGTGCGAGGCCGCTCACGCGACGCGCGCGACGGCGCGCTCGCCACGCCTTCCAGTGATCAGACAGGCAACTGAAGATCACATAAAGGGCAGGCGTACTAAGCAGGGTGAGACTCTGCGAAATGATCAGGCCACCGATCAGCGCGATGCCCAGCGGACGGCGCAACTCGGAACCTTCGCCCAGGCCGATGGCAATCGGCATGGCGGCCAGGATCGCCACCATCGTGGTCATCATGATCGGGCGGAAGCGCACGATACACGCTTCGCGCGCGGCCTCCAGCGGTGGCTTGCCATGCTCGCGCTGAGCGACCAGCGCGAAGTCGATCATCATGATCGCGTTCTTCTTCACGATACCGATCAATAGCACCAACGCAATCTGCGCAATCATCGACAAGTCGGTGTTGGTGACCCAGAGCGCCACCAGCGCGCCCACGCCAGCTGCCGGCAACGTCGAAAGAATCGTCACCGGATGGATCAGGCTTTCGTACAGCATGCCCAGCACGATGTAGACCGTGATCACCGCAGCCGCGAGCAACCACAGCATGCCGCTCTGCGACTGCTGGAAGCGACGGAAATCGCCGCCGACATTCAGCCGGATGTCGCCCGGCATGCGCATGTTCTTTGCCGTTGACTGCACGATCATCATCGCTTCGCCCATGCTGACATTCGGCGCCAGATTGAAGCTGAGATCCATCGTGGTGTACTGGTTCTCGTGCGCGATCTGCGACGGCGCCACGCCAGGCTCCTGCCGCGCCAGCGCGGTCAGGGGCACCATCTCGCCCTTGTTGGACGCCACATAGATGCGGTTGATCGCATCGGGCGTGGCCGTCTGCGCAGGCAGCGCGTTCAGTACCACCTTGTACTGATTGATATCCGAATAAATGGTCGACACCTGGCGCTGGCCAAAGGCGTTGTAGAGCGCGCCATCGATGGTGCCGATGCTCACGCCCAGGCGCGCGGCCTTGTCGCGGTCAATCACGATGTTCTGGCGCAAACCGGCATCGTCGATGTCCGAGCCGACGTCCTTGAGCTTGGGATTCTTCTTCAGCTCGGCGACCAGTTTCGGCAACCATGTCTGCAGTTCGTCGGAATTATTGCCCTGCAGGGAAATCTGGTACTGCGCGCCCTGCCCTTGTCCGCCACCGCCACTGGGCAGGTCCTGCAAGGGACGCAGGCGCACGTTGAGGTCGGGATACTGGTTGGCCTTGGCACTCAGGCGCGCCAGCACGTCAAAGGTGTTTTCCTTGCGGCCTTCCGCGCGCGTCTTCAGCTCAATGCTGAAGGAGCCGGCCGTGCCCTGTCGGCTCGTGCCCAGGCGTGAGCTCACCGACTTCACCGCCGGATCGGACAGCAACATGTTGGTGATGCGTTCCTGGCGCTTGATCGTCTCGCCGAACGACACCGTCGCGCTCGACGTGGAGCGCGCCCAGATCAGTCCCGTGTCCTGCGGCGGGAAGAAACCCTGCTTGACCACGCCGAAAAGGACGATCGTGAGGAAGATCAGCGCCAGCGGCGTCAGCGCGAAGGCCAGCGCGTGCTTGAGCGAGAAATTCAACGCGCGCGTGTACACCCCAAGCATGCGCTCGTGGAACCGCTCCAGCATGTCGCCAAAGCGCGACGGCTTGGCGTGGTGCGCATGACCGCTGAGGAACCGGCCGCACAGCGAAGGCGTCAGGGTGAGCGACACCAGCGCGGACATCGCGATGGCCGCCACCAGCGTCATGGTGAATTCGTGCATGAACAGACCGGTGATGCCACCGGCGAACAGCAGTGGAATGAACACGGCGATCAGCGAGGCCGTGATCGACACGATGGTGAACCCGATCTCCTTGGCACCGGCCAGCGTCGCCTCGAAGCGCGACATGCCCTGGTCGATGTGGCGAATGATGTTCTCGATCACCACGATCGCGTCATCCACGACGAAACCGATGGCGATCACGAGCGCCAGCAACGTCAGGTTGTTGAGCGTGTAACCAAGCAGGTGCATCACGATGAAGCCGCCGGCCAGCGAGAGCGGCACGGCAACGGCTGCAATCAGCGTGGGTGCGAGGCGACGCAGGAACAGCGCCATGGTCAGCACGACCATGGCCAGGCTGATCAACAACGTTGCCTGCACTTCATGCAACGACGCGCGAATGGTGGGCGTGCCGTCGAAGTACGGCGTCAGCACCGTGCCTGGCTGCAGGTACGAGCGCAGGGTCGGGATGAGGTCGCGGACCGAATCGACGGTGGCGATCACATTCGCGCCGGCCTTCTTGTACACGTACATCAGGATCGCGGGCTTACCCTGGAACCATGCAGCCTGGTAGGCGTCCTGCGTGCCGGCATAGACCCTGCCCACGTCCGACAGGCGCACCGGCGTGCCGTTTCGCATCGCGACCACGAGGTTGGCGAAGTCCTGCGCGGTCTTCAGCTGGTCGTTGGCGGTGATCGCCATCGTCGTCTTGCCGTCGGACAGGAAACCTACCGGCGACGTCACATTGGCGGCCACGAGTGCGTTGCGCAGCTGATCGGGCGAAAGCCCCATCGAGTTGAGCGCTCGCAGGTTAAGGTCCACGCGGATGGCCGGCGTGGCCGCACCGGCGATATCCACCGACGAAATGCCATCGAGCTGGCGCAGGCGTTGCGCGAGCAGCGAATCGGCGACGTTGTAGAGGTCCGCGGCGTCCTGGGTCTCGGAGGTCAGCGCAAACGCGATGATCGGATCGTCGTTCGGATTGGCCTTCTGATAGCTCGGCGAGCTGTTGAGTCCCGGCGGGAGGTCTGGCGCAGACGCATTGATGGCCGCCTGCACGTCACGCGCGGCAGCGTCGATGTCGACGCCGCTCTGGAGCATCAGGAACACCGACGTGCTGCCCTCGGAACTGCGCGAACGCATGGTGTCGATGCCCGGCACCTGCCCCAGATGCCGCTCCAGCGGCGCGGCCACCGTCGAGGCCATCGTGCTGGCATCGGCGCCGGCCTGGCTGGCCTGCACGAAGATCACCGGGAACTGCATGTTCGGCAGCGCCGCCACGCCAAGTAGCGAATAGCAGATCATGCCCAGCACGAACACGCCCATGGCGAGCAGCGAGGTGCCGATCGGTCGGCGGATGAACGGGCCGGAGATGTTCATGCGATCAGCTTAGTTCCGTTGTTTGCTTGCCGTCGCGCATGAGAACGTGAAGCGGCTCCTTCCGCCTTAACGCATCAGCGCGCCGTGGGTTGAATGGCGAGGAAATCATGGTCCCGTTCCACGCCGAAAGGGGCGAGACCTGTCGGCCCCGCCCCTCGTTTGTCCCGCCATGGACGATCCGGTTGTCGGCAGGTGGCGTCACGCCGCCGTGCCGGTACCCGGTGCCGCCCGTTCCAGCGCACGGCGCTCGCGGCGCACGCGCAACCAGTCGGAGAATCGCTCCATGTACAGATAGATCACCGGCGTGGTGTAAAGCGTCACAAGCTGCGAGAGCAGCAGGCCGCCGACGATCGACACGCCGAGCGGGCGACGCAGCTCCGAGCCGATGCCCGTGCCCAGTGCCAGCGGGAGTGCACCCAGCATGGCGGCGGCAGTGGTCATCATGATCGGGCGGAAGCGCAGCAAGCACGCGCGTCGGATCGCTTCCACCGCGTTCATGCCGGTGCGCTGCGCCTCGATCGCGAAGTCGATCATCATGATCGCGTTCTTCTTCACGATACCGATCAGCAGCACGATACCCACGATGCCATCCACCGACAGGCTCATGCCGCAGAGGATGAGCGCCAGCAGCGCGCCCACGCCTGCCGGCGGCAGCGTCGAAATGATGGTCAGCGGATGGATGTAGCTCTCGTAGAGCACGCCCAGCACGATGTAGATCACCACGATGGCGGCAAGCAGGAGCAGCACTTCATCGCCCAGCGAGGAGGAGAACTCCGCCGCCTTGCCGATGAACTGGCCGCGAACCTGCGGCGGCAGGTTGAGTTCGGCTTCCACTTTGTGGATCGCATCGACCGCATCGGACAGCGAATAGCCCTGGGCGACGTTGAAGGACAGCGTAACGGCCGGCAGCTGCTGCTGGTGGCTGACCACGAGCGGCGCGCTGGTGACTTCGGCGCTGGCCAGCGAAGCGATCGGAATCGTGCCGCCGCCGCCGACCTGGAAGCCGACGTTGCCCGTGCTGCCGATACCTGACGGCGTGGCGGAGTTGCTCGAGGTCACCTGGCCGAAGCTGGTGGCCGTGCTGCCCGTGAGTGCGCCGTTGCCATTGCCGCGCACCGTGAGCTTGTTCAGCAGGTCGCGGCTGGTGCGGAATTCCGGTGCCACTTCCAGCACCACGCGGTACTGGTTGAGCTGGGTGAAGATGGTCGAAATCTGGCGCTGGCCGAAGGCGTCGTACAGCGTGTCGTCGATCGTCTGCACCGGCACGCCCAGGCGGCTGGCCTTCTCGCGATCGATGGTCAGCTTGAGCGCGTTGCCGCTGTCGGCCAGATTGTTGTCGACGTCGGACAGCTCGGGACGCTTGCGCATCGCCTGCGTCATCTGCGTCGCGTACTGCGCCAGCTCCTTCGAGTTAACGGCCGACAGCGAGTACTGGTACTCGGTGGCGGCAACGCGCGTATCGAGCGTCACGTCCTGCACGGGCTTGAGGTACAGCGCCACGCCCGGGATCTGCGCCACGGCGTTCTGCAGGCGCGGCATGATCGTGTCCAGGCCCTCGCGATCGCCGCGGTCCTTCAGCACGATGCTGAGCTGGCCCTGGTTGAGCGTCGGGTTGATCGAGCCGGCGCCGATGAACGCGGCCACGCCACTGACGGCCGGATCCTGGCGCAAGGCATTGGCCACGGCCTGGGTACGCTGTTCCATCTGCGGGAAGGCGACGTTCTGGTCCGCCTGCACCACGCCCGTGATCAGGCCGGTGTCCTGCTCGGGGAGCAGGCCCTTGGGGATCACGATGTAGAGGAACACCGTGAACACCACCGTGATGGCGGCGACGGTCAACGTGAAACGCTGGTGGTCCAGCACCCAGCCCAGCGTGCTGTCGTACAGGTCCACCGTGCGCGACCACACCGTGCGCTTGCCGGCAGCAGCGTGACGCTCATGCGCATCGTCGCCTTCCGGCAGCGCATCGGGCTTGAGCAGGTAGGCGCACATCATCGGCGTCAGCGTCAGCGACACCAACATCGAGATGGCCACCGCGATCGTCAGCACCCAGGCGAACTCATGGAAGAGTCGGCCGGTGACGCCCGGCATCAGCAGCAGCGGCAGGAACACGGCGATCAGCGAGACCGTCAGCGACAGCACCGTGAAGCCGATTTCCTTCGCGCCGATTTCAGCCGCTTCCTTGCCGCTCTTGCCCTGCTCGATGTAGCGCACGATGTTTTCGATCATCACGATCGCATCGTCCACGACGAAGCCTGTCGCGACGGTCAGCGCCATCAGCGAGAGGTTGTCCAGCGACATGCCGGCGAAGGCCATCACGCCGAACGTGCCCATCAGCGACAGCGGCACCGCCACCGACGGAATGATCGTGGCCCACAGTCGGCGCAGGAAAGCGAAGATCACCGCCACCACGAGGCAGACGGTCAGGATCAGGGTGAACTGCACGTCTTCCACCGACGCGCGGATGGTGACGGTACGGTCAGCGAACACATCCAGGTGCACGTCGGCCGGCAGCACGCTGCGCAGCTCCGGCATGATCGAGCGGATGTGCTCGACGGTCTGCACGATGTTCGCACCCGGCTGGCGGCGGATGTCCAGCAGTACGGCCGGCTTGCCATTGGCCCACGCGGCAAGCTGGTCGTTTTCCACGCCATCGATCACGTTCGCCACGTCGGAGAGACGCACGGGCGAGTTGTTCTTGTACGCGATGATCGTGTTTTTGTATTCGGCAGCGTCGGCGAGCTGATCGTTGGTGCCGATGCTGTAGCTCTGGGTCTTGCCGTTGAGCGTGCCCTTGGGCGCGTTCACGTTGGCCTGGGTCAGCGCGGCGCGCACGTCTTCCAGGGTCAGGCCGAGGTTGGACAGCTGCGCCGGGTTCACCTGAATGCGCACGGCCGGACGCACGTTGCCGGCGATGGACACCAGGCCCACGCCCTGCACCTGCGAGAGCTTCTGCGCCAGGATCGAGTCGGCGATGTTGTTGATGTCACGCAGCGGCAGGCTGTCGGACGTCAGTTTGAGCGTGAGGATCGGCGCATCGGCCGGGTTCACGCGGTTGTACACCGGCGGATACGGCAGGTTGTTGGGCAGCGTGCCCTTGGCCTGGCTGATCGCCGCCTGCACGTCCTGCGCCGCGATGTCGATATCGCGATCCATCGAGAACTGCAGCACGATGGTCGACAGGCCCGCGGACGAATCCGAGGTCATCATCGACAGGCCGGAAATCTGGCCGAAGTTGCGCTCCAGCGGCGTGGTGATCAGCGCAGCCATCGTGGATGCGCTGGCACCCGGATACTGCGTGGTCACGACCAGGCTGGGCGCATCGATTTCCGGCAGCGCCGAGACCGGCAGCTGTCGGTAACCGAGGATGCCGAGCAACAGCACCGCCACCATCAACAGTGAGGTAGCGATCGGTCGGCGAATGAAGAGCGTCGAGAATCCCATGGATATGCCGTCAGTTATGACTTGCTAATGCGAGGCGTGCGATCCATTGCAGCACCGTGGGGTAAGGGGGTATCCGGCGGTCAGGAGCCGATCGCGGCTGCGCGGCTGGCAAGGGCTCCACCCTTGTTTGCCGGGCGCCACGCGATCGTTCGATCGCATGGCACCACTTGCTCCTGCCCGTCCTTCGGCATCAACCGCGACGGCGTCCGCCGCCCTGGCCGTTCTGCTTGGCCTTCTGCAGCTCTTCGGCCGTCGGCGCAGCGGGCACTTCACCCGGCTTGAGCGCCTTGACCTTGCTGCCCGGCTTCAGGCGGAACTGACCTTCGGTCACCACGGTGTCACCCGAGGCGAGACCGGAGCCGATCATCACGTGGCTGTCGCCCACTTCGCCGGCAACCTTCACCGGCTGCATCTTGACCGTGCTGTCGCCCTGCACCTGATAGACGTAATCGCCATCCGGGCCGCGCTGCACCGCCTGCGACGGGATCACCAGGCCGCCACTCACCGTGCGGACCTTCAGGCGCACGTTGACGAACTGGCCCGGCCACAGGTCGTTCTTTTCGTTGGTGAACTGCGAACGAAGACGGAACGTGCCGGTGGTGGTATCGATCTGGTTGTCGATCACGTTGAGCACGCCGCCTTCGGCGATCGGATGCGCATCGACGCGATCCAGTGCCGTCACCTGCAACGGTTCGGCACCGCGGGCTGCGCCACGCACCATCTCAAGGTTCTGCTCCGGCAGCGTGAACATCACGTAGATCGGATGGATCTGGGTGATGGTGACGATGTTGCTCGCCGTGGTGACCAGGTTGCCCGGGTCCACGCCGCGAATGCCGGTAACGCCGTCGATCGGCGACAGCACCTTGGTGAAGCCCAGCTGCACCTGCGCGTTGTTGATCGCGCCCACGTCGGCTTCCACAGAGGCCTTGTACTGCGCCACGGTGTTGCGCAGCGTGTCCAGGTCCTGCTTGGAGATGTAACCCTGCGGCGCCAGGTTCTGGCTGCGCTCGAGGTTCGAGCGCGCGGTGGCGAGCAAGGCCTCGTCCTGCTGCTTCTTGGCCAGGGCCTGGTCGTACTGGGCCTGGAACGTGCGCGGATCGATCTGCGCAAGCACGTCGCCCTTCTTCACTTCCTGGCCTTCCTTGAAGTTCAGGCTCAGCAGCTGGCCGGTGACCTGCGGATTGACCGTCACCGTGTTGAGCGCCTGCACGGTGCCCAGGGCGGTCAGGTAGACCGGCACGTCTTTCTTCACCACGGGCTCGACCGTGACCGGCACCGGTGCCTGGTCCTTGTCGTCACCCTGGCCCTGGCCACCGGGGCCACCCTGGCCACCACGGCCGCCTTGCTGGCCTGCCTGAGCACCAGCCGCTCCCGGCTTATGCATCAGGTGATATCCGACCCCCACCACCAGAACCACGGCGACGACGATCAGCGCGATCTTCCAAAAACGCGACATGAAAAAAGACTCCTGGATTAAAGGCGGGCCACCCGACCCCACCGTGCGCAGCTTGAGCGCCAGATTTGTACGACGGGTGAAAGGATAGGGGCAGAACAACGAAATGGAACAATGCCAGTTGACACGGGTACGGCATGACCGATGGCAGGGACGTGGCCGTTGTCGGCCCATAGCCTGATGGCTTTAGATGACAAGGAATGTCGAAGGTTTCAGGGGCGGGGCGCCGGGCTCCGTCGGGGCGCGTCGAGGCCCCCGTGGAACGCCCTGCCGGCTGGCCCTGCGGCAAAATGGGCATGGACAGCCTGAAAACTCTCCTTTCCTTCGTCTATAATCCCCCGTCTTGTTGCCCGGACCGGCCCCTCCCGGGGTGGTTCCCACTGAACTGGAGTACTTGCGTGAGCGGTTCCATGACCAAATCCGACCAGAGCTTCATGCGCAGCTTTTCCTTGCTGATCGCGGGCCTGGGTGTGCTGACCCTGCTGTTGATCGGCGGCGCCTGGATGATCTACGACGCCGCTCCCAAGGAGACCAACCCGGAAGCGTCGAAGCGAGTCGCCGAGCGCATTGCCCCGGCGGGTGCCGTGTACGCTGGCGATACCGGCCGTGCCGCCATGCAGGAAGCCGCCGACGCCGCCGCCAAGGCCGCTGCCTCGCAGGTCGCCTACGGCGGCTCGACCGACGGCAAGACCATCTACGACAACCTGTGCCATAGCTGCCACACCGCCGGCGTTGCCGGTGCGCCGAAGCTGGGCGACAAGGGTGCCTGGAGCGCCCGCATCGCCGAGGGCCTGGACACGCTGGTCAAGCACGCGATCGAAGGCTACAAGGGTCCGGACGGCAACTTCATGCCGGCCAAGGGCGGCAACCCGGCCCTGACCGACGAGCAGGTCAAGAACGCCGTGCACTGGATCGTCGACCAGGCGAAGTGATTCGCTTTGCCGGTTGAGTGAAAAAGCCGCCTCCGGGCGGCTTTTTTGTTGTGCCGGGCCGGCGACACTCCTCTCCCTACCGCCATTCACCTACTCCCGACGTGCCGTCATTCCGGCGCAGGCACGTAGACCGGAGCCCTAGCTGACAGGTGTGCCATGACATGGTTTACGCCGCAACCGCAGCGAGGAGACCTGGTGGGGTAGCGCACCGACAAGCCTCGCGGCCCCTGGATGCCGGCTTTCGCCGGCATGACGACGTGAGAGGGTGAGGTGGCAACCGTGTGTGTTCGTCACTGGGTGCCTGCCTGCGCAGGCATGACGGTGTTTTTTGGATGTGCGGTGCAAACCGTGCGTGGTCGCCCCTGGATTATTCGCTGCCCCCCCCCCCTTCCGGGCCGACCGCCGATCGTTCTGCGCCCCGCTTTCAGCGGTGGGGCGGATAGCCAACGGTCGGACGTTAGTTGGCCTCACCGGTGATGACTTGAGCCTGCGTGTCCCGTGAGACACGTCTCTAACGTGAGCGCGCACCCCGCTCTCAGGCCATTTTCTTTGGGTTACTTTTATTTTGGGCCAGCAAAAGAAAAGTGACTCGGCCGACGGCAGTCGGTCGAAACGCCCGCTGCGTAAGCGGCCCGGTCGCGATATCGCACAGATGAGCCTGATCGCCCCTGGATGCCGGCTTTCGCCGGCATGACGACGTGAGAGGGTGAGGCGACAACCGCGTGTGGTCGCCACTGGGTGCCTGCCTGCGCAGGCATGACGGTGTGCTTGGGGCGTGCGGTTAAAACCGGACGTGGTCGCGTGTGGATGGCGGCTTTCGCCGCCATGACGACCTTGGGGGAATGTGGCGACAACTACGCCTGGTCGCACATGGATTATTCGCCGCGCCCACCCCTTCCGGGCCGACCGCCGATCATTCCGCGCACCGCTTTCAGCGGTGGGGCGGATCGCCAACGGTCGGACGTTAGTTGGCCTCACCGGTGATCACTTGAGCCTGCGCGTCCCGTGAGACACGTCGCTAACGCAAGCGCACCCCGGCTCTCATGCCATTTTCTTTGGGTTACTTTTCTTTTGGGCAAGCAAAAGAAAAGTGACTCGGCCGACGGCAGTCGGTCGAAACGCCCCCGCGGCGTAAGCGGCCAGGTTGCGGTTACGCACAGATGAGCCATGTCGCCCCTGGATGCCGGCTTTCGCCGGCATGACGACGTGAGAGGGTGAGGCGACAACCGCGTGCGGTCGTCACTGGGTGCCTGCCTGCGCAGGCATGGCGGCCATGAAAGTCAGCATCCCGGAACCAGCGACGCCCCGTCCTCACGTCACCGACCCACATTCCCCCGCCACTCCTCCGCAAATCCCATCAGCTGCGGAAAAAACGCCTCGAATCGCTCCCTGAGGCCGGCATCCCGCTCCGCCAGCACCGGCATCGCCGTCCCCACCGGATTGGCGCGGGTCAACCGATGCGACACGCCACGGAACGCCCGGTCCAGCTCCACCGGATCGGCATAGCCCGCTGGCAGGTCGTGGGCATCCATGTAATCCCGGAACCGGCGCATGGCATCCGGCAGCAGGTCGTCATGCCGATGCAGCAGATCGTGGATACGGCGTGAATAGTCAGCCAGCGGAACATCGCTCCAGCGCGCAAAGTCCCGCGCCAGGTCATGGTCGAACCACATGTCCAGCAGGATGCCGCCATAGCGGCGATAGGGGGTCGGCAGCATCGCCTTGGCGGCAACGACTTCCGGGTGGGCATCGGTATAGACATCGATGGCGCGATGCAGGCGAATGCCGTCGAGCACGCGCGCCGGCAGCATGTCGTCCTCCAGGCGACCGTGGACGAAATCGCCCATCAGGCCGCCGAGCACCAGGCCTTCGTCGTCACCGGCCAGCAGGGCATGCGCCAGGTGGTTCATGGCGCGCGGCCCGGGCGCAACGGACGTTGAACGTGTCCGGCGGTTATCATCTTGCGCATGGATCCCATTGCCCTGCCCACTCAACCCGATACGTTTCCCGACCAGGCGGCCAGCTTCGCGCTGGACGGCCCGGCCGGCAAGCTCGAATGCATTAGCGATGTCGCCGAGCGCACCGAAGCGCGCCGCGGCACCGCCGTGATCTGCCATCCGCACCCGCTTCAGGGCGGCACGATGCACAACAAAGTGGTGACCATGGTCGAGCGCGCCCTGCGCGAATCCGGCCTGGACACGGTGCGTTTCAATTTTCGCGGCACCGGTGCCTCCGAGGGCGTCTTCGACAATGGCAACGGCGAAGGCGACGACCTTGCCGCCGTGGTCGCATGGGTGCGCCAGCAACGACCCGACGACGCCTTGTGGCTGGCCGGCTTTTCCTTTGGCAGCTACGTATCGATACGCAACACCGTGCGCCTGGGCGCGAACGCGCTGATCAGCATCGCCCCGCCGGCCGGACGCTGGGATTTCGCCCATCTCGATCCGCCGCAGTGTCCCTGGCTGGTGGTTCAGGGCGAGGAAGACGAGATCGTCGACCCGCAGGCTGTCTACGACTGGATCGACAGCCTGGCGAAAAAGCCGGAGCTCGTGCGCATGCCCGAAACTAGCCATTTCTTCCATCGCCGCCTGATGGACCTGCGCGGTGCCATCAAGCACGCCGTCCACGAGTGGCTGCCGCCGCTGCGCGGCTGACCATAGCCATCCCGTTCTCATGAGTGAAGCACCCACGATCGCGCCCAGCGCGCGCTACCAGGAAGGCGTCGCCGCGCATCGTTGGGAGTCCGATCCCGCGCAGCTGGCCGTCCTCCCGGAATTCGACCGCATGCACGCCGCGCTCTGCGCCGCGCCACCGGCCAACAGCGGCTTGTTCGGCAAGCTGCGCTCGCTGTTGGGCAACGAAGAGCGCGAGGCCGTGCCCGGCCTTTACCTCTGGGGCAGCGTCGGTCGCGGCAAGACGTTCCTGATGGACCTGTTCGTCGCCAGCCTGCCGCACGGCGTCGCCCTGCGCCGCCACTACCACCGCTTCATGGGCGAGGTGCACGAGCAGCTGCGCGACCTGGGCGAGCGCCAGGATCCCCTGCTGGAAGTGGCCAACGGCATCGCCGCACGTTGCCGCGTGCTTTGCCTGGACGAATTCCTCGTCAATGACATCGGCGACGCGATGATCCTGGGCACCTTGCTCGACGCGCTGTTCGCGCGCGGCGTCAGCCTGGTCACCACGTCCAATACGCAGCCGGCGAATCTCTACAAGGACGGCCTGCAGCGCGCGCGCTTTCTCCCGGCCATCGCGCTCATCCAGAAACAGTGCCACGTCGTGGAAATGATCTCCTCGCGCGACTGGCGCCTGCGCCAGCTGTCGCAGGCGCCGGTGTACTTCACGCCGCCAAGCGCCGAAGCCGAGCGCGCGCTGTCACGCATCTTCACCACGCAGGCCACGGGCGATATCCAGGAAGGCGGCGACCTCATCGTCAACGACCGCCCCATTCCGATACGCAAGCGCGCCGAGAACATCCTCTGGTTCGAGTTCGATGCCCTTTGCGAAGGCCCGCGCGCCGTCGCCGATTACATCGCCATCGCCAAGGCCGGCCCGGCGGTGATCGTGTCCAATGTGCCGCAGTTCAGCGTCTACACCGACGATGCCGCGCGACGCTTCGTGCTGCTGGTGGACGAGTTCTACGATCGCCACGTCAAATTGATTCTCTCCGCCGCCACGCCCATTACCGACCTGTATGACGGTGACCGCCTGCGCGCCGAATTCGGTCGCACGGAATCGCGATTGATCGAAATGGGCAGCGAGGAATACCTGGCCTCGGCGCACCGGGCGGACTGATCGATATCGAGGCAGGGGTTTAACTGCTAACGTGTGGCGCCCGCTGACTTCGGAAACCGCCATGCGCCATCTTCTCCTTGCCGCCCTGCTCGTATGGAGCGCCGCTGCCACGGCCGCGCCGGACGACGAGTTCACCACGCGCGTCACCCAGGCCAAGTTGAATGAAGGAAGCCTTACCGGCCCCGATTACCAGAAGAAGCTCTGGGCGAAGATCGGCAACCCGACCACCGACGCGCTGAAGGCGTGCATCGCGAGCATTCCGAACGCAAACAAGGCGCCGTTCACGCTGGTGGCCGATGTGCAAAAAAATGGATCGCTGACGCGGGTCGAAGTGCGGCCGACGACGGATGTGGCGACCTGCCTGATGGGCAAGTTTGCGACGTGGACGGTGCCACCACCGCCGGAGAGCCCGGTGCCGTATCCGATTGAAGTGGACTTTACGATTACGCCGTAATTGCACGGCACTTCTACGCCATCTTTCATGGACGTCATTCCGGCGCAGGCCGGAACCCAGTCACGTCATTTTTCACTGGATTCCGGCTTTCGCCGGAATGACGGCCATAGGGAGGTAAAGGTGGTGATGACATCACCCCAACTCCCGCGCCATCGCCTCCCGCATCAGGAACTTCTGCACCTTCCCCGTCACCGTCATCGGAAACGACGTCACGAAGCGCACGTAATGCGGCACCTTGTAATACGCCAGGTGCCGGCGGCAGAAATCCTGGATCTCCGCCTCGGTTGCCGTAGCCCCTTCACGCAGATGGACCCACGCACACACCTGCTCGCCGAACTTCGCATCGGGCACGCCGAAGACCTGCACTTCCTGCACCTTCGGATGCGTGTACAGGAATTCCTCGATTTCGCGCGGATACACGTTTTCGCCGCCGCGGATAATCATGTCCTTCAGGCGGCCGACGATCGTGCAGTAGCCCTCGTCGTCGATCACCGCCAGATCACCCGTATGCATCCATCCCGCTGGATCGACGGCTTCGGTCGTCCTGGCCGGATCTTCCCAGTAACCGAGCATCACCGAGTAGCCGCGCGTGCATAGTTCCCCGGTTTCACCGCAAGGAACGATTTCGCCCTGCTCGTTGACCAGCTTCACTTCGACATGGGGATGCACGCGCCCCACCGAAGCGACGCGCCGCTCCAGCGGATCCTCCGGCACCGTCTGAAAGCTCACCGGACTGGTTTCGGTCATGCCGTAAGCGATGGTCACCTCGCTCATGTGCATCTCGTTGACCACGCGCCGCATCACTTCGATCGGACACGGCGAGCCGGCCATGATGCCGGTGCGCAGGCTGCTCAGGTCAAACTCACGAAACTGCGGATGATCGAGTTCGGCGATGAACATCGTCGGCACGCCATGCAGCCCGGTGCAGCGCTCCGCGGCCACTGTCTCCAACGTGGTCAGCGCATCGAAGCCCTCGCCCGGAATCACCATGCAGGCCCCATGCGTCACGCAGGCAAGGTTGCCCAGCACCATGCCGAAGCAGTGATAGAACGGCACCGGGATGCACAGGCGATCCTGCTCGGTCAGGCGCATCGACTCGCCGACGAAATACCCGTTGTTGACGATGTTGTGGTGGGTGAGCGTGGCGCCCTTGGGGGCCCCGGTCGTGCCCGAAGTGAACTGGATGTTGGCCGGGTCATCGAAGGCCAGGCTCGCCGCCTGTTCGCGCATCCGGGACAGGGCGTCGGCGGAAGCCAGCGCAGCCAGCTCGCTCCAGCGCCGTGTACCGGGCGCGGGCTCGTCGTCGAGCAGGATCACCTCACGCAGGGAAGGCACCCGAACCGAGGCCAGCGCGCCGGGCGCCGCCAGGGCCAGCTCGGGGGCAAGCTCCAGCAGCATCTCCAGGTAGCGGGACGTCTTGAATCGCCGCGGCAGTACGAGGGCCCGGCACGCGACCTTGTTGAGGGCGAACTCCAGCTCGTGCAGGCGATAGGCCGGATTGATGTTGACCAACACCAGGCCCGCCATCGGCGCGGCAAACTGCAGTACCACCCATTCGGCCCGGTTGGGCGCCCAGATGCCAATACGTTCGCCCCGGGCCAGCCCCAGCGCCAGCAGCGCCGCCGCCACCCGCTCCACTTCGGCATGGAACTGGCCGTACGTCCGCCGCACCGACTGCCCGCGCACCACCAGGGCGGGGCGGTCCGGGTGGGTGGCGGCGATGCGATCGAGCAGCTGCCCCACCGTCTCGCCCAGGAGGGGTTTGTCGCTGGCTCCGTGGACATAGCTGGGACTGGGGCGCATCGATGGGTTTCCGGACAAGGGAAAGGCAGCTTACGTCGGCGCAGGAAGGATCGGACCCCCGACCTTGGGCGGAGCCGGCGCCTCCCGGGCCCGGCCGACGACGATTGCACCCGGATGCATGGCATCCCTCCAAAATTCCTAGCGCCGCGAGCCAATTATTTTGCCGCCGGCGCCACCCCTTGCCCCGCCTCGTCCCAACCCACTTATCCACCGTTTTCTACACAGCTTTTGCACAATCTGTTGGGTTGACCGAACCGGTTCTCCCCGATATGTTGTGCCCCGTCGGTGACCACCCCCGGAATTGTCCTAAGGGGTGGAGAAGAGGGAATCCGGTGAAAGTCCGGGACTGCCCCGCAGCGGTAAGCGGTAACGAACGCCACCTCACGGCACTGGTCGCACCCGACTGGGAAGCCATGGCGATTCGGCGGGCCGCAAGGCCCATAGCCGCAAGTCCGAAAACCTGCCGACACACGCGGGCCTGAGTGCCTGCGTGGGTAAGTGGTGGCGGCTTCCGCGGGGAGGCGCGTCGATTCGCAGGGCGCCATGCCTTGCCGACCGACCGTCCGCGACATCCGCCCCCAAGTCTCAGCCCCTGCGCGCGGGAGCAGGTAGTTGATGAACGTTATTCCTGGCCTGGAGCGATGCCGCATGCACCCTATTGATACCGACTCGCGCGAGCGCACTGACGACCGCGCAGACGCATCCGCTTTCTCCGCTGACGCCTCGGCGACGGCGGCCCCTGCCACCTCGACTGCCGCGACGATGGAAGCGATCACGGAAACCCCGTTTGCCCTGACTCCCCCGCACAACCCGGGCCAGATGCGCGTCAAGAAGCGCAATGGCGGCCAGGAAGTGGTGGATGTGAACAAGATCGTCCGCGCGGTCACCCGCTGCGGCGAAGGCCTGCACGCGGTCGATCCGCTGCGCGTGGCCCTGAAGACGATCGGCGGCCTGTACGACGGCGCCACCACGCGCGAGCTGGACGAACTGTCGATCCGCACCGCCGCGGCGCTGACGGCCGAAGAACCCGAATACGGCCAGCTGGCGGCACGCCTGCTCAGCGCCTATGTCGACAAGGAAGTAAGCAACCAGGAAATTCAGAGCTTCTCGCAGTCGATCGCGCGCGGCGCCGAACTGGGCATCCTCAACGACCGCCTGCGCGACTTCGTGTCCACCAATGCGCGCAAGCTCAACGACGCCATCGATCCGCTGGCCAGCCGTCGCTTTGAATACTTCGGCCTGCGCACGGTGTACGACCGCTACCTGCTGCGTCACCCGCAACAGCGCAAGGTCATCGAGACCCCGCAGTACTTCTTCATGCGCATCGCCTGCGCCCTGGGCGGCAACGAGATCGGCGAAACGCTGGAGCTGTATCGCCTGCTCTCCTCGCTGGAGTACATCGCCAGCTCGCCGACCCTGTTCAATGCCGGCACCGCGCATGAGCAGCTCAGCTCCTGCTTCCTGCTCGACTCGCCCACCGATTCGCTCGAATCCATCTACGAGAAGTACGGCGACGTCGCCAAGCTCAGCAAGTTCGCCGGCGGCATCGGTCTGGCCTACTCGCGCGTGCGTTCGCGCGGCTCGCTGATCAAGGGCACCAACGGTCACTCCAACGGCCTGGTGCCGTGGCTGAAGACGCTCGACGCGTCGGTCGCCGCGGTGAACCAGGGCGGCAAGCGCAAGGGCGCTGCCTGCGTGTACCTGGAGCCGTGGCACGCGGACATCGAGGAATTCCTCGAGCTGCGCGACAACACCGGTGACGAAGCCCGCCGCACGCACAACCTCAACCTGGCCAACTGGATCCCCGACGAATTCATGCGTCGCGTGGAATCGGATGGCGACTGGTCGCTGTTCGATCCCAAGATCGTGCCGCACTTCGTCGACAGCTGGGGCGAGACCTTCGAGCGCGCCTATCACGAGGCGGAAGCCGCCGGCCTGGCCTCCAAGAAGGTCAAGGCGCGCGAACTCTACGCCCGCATGCTGCGCACGCTGGCGCAGACCGGCAACGGCTGGATGACGTTCAAGGATCGCTCCAACGCCACCAGCAACCAGACGGCCAAGCCGGAAAACGTCATCCACCTGTCGAACCTGTGCACCGAAATCCTGGAAGTCACCAATGCCGACGAGACGGCGGTGTGCAACCTGGGCTCCGTGAACCTTTCGCGCCACGTGGTCGACGGTGCCTTCGATTTCGAGAAGCTCGCCGCCACCGTGCGTACGGCCGTGCGCCAGCTCGATCGCGTGATCGACCTGAACTTCTATCCGATCGACACCGCCAAGACCGCCAACAGCAAGTGGCGTCCGGTCGGCCTCGGCGTGATGGGCCTGCAGGACGTGTTCTTCAAGCTGCGCCTGCCGTTCGACTCGGCCGAAGCCCTGGCCTTGTCCACGCGCATCGCCGAAGAGATCTACTTCAATGCGCTGACCATGTCGTGCGAGCTGGCCGAACAACAGGGTGCGCACCCGGGCTTTGCCGAGAGCCGCGCGGCCAACGGTGAGCTGCAGTTCGACTACTGGAAGCAGGCCACGCCGCACGACCAGGCCCGTTGGGACGCGCTGCGCGAGCAGATCAAGACCCACGGCCTGCGCAACTCGCTGCTGATCGCCATCGCACCGACGGCCACCATCGCGTCGATCGCCGGCTGCTACGAGTGCATCGAGCCGATGGTCAGCAACCTGTTCAAGCGTGAAACGCTGTCGGGTGACTTCCTGGTGGTGAACCGCTACCTGGTCGAAGAGCTCAAGACGCTCGGCCTGTGGACCCCGGAAGTGCGCGACGCCATCAAGCTGGCCGAAGGTTCGATTCAGGGCATCGCCTCCGTGCCGGAGCGCCTGCGCACGATCTACCGCACGGTGTGGGAACTGCCGCAGAAGGCGCTGATCGACCTGGGCGCCGCGCGCGGTGCGTACATCGACCAGAGCCAGTCGCTGAACCTGTTCATGGAAAACCCGAACATCGGTCAGTTGAGCTCCATGTACATGTACGCGTGGAAGTCGGGCATCAAGACGACGTACTACCTGCGCTCGCGTCCGGCGACCAAGATCGCCAAGACCACGGTGTCGGCAGCGCCTGTCACCAAGGCCGCCCCGGTCGAAGAGCAGGAACAGGCCAACGCCGCGGTGTTCTGCTCGCTGGAAAACCCGGAGTACTGCGAGGCCTGCCAGTAAGGCCAGGGTGATGAAGCCCTACCGGAATCTCAGCGGGAGATCCGGCGTGGCCAGTTACGAATCTGGTGAGGGCTTCATCCGCGTCCGCTTCATGAAAGACGGACTGTACGAGTACACCGACGCAACACCCGGGCGCCTGCATGTGAGGAACATGCGGGCGCTCGCCGAGGCAGGCATCGGCCTGTCCACCTATATCAGCCGCTTCGTGCGCGATCGCTACGCGCGCAAGCTCGATTGAGCAGTACGCTCGAAGGAACGTTCATGGCACATATTCTTGATCCCGGTTTCGAACTCACCCTGCGCCCGATGCGCTACCCCGAGTTCTACGAGATGTATCGCAACGCGATCAAGAACACCTGGACGGTGGAAGAAGTCGATTTCTCGCTGGACGTGACCGACCTCAAGTCGAAGATGTCCGAAGCCGACCGCCACCTGATCCATCGCCTCGTGGCCTTCTTCGCCACCGGCGACACCATCGTGGCCAACAACCTGGTGCTCAACCTGTACCAGCACATCAATGCGCCCGAAGCGCGCATGTACCTCTCGCGCCAGTTGTTCGAGGAAGCGCTGCATGTGCAGTTCTACCTCACCCTGCTCGACACCTACATCCCCGATCCGAGCGAGCGCAACAAGGCGTTCTCGGCGATCGAGAACATCCCGTCGATCCGTCAGAAGGGCGAGTTCTGCTTCAAGTGGATCGACTCGGTGCAGAACCTGCATCGCCTGGAAACGCGCGAACAGCGTCGCCAGTTCCTGCTCAACCTGATCTGTTTCGCTGCGTGCATTGAGGGCCTGTTCTTCTTCGCCGCGTTCGCCTACGTGTACTTCCTGCGTTCGCGCGGCCTGCTGCACGGCCTGGCCTCGGGCACCAACTGGGTGTTCCGCGACGAGAGCTGCCACATGGCCTTCGCTTTCGACGTGGTGCGCACCGTGCGCGCGGAAGAGCCGGATCTGTTCGACGAGGAGATGCGCGCACAGATCGAGGAGATGCTCGAGGACGCCATCGCCTGCGAAACCCAGTTCGCCGAGGACGTGCTGTCCGGCGGCGTCGCTGGCCTGTCGGTGAAGGACATGCGCCAGTACCTGGAGTACTGCGCCGACCAGCGTCTGGTCCAGCTCGACTTGCCCAAGAAGTACGGCTCGAAGAACCCCTTCGACTTCATGGACCTGCAGGACGTCCAGGAAGTGACCAACTTCTTTGAACGCCGCGTGTCGGCCTACCAGGTGGGCGTGGAAGGCGACGTCGCCTTCGACATGGCGTTCTAAGCGCCCTCCCGGGCAAAACCCTCCAGGGCGCGCAGCTTCGGCTTCGCGCCCTTTTTCATGCCCGGTGGCAAGAACCTGCGCGCCGTCACGCCATGACTTCTGTCACGGTTCCCCCAGCGGCCCGCCTGCCCGACACTCGAAGGACAACTCTCGGGGGAGATACCTATGCGTTTACATCCGCTGGCCAACGGCTTCAGTGCCGCCCTGGCCTGTTTTGGCCTTTCATTGCTCGTTGCCAACCCGATCGCCGCCCAACAGCGCGATCCGCAGGCCGAGATGATTGCCAAGCGCAATGCCATCGAGAAGGAACTCGAGCAGATCGCGGTCGTCGACCGCAAAGTCATGGTCAAGATGCGCGACGGCAAGCGCATGGCCACCGACATCTATCGCCCGAAGGGCTCGGCGAAGGTGCCGGTGATCTTTTCGCGCACGCCTTACAACTTCAATTACTGGGATGTGAAGCTCGGCGCGCCGCGCGACATGTCCCGCGCGCTGGATGCGGTGAAGCACGGCTACGCCTACGTTGAAATGCAGGAGCGCGGCCATTTCTTCTCTGAAGGCAACTACGACATCCTCGGCATGCCGCTGAGCGATGGCAGCGATGCGCTGAAGTGGCTGTCCACGCAGCCGTGGTCGAATGGCAAGGTCGGTACTACCGGCTGCTCCTCGACCGCCGAATGGCAGCTCGCCGTCGCCGCGCAGGACGATCCGGGCCTGACCACCTTCAACGTGCAGGGCTTTGGCGCCGGCGTTGGCCGCGTGGGCCCGTACTTCGAACAGGGCAACTGGTACCGCGGCGGCGCCGTGCAGATGCTCTTCATCTCCTGGATCTACGACTACGGCATCCAGAACCAGGTGCGTCCGCTCATCGCCAACGCGACGCAGGAAGAACTGATCAATGCCTCGCGCTTCTACGATCTCAACCCTCAGATGCCGCCGGTCGACTGGAACAAGCAGTTCTGGCATTTGCCGCTGAAGGACATGATCCGTTCCGTCGGTGGCCCGCCGGGCATCTTCGATACCAAGATGCCGGTCGCCTCGGGCGGCAACATGGTCGCGCGCGCGCCCAATGATCCGGCCTGGTACAAGGGCGGCCTGTGGCACGACAACATGAAGATCAGCAAGCCGGGTCTTTGGTACATGAGCTGGTTCGATGTGTCGGTCTCGCCGAACCTCGCTGCGTACAACGAAGTGCGTCGCACGGCGCCGAAGGCCATTGCCGACCAGCAGTACGCCGTCATTGCACCGGCCTTGCATTGCGCTTACACACGCGCCAGCGAGCACACCATGATCGGTGATCTCGACATGGGCGACGCACGCTTCGATGCAAGCGCACTCCAGTACGGCTGGTTCGATCACTACCTGAAGGGCGAAGACAGCCCCGTGCTGAAGAAGCAGCCCAAGGTGATGTACTACGTGATGGGCGCGAACCGCTGGAAGCAGTCCGAGACGTGGCCGCCGGTCGGCGCCGTCACGCGCGAGCTGTTCTTTACCAGTGACGGCCAGGCCAACACCCTGTACGGCAACGGCAAGCTGGTCGCCTCGGCGCCGGATGCGGACAAGGCCGACCAGTACGTGTATGACCCGATGAACCCGGTCACCACGCTTGGCGGTGGCGGTTGCTGCATGGGTTCGGCGGTGAAGTTCGGCTCCTACGACCAGCGTCCGCAGGAAACGCGCAACGACATCCTGGTTTACGACTCCGAGCCGTTCAAGGAAGGCGTGGAAGTCAGCGGCCCGATCACCGTGTCGTTGTACGTTTCGTCGAGCGCGAAGGACACCGACTTCACCTTCAAGGTGATCGACGTCTATCCGGACGGCACCGCCTACAACATCACCGAAAACATCCAGCGCATGCGTTACCGCAACGGCTACGACAAGCCGCTGGCGTGGATGAAGCCCGGTGAAGTCACCAAGGTGACGTTCCAGCCGATCGACACGAGCTACTACTTCAAGCCCGGCCACAAGCTGCGCATTGACGTGTCGAGCAGCAACTTCCCGCGCTTCGACCGCAACCTCAACACCGGCGGCAACAACTACGACGAAGACAAGGGCGTGATCGCGCACAACGCGGTGCATCACGGCAGCCAGTATCCGTCGAAGGTGACCTACACGGTGGTGCCCGGAACGGAGCCGGTAGCGGACGACAAGGGCACGAACCCGTCCAACTGACCGCAACGCGGGACGATGACGAAGGCGGGGCCGGCAGTCGGCCCCGCTTTTTTTGCGTGATGCCTTGACAGCTTCCAGGGCCTCCCCTAGAAGTGTCGGCACCGCGCGCAAGGCGCGGCATGTCCGGGGGGACACCATGGATTGCAAGTCGCAGGGACGCGGTACGAGCGCGGGTTCGATGGCACGTGCGCGGCGCAAGGCGCCGTCACCCGGTACGCATTGATGTCGCGCGAAAGCACTTCGCATGCACGTGCTTGAACCGGCGCGGTTCTCATCATGGCCGGCGGGACATTCACCTCATCGGCTGCCTGGATAGCGATATCAACGGCAAGCGCCTTTTCACCCGCACCCTGGCTCCCTTCAAGTCGCACGACGACGAAGATTCGCTGACCTGCGCGGTGCAGCGCGCCATCACCGATCACCCTGGGCGATGCAACGCGGCCGTCCGACGCACACGATTGCCGCCCGATCCAATCAGTAACGAAGCTTTTTTCCAAACGAAGGGGGATTCAATGAAGCAACATCTTGTGGCGCTGCTGGCGCTGGCTTGTGCAGGCTGTAGTCCGGTGGTCACCAGGGTCAACGTGCCCGACATGGACAAATCCGCATCACTCCATGTGAGTGACATGCGTGTACCGACGGAAAAGCAGGACAAGATCTTCAGCCTGCTCATCACCAGCAAGGAATACGGCGTCATGCGCGTTGGCGATGCGCGCCTTTCGCCGTCGGCGGTGCGTTTGCTGCAGCACGAAGCGTTCAAAAAGCTGGGCGCGGACGGCAAGCCGCACGACGTGACGGTTTATCACTTCGTCATCTACCAGAACATGCGTGCCCAGTTGCGTGCCGGTGCGATCGGGGCGGGTTTCGGTGGCGTCATCGGCGCCTCCGTGGCCAACGCCATGGCCAACCACGATGCAACGGCCCAGACGCACATCGTCGACGAGATGGCGTTCAACAGTGTCACCGACGAGTATCTGCGCGGCACGTACAGCCCCGCGGAAAATCCCGACAAAGGATCGGTATTCATCGTCTACGTCGATACGGAAATCGACGGCAAGAAGGTGTTCACGCGAACGCTGACCACCATGAAGGCACAGCCCAATCACGACGCCCTGACGGACGCTGTCGAACTGGCCATTGCCAATCACCTGAGCCAGTACGGCGTGGCGAAAGACGCCAGCACATCAATGCAGGGGCATGATGGGTCGCAGTCGCCGTCTGCGGATCGCATGGCGGGCGCCAGTCCCTGACAGGGGGGCGCACGAGCATCCGCCCTCTCCGTTTTCCGGGAGGGGGCGGACCGGCACCCAGGCTCACGGCAGGCAACATCGCGCGCGCCGAACTGGCCGCGTGACTTCCGACACCCCCGCCCTCCCGGCCTATTGACTACATCTGTAGTCAGGTCTACCGTGCCTACAACTGTAGTCACGGAGTGACCCGTCATGTCCAAGCCGTCCATTGGCGACCAGGAGCTCGCGCTCCTCAACTACCTGGCCGAGCACGAGCCTGCCTCCGTAGGCGAAGTCGCCGCGGGCTTTGGCGAGTCGCGCGGGTTGGCCCGTTCGACCGTGCTCACCATGATGGAGCGCCTGCGCAGCAAGGGTTACCTCAAGCGCAAGCAGGCCGATGGCCTCTTCCGCTACAGCACTTCGGCCGGCCCAGGCGAGGTGATGCGCCAGGCGGTCGGCCAGTTCGTCGAGAAGACCCTCTCCGGGTCGGTATCGCCCTTCGTGGCATGGATGTCGGAGAAGGCCGAGGTCAGCGACAACGAGCTGGCCCAGCTCGAAGCCCTCGTCAGCCAGCTGCAGTCGCGCCGCAAGGAGGGCTGACATGGACAGCTTCCAGGAATTTGCCCAGCTGTTGCTGATGCGCCTGGTGTGGACGTCCATCCAGGCGGCCCTGTTAATCGGTGTCCTGTGGCTTGCCTGCCGCCTGCTGCCCCGGCTCGCACCGGCGGTGCGATGCATGATGTGGTGGCTGGTGGCGGCGCAGTTGCTGGTGGGACTCACTTTCGGCACGGCGATCGAGTTACCGCTGCTTGCGCCGGTTGAAACGCCGGTCGCACCAAACACGTCGTATATGTCCGCGGCGCCGGCGAGCTTCGACGTAACCACCGCCACGCCAAGCGCCCCCGTCTCGGCGATGCCGCTGGCCTCGACCACCCACGTGGCCATCGTCGCCGATGACAACACGCCCTGGCCGTGGCCGAGCTACCTGGTGCTGGCGTGGTCGCTGGTGATCCTCTGGCAAGCCCTGCTCGCCCTGCGCGAGTGGCGCGAAACACGTGACGTCGTGCGCCACGCCACACCCATGCAGGACACCGGGCTACGCACGCTGTGCGAAACGCAGTCCCGCGACCTGGGTTTGCGCCGTTGCCCGGAACTGCGCGTCTCCGACGCCATCGTCTCGCCGCAAGTCACCGGCCTGCTTCGTCCCATCGTGCTGATGCCGACCGAACACACCCTCGCGCACGACGACGCGGCGATGGCACTGGCGCACGAACTGGCCCACGTACGTCGCGGCGACTTGTGGCTGGGCTGGATTCCCGCTCTGGCGCAGCGCGCGTTTTTCTTCCATCCGATGGTGCGCTGGGCGATGCATGAATACGCCTTCCACCGTGAAGCAGCCTGCGATGCGCAAGTGATGCGCCAGCCGCAGGCACATCCCCAGGAATATGGACGACTGCTGCTACGCCTCGGCGTGGCCTTCCCGGTACCGACCGGACTGGCAGGCGCGTCGCCCACCTTCGACAATCTCAAAAGGCGCCTGATCATGTTGCAGCAGTCCGTGAACGAAACCACGCCGCGTGCGTGGAGCTGGGGCCTGGTCGCGCTGATCGCGCTGCTCGGCGTGCTGCCTTACCGCGTCACGGCACGCGGCATGGATATGAACACCAGCAATGCGCAGACGCAGGAACAGGCGAGCGGTCAGTCGCAGGACGAATCCGGTGCACAGAGTACGGCGAATGATCAGGCGTCGACGCCACGTCCGGCCGTCGCGGCAACGAACGCGAAAACAGCCGCCGCGCCAACGACGGCCGTCAAGGCCTCCACGGCCATCAACGCCAGGACAATGACTGACGCCAAGGCTGCGGCCCCGGTGGCCTCGCCCCGCGCCGCGTCGATGGCGTCGATGGCCACGCCGGCGCCGATGGCGTCCCCGACACCCATGCCCACGCCGGCACCGATGGCTACCCCGGCCCCGACGCGCTCCCGCCTCGTCTCCATGGTGGGCCTGCCGTCACCGCCGCCCGCCCCACCGGCCCCGCCCGCTCCGCCGGCACCGCCGACACCGCCACCCCACGCTGATGCCGTGTTGCCGGCGCCACCCGCACCGCCGCCGGCACCCGCCGCGCCACCTGCGCCGCCGTCGTTCAAGTTCGGCCGCACCCGCCACGTCCACTCCGATGTTCACTCCGACGCGGAAACCGGCTTCGCGCTGATGAATGGCGACACCATGATCTTCAACGGCACCGAACGCGATCTGCGCGCCGCGTCGAAGCTGCAGGACGCCGATCGCCATCCGCTGCTGTGGTTCCGCGATGGGGACAAGGCCTACGTCATTCGCGACCGTGCCCTGATCGAACGCGCCAACACGATCTATGCCCCCGTCAATCAGCTGGCCAACCAGCAGGGTGAACTCGCAGGTCGCCAGGGTGAACTGGCCGGCGAACAGGGTGGATTGGCCGCGCAGGCAGGCTCGCTGGCTGGCCGCTCGGCTTCGCTGGCCGGTCGCAAGGCCTCGATGGCGGCACGCCGCATGAGCGATAGCGACAGCGAACAGGCCCGCACGGACGCCGCACGCAAGGCCATCGACATGGAGCAGGCCCAGATCGACAAGGCGATGTCCGAGATCGATCGCCAGCAGGCGGTGCTGAGCAAGCGACAGGCCTTGCTGTCGAGCCAGCAAGCCGATATGTCGAGCCAGCAGTCGATCCTCGGCAAGAAGGTCGAGACCGAAATGACGGCGCTGCTGAACGACGCCATCGCCAAGGGCCAGGCGACGCCGACGAACTGAACGGGTCGTCAGTCCATGATGCCAGCGCGGCCCACCATGGGCCGCGCTTTTTTTATGCGTTTGGATGGCCAAAAAAAAACCCCGCCGTTTCCGGCGGGGCCATGCCATGCGAAGCGACAGGCATTCGCCCATCAGTCCTTCGGCATCTTCAACTCGTATTCCTTCGGCGGCGTGCCACCCATCAGGTTCGTCACGAAGTAATCCCAGCGCTTGCGCGTCATGTACAAGCTGGCAGCGCCGTAGCCGTGGCGGGCATTGGGGATCAGCAGCAGATCGAAGTCCTTGTTGGCCTTGATCAGCGCGTCGACCACCAGCAGCGTCTGGTACGGCGGGACGTTGTCATCCATGGTGCCGTGCGCCAGCAGCAGGTGACCCTTGAGCTTGTCCGCGAACTTCTGGTTGGCCTGGTCTTCGTAGTTGCTCTTGCCGTCCTTGTCCTTGACCTCCAGGCCCATCCACTTCTCGGCCCAGTCGTCTTCGTAGTTGCGGTTGTCGTGGTTACCGCTTTCGGCGATGCCGACCTTGAAGAAGTCCGGATACTGGAACAGCGCACCCACGGTGGCGTTGCCGCCGCCCGAATGGCCCCAGATGCCGACGCGATCCAGATCGATGAAGCTGTGCTTCTGGCCCAGCTCCTTCAGACCGGCGACCTGGTCAGGCAGCGTGTTATCGATGATGTTGCCGAAGTACGCATCGTGGAACGCCTTCGAGCGCCACGGCGTGCCCATGCCGTCGATGGCGACGACGATGAAGCCCAGCTCAGCCAGTGCCTGGTGATCGCCACGTGCCGGGGTGAAGCTGCGCGTGCCGACGGAACCGGTCTGCGGACCCGGGTACACGTAGTCGACGATCGGATACTTCTTCTTCGGATCGAAGTTGGTCGGCTTGAACATCAGGCCGTACAAATCCGTCTTGCCATCGCGGCCCTTCACCGTGAACGGCTCCGGTGCCTTCCAGCCGGTGGCGACGAGGCGCGAAATATCGGCCTTGGCGATCTGCGCAACCGTCTTGCCGTCGTCGCTGGAGCGCAGCACCGTGGTCGACGGCTGCGTCGGCGTCGAATACGCGTCGACGAAGTGCTTGCCATCGGGCGACATCGAGATCGTGTGATCGGCCGCTTCGGGCGTCAGCAGGGTCGGCGCACCGCCGTCGAGGCTGACCTTCCAGTACTGCTGGTAATACGGATTGACGCCATCGGTACGACCCACGCCGCGGAACCACAGCGTGCGCGCCTTGGTATCGACGTTGAGCACTTCGGTGACATTGCCGTCGCCGGTGGTGATGGCGTGCTTCAACTTGCCGGTGGTCAGGTCGTAGAGGTACAGGTTGCCCCAGTTGTTGCGCTCGCTGAACCAGATCGCCTCGTTGGTTTCCGGCAGATAGCTCCAGTTGACCTTGCCATTGCCACTTTCGTAGTACGTGGCGACCTTTTCGTCGAACACGGTGCGCACCGCGCCGGTCTTGGCATCGGCGATGCGGAACCAGGCCTGCTTGTGGTCGCGCGACGACGACACGAAAGCCAGCGTCTTGCCGTCGTTGGCCCACTGCACGTCGTCCCAGCCGCCGTTGCGGCCGCAGCTGACGTCATCGCACAACGTGGAACGGTGCTGGTCCGGCTCCATCTTCAGGCGCACGACCTTCTTCGACGGCACGTCGATGATGACGCGCTCGATCATGGTGACGTTCTCGTCGCCCACCAGCGGATACTTCCACTTCTCGAGCTTGGGATGGCCGACGTTGGTGGAGACCAGGTACATCTCGCCGGTCTTGCGCTGGTCCTGCTGGAACGTGGCGATCTGCTTCGAATCGGGCGACCACACCAGGATGGCGCTGTCAGTGTGCTTCCAGCCGGCGTTGTCGGTGGCGTAACCGAAATCCTCGATGCCGTCGGTGGTCAGCTGTGCTTCCTTGCCGGTGGCCACGTCGCGCGTCCACAGGTTCCAGTTGCGGATGAAGGCTTCGGTCTTCTTGTCCGGCGACAGCACGCCCGGCTCGTCGCCGCCCTTGGCGTTGGGATCCTTCGCCTTGGCGCCCTTGCCGGCGACGCACACGCCGTCGGCCTTCAGGTCGCACAGGTAGTGCTTGCCGCGCAGGTTGATGTCCAGACCGCCATCAGCGGTGCGGCTGAAATCCATCAGACCCAGCTTCATGGCGTCTACAGGCTTGCCGACCACCTTGGTCAGCGCAGCGGCAAGCTTCGTCTGGTCGAAGGCCGGCTCGACCTTGCCGCTGGCGTCCATCACCTTGTAGTGATCGCCCTGCGCATCGTGGTCGCGATACCAGAAATGGGTGTCGTCCAGCCAGGTCACCGCACCGACCGCATGGTCAACCAGCGGCACCGTGCTGTAGCTGATCATTTTTTCGGCACGGGCGTAGTCCGCCGTGGTCAGTGTCTTCGTCGTCGAGGCCGGCGCCGCGACCACACCGGCCGAAAGACCGCTCAATACCAGCGCGCCCCACAGGCGCGACCTGTCCATCTTCAAACCCATATTCTTGATTCCCCTCGGAAAAGGCGACACCGTGAGTGGCCCGCCATGGCCTTGCTTATCCAAACCCCCTGATCGTAGTCCGGAGGTCATGCCCCGACCCCTGCCAGAAGTCCTTGTCGTGACAGATGCCCCCGCACCCCGGGAAAAGCAGGCGCGCGAGGCACCGGCCATGACGCATTGCGAAAAATCCTCGGCGCCGACCTTTCTCCCTGGTGGCGGCCGGGTATGAAACTGACTCCGGCGACTTCAACAGAACCGAGAAGCGCATGGGACGTGTCTGATTGTTAGCGGCGTCTACTCCGGTGACTTCGCATTTCACTAGGACGCTTGCACGGCATCGACGAGCCGCGCGAACGAATGACGCCGCGCTCCGTGCGCGCCTGTCACGGCACCCCTTGCGATGCAAGACCTTGCATGACGGGCATGCTTCGCGTTCACGCGCGCGAAGCCAGTCGCGCGGACACCCGGATGAGCGTGTTCCATGCACAAGCGCGATGCATCGTGAGTCCGGTCGATCATCACCTTTCCACCGATGAAAAGTTCATGAAACATCAGGAGCAACGCGACGTACAGGCGGGATACTTCCGGCAACGCAAACGCGCGTATCGCTTATCGAGACAGCTCCATGAAGACGCTTCTGATCGAAGACGACCTGCAATTTGGCAATGGCATACGCATCGCGCTCACCGACCAGGGCGTGGATGTCATCTGGGTTAGGCGGCTCGAAGAAGCCATCCACATGCTCGAGACGGAGTACTGCGATGTCGTCCTCCTGGATCTCGGCCTCCCTGACGGCGATGGCATGTCGTTGCTTGAGCGACTCAGGCGCGAGCGCGAACAGCGCCTGCCCGTCCTGATCCTCAGCGCGCGCGATGGCCTCAACGATCGCCTGCGCGGATTCGATCATGGCGCCGACGACTACCTCGTGAAGCCCTTCGCCCTGGCGGAACTGGTGTCGCGTGTCCGCGCCATTGTCCGGCGCAGTTACGGCTCTGACGGTGACCATCTGGTGCTGCGCGAACTCACCCTGCATGAGCCAAGCCGGCGCGTCAGCGTCAAGGGAAGGCCCGTGGCGTTGTCGCGCTGCGAGTTCGACCTGCTTGCCTTGCTGCTCAAGCGCGCCGACCGCGTGATGACACGGCGACAGCTCGAGCAGCACGCACTCCCCGGTGGGATTTCAGGCGACAGCAACGCACTGGACGTGCATATCGCCAAGCTGCGCCGGAAGATCGGCGGCGGATACATCCGCACCGTGCGCGGCGTGGGCTTCGTGATCGACCGGGCCGCGTGGGCCGACCGTCCCTCCTGATGCGATGGCCCTCGCTTTTTCGTCGCTGGCTCGCACCGTCACTGGTACGACGCATGCTGGTGGCACAGGCGCTCGTGGTGAGCCTGATGCTGGCGGCGGTCGCGTCGACCATTGCCATCACGTCGACCGACGACAGCGACTATTTGCGTGACGAAGGTCGTTACCGCGCGATCATGCAGGCGGTCGAAAACCTGGCGGCTGATCGCCACCCGTACGAAGTGCTGAGCGCCATCGATCGCGCCTTCGTCTCGCTGCCCCCACTCGTGGCCGACGGCCCCATCGCCGAAGGCTTCATCGTGCGCCGGCGCGGGACGCTGTTGTACAGCTCGACCCGCATTCCCGATGGCATCAGCAACTCCGCGCCGGATACCGTCCAGGCGATCACCATCGCCGACGGCGCGACTTATCACGCACTGACCCGCCAGAGCGAGCGCTCGGACCTCGAAGTGACCTATGTAGTGCGCTATCACCGCATGTTTTGGCTGATCATGCTGTACGAGCTTGGCGTAGTGCCCTTGCTGGTCTTCCTGCCGCTGCTGGTGCTCGCCGGGTGGCTCTCCGTGCACCTGGCGTTTCGTCCGTGGCGACGGATTTCGCGTGAGATCGCCCAACGCAATTTCTCCCATCTCGCGCCACTGCCGCTGTCACCCAGGCACCGTGAACTTCGCCCGATGCTGAAGGCCGTAAATGCACTGCTGGCGCGCATGGCCGCCACGTTCGAGCGCGAGCGCAGCTTTATTGCCGATGCCGCGCACGAGTTGCGCACGCCCCTGGCCGCGTTGCGCGTGAACATCGAGGCGATGGATTCCTGCCGCCAGGGGCCACGGCGGGATGACCTGATGCAGAACCTGCTGCTGGGGATGCATCGCATCCAGCGGCTGGTGGACCAGTTGCTCAAGCTCATGCGCAGCGAATCGCACGTCAATGGCCATGTCACGCAACCCATCGACGTCCATGAACTGCTGCAGGAGCGCCTCGCGATGCTCGATGCGCTGGCCAGCGTAAGCCAGGTGGATCTGATCCTCGACGGCGAAGGTAACCAGGTGATCGACGGCGAACGTGAAAGCCTGGTCTCGATGTTCGACAACCTGATCGAGAACGCCATCAAATACAGTCCGGTCGGGGGCGCCATCGCGGTGACGGTGGCTGACGATGCCGGTGAAGTCTGCATTCGCATCGTGGATCAGGGACCGGGCATCGCCGACGAGGTGCGCGAGCGCGTGTTCGACCGTTTCTTTCGCGCCCCGGACCAGTCGCAGACCGGCAGCGGCCTGGGCCTCTCCATCGTACGCTCAGCCGTCGAGCGACACGGTGGCAGCATCGGACTGGCCAACGCCCTGCCGCACGGACTGGCCGTCACCCTGCGTTTCACGCGCGCTCGCCCCGGCTCGATTAAAATGGAGGGATGAGCACTCCTGAACACTCCCCGCTCGGCAAGACCACGGTCTACGCCGATCGCTACGACCCCTCCCTGCTGTTCCCGATTCCCCGCACGGCCAAGCGCGAAGAAATCGGCGTGGGCGACAACCTGCCCTTCCACGGCGTTGATGTCTGGAACGCCTACGAGCTGTCGTGGCTCGATGCACGCGGCAAGCCGCGCGTGGCGCTGGCGGAATTCCGCGTCCCGGCGACCTCGCCCAACATCATCGAATCGAAGTCGTTCAAGCTGTATCTCAATGGCTTTTCGCAGGAGCGCATCGCTGACGAGCGCACGCTGGCCGATACGCTGACGCGCGACCTTTCGGCTGCCGCCGGTGCACCGATCGAGGTCGTCCTGAGCGGCCCGGATGCCGACGGACGCGTGTTCACCGATCTGGCAGGCGAATCGATCGACGGACTCGACGTGGCGATTGATGACTACGGCCCACCCAAGGCATCGCACCTTGCCCTGGCAGCGGAGGCCGACGTCGTGGACGAGGCACTCGTGTCTAACTTGCTGCGCTCCAACTGCCCGGTGACGGGCCAGCCGGACTGGGGTTCGGTACAGATCCGCTATCGCGGACCGCGCATGGATCGCGCCGGCTTGTTGCGCTACCTGGTGTCGTTCCGCAATCACAATGAATTTCACGAGCAGTGCGCAGAGCGCATTTTCGTCGATGTCATGGCGCAATGCGCGCCGGTTTACCTGAGCGTTTATGCGCGTTACACGCGTCGGGGCGGCCTGGATATCAACCCGTTCCGCAGCACGGACGCGACCGATGCGCCCGGCAATCCCCGCGGCACGCGTCAGTAGCCATCACGATGGCGCGTGCCTGGATGTGAAGCGCGCGTATGGGCCGGGCGGTAACCGGAGCTTCATGCGCACGGGACTAGGCTGCTCTGCCTGTGGGCCGCACCACGGGGGTGCAGGCCCCTCGGTTTTCGCCCAAGGAGGCCACCATGAAGCCCTCGAAGCTCCACATCGTCCTGTGCAGCGCCACGTTCGCAGGCGTCATCGTGCTCAGCGCCTGCGGCAAGCAGCAAGACCAGTCGCAAGAAGCCACGCCGCCCGCGGCCAGCACGGCACCCGTCGCGCCGGCAGCCGCGCCGCCAGCGCCGGCACCAGCCAGCACGTCCGCAACCATGCCGCCGCCGGCGAGCACGACCAGCATGCCGGCCCACTCAGGCACGACGTCGTCACTTAAACCCGAATCGCTGAAAGTCACCGACGTGAAACTCGGCAACAAAGTCGCCGGCGAAGACGGCGTCAGCGAAGCACGCAACCACTTCGCTCCGAACGATCCTACGATCTACGCCAGCGTAACCACGCACGGCCAGACCGAAGGCGCCACGCTCAGTGCCGCCTGGAGCTACCTGGAAGGCAAGTCGCAGCAGATCACCCAGACCGACCAGCAGTTCAGGGCCAGTGGCCCGGCCGTCACCACGTTCGAGGTCCGCAACCCCAACCTGTGGCCCGCGGGCAAATACCAGGTCGTGATCTCGCTCAATGGCAAACCGGTATCCACGCAACCGTTCGAAGTATCCAAAAGCTGAGCCCTGACTCGCCGCATAAGAGCGCCGTCGCAGCCATGCGGCGGCGTTTTTTTATGCGCGGCCTACCTCCATCGGCCATACGACCACCTGCCGCACGGTCTAGGGGCAAGCTGGCCTCGCTTTGCTAGCCTTTCGCGGCCGATGCGAAGGACCGCCAACCGCCTGTGCGGTAACGCCTTCGGCCTTCCGGGACCGCCCAGCCCCGGACGTTTCATGCCAGGACAGGGGGCCCTATGCGGCAACTGGAAGACACCAAGCTCGCCATCATCGGCCTCGGCTACGTAGGTCTTCCTTTGGCCGTGGAGTTTGGCAAGCGCTATGACACGGTCGGCTTCGACATCAATGCCACCCGCATCGCGGAACTGCGCGAAGGGCGCGATAACACGCTGGAAGTCAGCGCCGGCGAGCTTGCCGACGCCGCGCAACTGCGCTTCAGTGCCATGCTTGATGACCTGCGCGACCGCAACGTTTTCATCGTCACGGTTCCCACGCCGATCGATTCAGCCAAGCGCCCTGACCTGACGCCGCTCGTGCGCGCCAGCGAAACCCTGGCCAAGGTGCTCAAGCGTGGCGACATCGTGGTGTACGAATCCACGGTGTATCCCGGCTGCACCGAAGAAGTCTGCGTGCCGATCCTCGAGCGCGGCTCGGGCCTGGTGTTCAATCGCGACTTCCATGCCGGCTACAGCCCCGAGCGCATCAATCCGGGCGACAAGCAGCACCGCGTCACCAGCATTCTCAAGGTGACCTCGGGCTCGACGCCGGAGACGGCAGAATTCATCGATCGGCTTTATGGCTCGATCATCATCGCGGGCACGCACAAGGCGAGCTCCATCAAGGTCGCCGAAGCAGCCAAGGTCATCGAGAACACGCAGCGCGATCTCAACATCGCCCTGGTCAATGATCTGGCCATCCTGTTCAACAAGCTCGGCATCGACACGCTCGAAGTCCTCCAGGCGGCGGGCACCAAGTGGAATTTCCTGCCGTTTCGTCCCGGACTGGTCGGCGGCCACTGCATCAGCGTCGACCCGTACTACCTCACGCACAAGGCGCAGGAGGTCGGCCATCATCCCGACGTCATCCTCGCCGGCCGTCGCACCAATGACGGCATGGGGCCGTACATCGCCAGCGAAGTCATCCGGCTCATGGTGCGCAAGGGCATCAATCCGGTGCACGCGAAGGTATTGCTGCTTGGCCTCGCCTTCAAAGAGAACTGCCCGGACCTGCGCAATACGCGCGTCGTCGACATTCTCCACGCGCTGCGTAGCTACAACGCCGAAGTCGACATCCACGACCCCTGGGTCAACGCCGACGAAGCGCACCACGAGTATGGCATTCACCCGGTCGCCCAGCCGCAGGGAGGCGCCTACGACGCGGTGATCGTGGCGGTCGGCCATCATCAGTTCGTCGCGCTGGGCGCCGCGGGAATTCGCGCGTTTGGCAAACCGGAAGCCGTGGTCTACGACGTGAAATATGTCCTGCCGCGCGCCGACGTGGACGGGCGACTCTGAGAGCCTATCGATGGACGTCCTCGTCACAGGCACCGCCGGCTTCATCGGTTCGCATGTCGCCCTTGCCCTGCTCGACAAAGGCGTGCGCGTCATTGGCCTGGACAACCTCAACGACTACTACGACGTCACCCTGAAGAAGGCGCGTCTCGCGCGCTTCATCGATCACCCGAACTACACGCACGTCCACGCGGATCTTGCCGATCGCGACAGGATGGAAGCACTGTTCGTGCGCCATCGACCGCAGCGCGTCGTGCACCTGGCCGCCCAGGCCGGCGTGCGTTACGCGGCGGAGAACCCGCACGTCTACGTCAGCAGTAATGTCACCGGCTTCCTGCATGTACTCGAAGGTTGCCGCCAGCATGGCGTCGAGCACCTTGTGTTCGCATCGACCAGCTCGGTTTACGGCGCCAATACCGACATGCCGTTCTCCGAGCACCGTCCCGCCGAACACCCGCTTACGCTGTACGCCGCCACCAAGAAAGCCAACGAGCAGATGGCGCACAGTTACGCGCATCTCTACGGCTTTCCCTGCACGGGCCTGCGCTTTTTCACGGTCTACGGACCATGGGGCCGGCCGGACATGGCGCTGTTCCTGTTCACCCGCGCCATCCTTGCCGGCGAGCCGTTGAAAGTGTTCAACCATGGCCAGCACAAGCGCAGCTTCACCTATGTCGACGACATCGTCGAAGGGGTGGTGCGCACGCTCGACCATGTGCCGGGCAAGGACCCGCAGTGGCACAGCGCCTCGCCCGATCCGTCCAGCAGCGGCGTGGCGCCGTTTCGGCTTTACAACATCGGCAACGAGCAGCCCGTGGCGTTGCTTCGTTATATCGAAGTGCTCGAACAATGCCTCGGTCGCAAGGCCAGGCTGGAGATGCTGCCGCTTCAGGCCGGCGATGTCCCGGATACGGAAGCGGATGTATCGAGCCTGATACAGGCCGTTGGCTATAGGCCTCATGTAGCGGTGGAAACCGGCGTGGCGAGCTTCGTACGCTGGTACCGCGATTACTACGGCGTGTAGGCACACCCATGCTCTGCACACGCCGCCCGTCGGGTCCCGCCGTTTCCTCGCGGCGCTACCTCAAAAATGAAAAAAACAGGGGGACGGCGTGATCATCGACAACCTCAGCGGTCTTGATCCCACGGATGTGGAGGCGGACTTGTGCGTGATCGGGGCCGGTGCGGCCGGCCTGGCGATTGCGCGCTCGTTCCTTGGTACGTCCCTGCGCGTTTGCGTCGTGGAAAGCGGCGGCCTGTCCGGCGAACACGCCAGCCAGTCGCTTTATGAAGGCGACTCGGTGGGCGAGGTGCCGTTCGATGCCGCCTCGTCGCGCATGCGTGTGTTCGGCGGCAGCTGCAACCTGTGGGGCGGCGGCTGCATTCCCTTCGGTCGCCACGACCTCGGCCAGCGTGACTGGGTGCCGGAGAGTGGCTGGCCCATCGGTTTCGAGGAACTGCAGCCATGGTACGAACGCGCCCGTGCGTTCTGCCAGATCGGCGATCAGGAGCTGGCCGACGGTTCGTTCCGCAGCGAAGTGCCGCGCACGCCGCTGCCCCTGGACGAGAGCAAGCTCACCAACCATATCTTCGCGCGCAGCCCCATCCTGTTCGGTTCGGCGTATCGCGGCGAAATCGAGCGCGCGACCAACATCCTCATCCTCCTGCACACGAACCTGATCGAACTGGACGCCGACGCCAGTGGCCAGCGCATCCTGCGCGCGCGCATCGGCACCCTGGATGGCAAGCGCGGCAGCATCCGCGCACGCCACTACGTGCTGGCCTGCGGCGGCATTGAAAATGCGCGACTGATGCTCCTGTCCAACTCGGTCATACCCGAAGGGCTCGGCAATGCGCACGATCTGGTTGGCCGCTACTTCATGGATCATCCCAGCGGTCGCCTGGGCACGGTGCATACCGATCAACCGCATCGCCTGACCCGTCCTTACGACCGTGACCTGGGCAAAGGCAGCGCACCGGCCTTCCCGGAGATCGGCTTGTCCACGCACGTGCAGAGCGAGCGCCAGATGCTCAATGGACGCGTACACCCCTTTGCCGTGGAAGGCCCGATTCCCAATGGCATCCGCGCCCTGCGCGAGTTTCGCGCCGCCCTCCGCGCCGCACCCAAGCCCGACGAAGGCACCTTGCTTGAAGCCCAGTTGTGCGCGGCGATGAGGAACGGTCCCTCGGCCAGCGATGCCACCGTGATGACCAGCGACAACCTCGGCACGCTGATGCTTCGCGTCGGGCTTGGCATGGGCGATATCGCGCGCGCCGTCATGCACAAGCTCACCGACAAACCCACGGTGCGCAGCAGCCACGTCGAGCTGGTGGGCTATTTCGAGCAGGCGCCCAATCGCCACAGTCGCGTCACGCTGGGCGACGAGCTCGATGCGATGGGCCAGCGCAAGGTGCGGGTCGACTGGCAACTGACGCCGCTGGATCGCTACACCTATCGTCACGCCGCCATGCTTTTCGGTGAAGAGCTCGCACAAGCGTGCAACGGACGTTTCGAACCCGAAGCCTGGGTCGTCGACGGCTCCACGCCCCAGGTGCACGGCACCGCCCACCACCTCGGCACGACGCGCATGTCCGATGACCCCACGACGGGCGTGGTCGACCGCCATTGCCGCGTACACGGCATGGATAACCTGCATATCGCAGGCAGTTCGGTGTTCCCCACCGGCGGCTGGGCCTTCCCCACCTTCACCATCGTCGCCTTGAGCATGCGCCTGGCCGAACACCTGCGTGGCTTGCTGACCGATGCCGCGAGCACGGGCATGCTTTGAGCGCGATCATGCACAACTTGCGACTGCCGTCCGAACGTCCCGCCCCGATGGCTACGCCAGCGGCAGGGTCCGATCGGCCGGCCCACGCCTTGCGCTGGCGTTTTGAAGTCGCCGCCGACCGCGCCTTCGACCGGCTGGCCTGGGAGCGTCCCCGCGAGCATCAGGTACGCGTGCTGGTTTTCGACACCATGGGCTGGCGGCAGCACGCCACCGCGGCGGAAGACTGGCTCGACTGCCGCGAGCGCATGCGGGCCGCACGTTTCCGCCAGAGCCATGACCGGGTCATTCACGTGCTCGCCCATGCGCTGTGGCGCAAGGCGATCGGCCGTTGCATGAACCTCGAACCGCTCGACGTACCGCTGGGTTTCACGCCACTGGGCCAACCGGTGCTCCCGGGAACAGGACTGGCGACTAGCCTCAGCCACAGCGGTCGCTGGGTCGCCATTGCCATTGGCGCCACGCCCATCGTGGGCGTCGATATCGAGCGATTGCCGTGCGACCTGGCGCTAGACGACATGCTTGGCACCATCTGCCACGAAGACGAAGTCGGCGCCGTCGCGGCGCTTCCTCCGGGTGAACGTGAATCCGCCATCCTGCAACTGTGGACGCGCAAGGAAGCCTTGCTCAAGGCCTTTGGCGTGGGCCTTACGGCAACGCCGGCATCGATCCGGCTGACGCCTGATGCGCCGATGGAACCTCCGACCTGCGCGCGCGGGCAACCGGCGTGCCTGATACGCGACATCCATCTTCCACCCGGGCTGGTCGGCGCACTGGCGGCGCCCGGCGACGTCACGTGCGTCGCCATGCACGCGCTCGACCACGCCTGACGCTGTATCACCCCGGCTACATGCCACTCGGCCGACCCGTTTTGGCCTACCCCAACTCTTACCTAGGTGACATCGACACTGCGCGATGCCGGGCCGTAGCCTGATGTTCCAGCGGGCGGGGCATGGTAGCCGCGCCCGGGAACGTGATGGGGGCAGTGGAATGTTCGACTTCATGCGAAGGCAGTCGGCGCGATGGCTCGTGATGCTGGGCCTGTGCGAATTGTTCATCCTCGCCGGCTCCCTCAACCTGGCCATGCACTTGCGCTACTTCGGCAAGCCGGACGAGCTGGCCGAGTTCTCCGCGCACATGCCCGAGCGCTCGCTGGTGTTCGCCATCATCCTGATCGTCGCCATGGTGGCCCTCGGCCAGTACCAGTCGCATATCCGCATGACGCGCTTTGGCATGGTCGCCCATCAGGCCGTGGCTTTTGTGCTGGGCGGCTTCGGCATCGTGGTGGCGTACTACGTCGTGCCGCAGGCGTATGTCGGCCGCGGCGTGCTCGCGCTGGCACTGCTCATCGCATTCCTCGCCCTGCTGACGTTCCGCACGCTGTTCATGCGCCTGGTGGAAATGGAAGCACTCAAGCGTCGCGTGCTGTTCCTCGGCGCCGGCGTACGCGCGTCGCAGTTTCACAACCTGATGCGCCGCCGCTCCGATCGTCGTGGCTTCAACGTGGTCGGCTACCTGCCACGCGCGGGCGAACCGATCGTGGTGCCCGACGAACGCGTCATGGGTCCGGACATCACCTTGCGCCAGATCGTCGAGGACGAGCGCATCGATGAAGTGGTCGTCGGCGTGGACGACCGTCGCGGCCACCTGCCGATGGACGATCTGCTCGAATGCCGCCAGCTTGGCATTACCGTGACCGAACTGACGACCTTTTTCGAACGCGAGTCCGGCCGCGTGCAGCTCGCCCTGCTCGACCCCTCGTGGCTGGTGTTCTCCGGTGGCTTCAACGCCACACCCTTGCGCCGCCTGAGCAAGCGCAGTTTCGACCTGATCATGGCCAGCGTGATGATGCTGCTGTGCTGGCCGCTGATGCTGGCGACGGCCCTGGCGATTCGTATGGAGTCCGGCGCGGGCCAGCCGATTCTCTATCGCCAGGAGCGCGTCGGCGAACGTGGCCGCACATTCTGGTTGCTCAAGTTCCGCAGCATGCGCACCGATGCGGAAATCGACGGCAAGGCTCGCTGGGCTACCGCCAATGACGATCGCGTCACCCGCGTAGGCAAGATCTGCCGCAAGCTTCGCCTGGATGAACTTCCGCAATTGTGGAATGTCTTCAAGGGCGAGATGAGCATCGTCGGCCCGCGTCCGGAACGCCCGCAGCTTGTCGCCGACCTCATGAACCAGATCCGCTATTACAGCGTGCGTCACTGCCTCAAGCCCGGCCTGGCCGGCTGGGCGCAGATCAGCTACCCCTACGGCGCGACCGTCGAGGAAGCGGCAGAGAAACTGAAGTACGACCTGTTCTATGTGAAGAACCACAACTTGCTTTTCGACTTGCTCATTCTGATCCAGACGGTTGAGGTGGTTTTGTTTGGTCGAGGGGCTCGTTGAGTGGAGAGCAGTGAACAGTGAACGGTGAACAGTAAAAGCGGGGTGCGATGCCCTTCAGCCTACCTGCTCTTACCGTTCACCGTTTACCGTTCTTCCGCCCCAAAAGGGCCCATAGGCGAGTAACGGGGGCGCAAGCCCGGACGTACCGGCAACAGGGGTACGCACCGCAGTGCTTGTTGGCAATCCAGCCGTGTAACGTTCCGGTGCCCTCGCTACTCACCCATGGGCCTTTGCCGCGGGAAGACACTGCATGCGCAAGTCGAACGAGATGCCGGGGCGCACGCGCCTGTTTGCCACGTTGCTGTTCTCGGCAGGGGCGGCCGCGTCGCACGCGCAGTCGGTCACCGAACTCGGTGCCCATACGCTGATCACGCACTCCGAAGGCATGGGCGTCAGCCCGGCCGTAAGCGACCCCATCGACACCGCGGCGAGCGGCAGTGCATTCATCACCTTCAATGCCGGCTATGCCAGCAACAGCACGCGTCCCCAGGACAGTTTCGGCAATCGGTGGAAAGCCGTCGGCGGTCCCGTGACGTACCGCGACTATGGCGACACCTTCAGCGTGCAAGCCTATGTTGCGATGAACGCGAAGGGCGGCGCGAAGCACACGCTGCGCTTCGACAAGCCGGGTGATCCTGTCGGTGAGCTGACGGCACCCTTCATCGAAGTCCGCAACGCCGGCGTGCTGCAAGATGTTGCGCAGAACTACCCTCAACCCGGCCTCGTGCTGACCAGCGGCAAAGTCACCACGACCGGCCCTGCAACGCTGGTTGCCGTGTGGTGGGGCGATGGCGGCGTCAAGCGCATGACGACGCAACCATCGGAAGGTTTTACGATGATCGATAGTTACCTGATGCTTCCTGACAACAGCGGCGTGCAGGCGGCGGTAGCCGTACGACAGGTCGACCAGGCCGGCACCTATAACGTCAGTTGGATTGGATCGCCCATCCAGGGGGCCATACTGTGGCTGTTCGCGTTTCAAGCGAACAAGTAACTCGTGCCTGTGTGGTTTCTTCCGTTGAGGGGAGCGACATGCTGGGCCAGATGATTTCGCACGATCACTATGCGCGGATGCTCGCGCGTGGACGCAAGGAGACATCGCGCATGCTTGGCTTCGATGCCGGCACGATGCGCGAGCTCTACAACCGCAAGCCTTTTCAGATTGAACACCACATGGCGAATCACCCGGCGTTTTCGCTGGAGTCGCTGTTCACGCTCTGCCGCCGTCGACCGCCTCAGGACATTCTGTTCCGCATGGGCAACATCCCTGGCGACGAGCCCCTTGAGACGTCGTACGACCATTACAAGAAGGACCTGACGCTCAGCGACGTGCTCGATCATTTCGAGGAAAGCCAGGCCTACATCTGCATCAACAATCCCGAACGCGATCCGGAGTACCAGCCCATCATCGAAGGGCTGATCGGCGAGATCGCCGCGCAAACCCACGGCATGGATCCATGGATCACGTGGTACTCCACGTACGTCTTTATCTCGACGCGCCATGCCGTGACGCCCTATCACATGGATCGCGAGATGAATTTCCTGCTGCAGTTGCGCGGCACCAAGCAGGTGTTTCTCTGGGACCAGGACGACGATGACATCATGTCGTCCGAACAGAAGGATCTGTTGCTGTCGCGCGTCGGCAACCGTCCGCGCTACCTGCCTTCGTTCGAAGCCAAGGCCATGGCCTATACGCTGGAGCCCGGCGTCGGCGTACACCACCCCTTCATTGCGCCACACCGCGTGCATACGGCTGGCGAGCTCTCTGTTTCGCTCGCACTCACCTTCCGCACGCGCCAGTCGGACATGTGGACGGACGCTTATCGCTTCAATGCACGATTACGGCAGTTTGGCCTGCACCCAAGCCCCATTGGCAGGAACGCGTGGCTTGATCGTGCCAAATGCGGGTTTGCACGTGCTGGCCAGCGCGTGAATCGCCTGCTGCATGGCGCGGAAGCAGAGCCGACCTGAGCGTCGGCCTGCCGCAGAAAAAGCGATGCGTGTACGGCCTGGGGAAGCCGGGTGCTAACGCTGGACGTCGTCTGCCATGGGGCTTAAGTCGGCGAGGGACCGCCTCGCAGGGCACGGTGCCGACGCTCTATTTCGCGCGCCTCCCGGACCCCTTGCTGCATCCAGTATGCCGCCAACCGGGCAGAGCGCATTTCCATGTCCTTTGCACTTTCGCCTGGCTCATGCGCATTCAACCTCCTTAGGTCATTGAATCGACGCTCCAGGTCCTCCGGCGATATCTGCGCCATGGCCCCAGGCGGCGCCGGCATATGCCTGGACGCCAAGGTCGAGGTCGATATCGGCAGCCTGCCCTCACTCGCGCATCCCAGTGGGGGGACCCGCGTTCCTCGATTCGACACCTTGCCTGGCGCACGCATCAAAGCGGACCTGGCTGAGTCACGTTTCGCATCATTCATCGCGGTCGTCTTCGCATGGCTGGCGTGCCCCGCGATTCGCTGCTGCTCGGCTTGCGCAACGCGACCGGACCGATAGCTGGCCATGCGCTGGTGGTACGCCTGCGACAGGCGCGCCTGTCGCTCTTCCTCGTCGATCTTTCCACGCGCCAGGGACCGTTGGTACGCGCCGGCTTCGGCAGCGATCGAGTCGCGCAGGTTTGCCTTGAATTCAGCTTTCCTACGCTCATGCTTCGCTCTGCTTTCGCTGGCAATCCGGGCCCGGTTGCTGGCGAGAATCAGAGCGCTCTCGGAGGGCACTTCAGGATCGATCTCGGTCAATCGCCGTGCGTGCTGGACCGCCACCGCCAGAGGTGTCGAAGGGGTCAACTTCTCCAGGGCCGCGCGAACGTCCCTGGGGGATGGTTTGCCTGCCGGCGATGCGCCGGGGCGAATGATGCGGCGCACGCGATCGATCAGATGATCGGAGATGACCTTTTCCGGAGCGCCCTGCGTGGAAATTCCGTAGACGTCCTCCTTGAAACGGTCCCTGACCGACATCTTGTCCGACCATGGCGCGACCGCACGTTCCCCATTCCCTTTCAGACGCTTTGCCACCTCGCGGTGTTTCCCGGGATCGAGATGCGAAACCGCCCGTTCCAGCAACTCGACGAACTGGATCGCCACACCTGACCCATGGAGCGACCGATGCATGCCCGCGATCAGGCTCGCCGCGGACAAGCCTTTACTTCCGGCCGCCTGCGAAGGCGATGAGGCCATGGTCGAGTCCTTGTCTTTGCCTTTGTCTTTGACCTTCTCGGCAGGAATAAGCCGATCGAGAATATCGAGCGCCAGCCCCGGCTTATCCTGGCCAGCGGACGTCGCCAGATGCAACGACAGCACCTTCAAAGCGTGCGACATCGGGACGATCGCCAGAGGCTCCGAATTTCTTGGGTAGGCCCACATCAGTTCCGCAAAGGTGGGAAGCACGGCAGGCTCCATGAACAGTTCCGCCTGGTGTGCCATCGGCCAGCCCTCAACCTGGCTCAGTTCGCTCAGGATGTGCCCCAGCTTCCGGGGCAGGCCTGGCGTCCGGTAGTCGCCGAGCGCCACGAGTTTTGCGCCCATGCGCCTGATCCTTTCGCGCGACTCGCCCATCAATGACCCGGCGTGCCGATCGGCTGCCGACGGCGAAACCGCTGCGCGCAGGGACAATGCGTCGCGCGCCCTTTCCATCGGATCGCTGAGGTGCTGCTCCATCCGAACGTCGGCCGCAGGGTCCTTTGCGCGCGTTGCGACGGTCTGTGGCATGCGTGGCGCGACGGCACGGGCGTCGATGGATCGATGCAGTTTCTGGTGCGACCGCGAGCGTTCCGCCACGCGTGAAGCGGGGGGAAGCTCTTTTGGTTTGGCGACGACTGGCGCATCAAGTCGATAAGAAATCTGCACCTCTTCGATGGAACCGTTGGCGTGAATTTCCAGCATGGCAAGCTCGCCGGTCAGATAAGTCACTTTCACCTCATCCGATTCGGCCACCCGGCGCAACAGTTCCGGGCGCATTTCTCGGGCGATGGCAATCATGTATTCGGGCACGTGGTCCCCCGTCATTGGCAGCACATGCAGCCCCTCGTTCAGACGCTCCAGGCAGCGATGGATGCGCTCATCCATCATCTCGCCCTTGCCGCTACCCTGGGATACTTCCGAAGGACTGGGTGACTGGGCGCCCGTCCTGCCGGCCGACGGCATGGACACGCCGATTGCTTTCACGCCAAGGTAGGTGTCGGCCACGTCGGCCCAGTTGGATTTTTGTTGTTGCCTGTGCGTGCCGACCTCCTGTAAGGGCGGGTACCAGTTCGGCATCGTGCCGGCATATGCATCCACTTCCATCCCACTGGTGAGCGCCACGAACGTCGCCATGACATCGGGTATGTAGAAGTGGAACGCGGCGGCAGCCAGTTCATTCTCCTCCATCGCATGACCCATCGACGGGCGGTTCTGGTCCGCATTGCGTGGAAAGAGCTGGCCGGTTGCCCGGAAGACGGCGTTGGCCATCCGCTGCCATCTCTTGCGGTCCTTGCGATTTTCCTCAGGCAGTCCACTCATGGAATCCTTTCGGTAACCACTCTCCCTCAGGAGGGAGCGTCGACGCGAAGGTGAGTTCACCAGTTCACGCCGGACTTTGGCAAAGTGCGCCGGGATTTCGGGGAGCGGCGCACCAGGCACCATGTCATCGGTGAGATACGTGAGGTAACTGAGGTCGCCGAGGCCAAAGATCTTGTGGATCTCTTCGTGAATGAACGTCCGGGCCATGTCGATGCGCATGACTCTCACCAACTGGGCGCGGTATTCATCGTCGGCGCAATCGAGACTGAGGAATCTGGCGCTGTCGAAGAAGAAAGTCCGGCGCATGGGGTCGTGTGTATAGACTTCCGCCATGCTGTCTTCATCGTCGGGGTCAACCAACGCGATGAGATCGTCATTGTGATGGAGGTGGGACAGCCCTCGGAGCACCTTGTCCAGGATGACCACGAACGTGTCGCAAGCGCGTTCGATCTGCACAGGATCGCGGGTATCGCAGATCGATGCGACCAGCTTGACCGTATCTTCCTGACGAATCCGGATATTGCGCATGCTCGCCTGCGTGGCGATGAATGCCTCGTCCAGGGAGGACTCGAGCAGGTCGCGGGTGTTCGGGTCGTATCGTTCGATGCCTGTCCAGCCACGCCCCAGCACCGGCCGATGCGCTGCGGCCAGTTCGGCCCGGAAGGCCACTTCGCTGGGGTTGGTTGTGCTGTACGAGCTTGCGAGGCTGCTCAGGAGCGGATCCTGACTGTCGGTCATCCAGCTGCCCGATTCACTTGCATCCATCCACTCGACTTCGGCATTGGCGTCGCCGGTTGCGTCCGCCCCGGAATTCACGGGAGCAGGGCCGGCGAGCGGCTGCCATTCCATGGCCATGCCAGAGGGTTCGGGCAGGTGCCAACCCGCACTGTTGCAGATGTGTGCGATGGGCAAGTCGGCGGGGTCCAGCGAACCGGCGCCGCTGGCGCGGATGGCGGCCGGCACGACGTTGATGTTTTGTGAGGCGCTATTTGAGGGATGGGGCATGGCAGGTTGCTCGTTCAGTTCGCAAGGCGGTGGCCGGGGGCGTCCCGAGCCTTCGGATTCCAGGGGTGATCCGACGATCCATCTGACCCGCGAGAGGGCATCCGGGACGGGAACCGACGGCGGCCGGGGACGTGCGCGGGCGCGATTCGGAACCGTGTCGCGCCGCCGTCGGGTAAACCCCGGAATGAAAAGCGGGACTCGGCGCCGCGTGCCCCGACGTCCGGCACGGCCCCACGCTCGCAGTGGACCATAGGCCCTGTGGCCGGGCATTCAGGTAGCGGCCGGCCAGCGGGCCAGCCTCGAAAAATCAGTGCGTTTGCCGTCTTTTCCGGTGCCCTAGACCCAAAGGCATAGGCGGGACATAGCCGTGATGACGTAAAGGAATCGCGCGGCGATTATTCGACAATTCTCCCCGACTTCCGGCTTTTTCAGGCGGCGCGCCTGAACCTGCCGGACCCGGATGCGCCGCCCATCGCAACCAGAAGCGATCTGATTCCGACGTCGGCCATCCCGCTGGATTTTGGGGGGAGGGTGGAAGCATGCATGCCCGTTTGGCCGCTCGCCTTGAAGCCCGGGAGCTGCAGGCATTCCTTACGGAGAAGGTGTCGTGACCGCCGTGCTCGAATCTTTCGATCGCGAGGCGGCCGCCACCCGACTGTTTGACGCCCTGCCCGGCCATCCCTCCGAACAGCCGCAGGCATGGCAGACCACCGCCCTGGCGGTTGCCCCGGCACACGCGTTGACGGCGACTCATCTGGCTATCGCCCTGTCGATGGCCGAGGCACGTCTTACCGGCGCGCCTGACTTGCTGGTGTCCCGCATCGCGGATGGCAAGGCTGCGCACGCCATCCTCGCCGTACCGACCACCGCCATCATCGCCGACTGGCAGCGCGCGCATGCGGATGCCGCGCCCTGTGCGCCTGGCGAAACCGCGTGGCTGGCTGCCGATGACGATGTAACCGATGCGTCCGCTAACAGCGTGTGGTGGATGGCGTCGTCGGCCTTGCACGTGCGCTATCGCGCGCCCTTCACGGCCGACGCGATCGACCTGATGGCCGGACTGGTCTTGCGCGCACTGCAAGCGTTTGCCAGCGGTACCGCCGAGCTGCTCGATCCTGCCGAGCGTTACACGCAGATCTATCGCTGGAACGACACCGCGCGCCCGCGACGCGCCGAAGACAGCGTGCACGGACTGTTCGCCGAACAGGTGCGTCGCGTGCCGGATCGCACCGCCATCGCCTGGCACGACGGCAGCCTGAGCTATGCCGAGCTGGACCGTCTGTCCGATCACGTCGCATGGCAACTGGCTCGCCGCGGCATTCACGCGGGCCAGACCGTCGCCCTCTTGCTCGACCGCAGTGCCGACGCCCTGGTCACCCTCCTCGGCGTGCTCAAGGCCGGCGCCGTCTACCTCCCGCTCGACCCCGACTATCCCGCCGACCGCCTTGCCTTCGTCATCAATGACGCGCAGGCCGGCCTGATCGTGCACGCGACGCCGAACTTCCGCCTCGCCGATGTTGAGCTGGAATCCGTGACGCCTGCGCAATTGCAGGAAGCGACCGACGCCATGCCGCTGTCCGCGATGGACGGCAGCGCGCTCGCCTACGTGATGTACACCTCCGGCAGCACGGGCACGCCCAAGGGCGCGCAGATCATGCACCGCTCGATCATCCGACTGGTGCGCCATGTCGATTACGTGAGCTTCGGCGAACATCCGCGCGTGCTGCATGCCGCGCCGCTGGGCTTTGATGCATCCACGCTGGAGATCTGGGGCGCCCTTCTCAACGGCGGAACCTGCGTCGTGCACGAACAGCGCGTGCCGACCGGTTGCGCCCTGCAACGCAGCATCGAACAACACGGCGCGGAAATCGCCTGGCTTACGGCCGCGTTGTTCAACGCCATCATCGACGACGATGCCAGCTGCCTGCGTGGCCTGCGCCAGTTGCTGATCGGCGGCGAAGCGCTGTCGGTGGCGCACGTGCGCAAAGCCTACGCCGCGTTGCCCGATGTGCTCATCAGCAATGGCTACGGTCCCACCGAATGCACCACGTTCGCCACCACGTATCCGATCCCGCGCGACCTGCCGCCGGATGCGCGCTCCATTCCGATCGGCCGCCCGATTGCCGATACCACGCTGCACGTGATGAATGCCCGCGGTGAGCTGGTGCCGGCCGGTGCCGTCGGCGAGCTCTATATCGGAGGCGCGGGCCTGGCTCGCGGTTACCTTGGACGTGCGGACCTGACGAGCGAGCGCTTCGTGCCCGATCCGTTTGGCGCGGAAGGCGACCGCCTGTATCGCACGGGTGACCTCGTGCGCTGGCTGCCGGAAGGTGTCATCGAATTCATCGGTCGCGCCGACGGACAGGTAAAAATCCGCGGCTACCGCATCGAGATGGGCGAAATCGAAGCCGCGCTCCAGCGCCAGCCCGGCGTGCGCGCCTGCGCCGTGATCGCCCGACAGGATCGACCTGATCAAAAGCGCCTTGTTGCCTACTATGTGGGCGATGACACCGTCACCGTGCGTCGCCTGCGCGATGCATTGGCGCACGCGCTGCCCGACTTCATGGTGCCGGCCATTTACCTGCGCCTGGACGCCCTCCCGGTCACGGCCAACGGCAAGCTTGATCGCCGCGCCCTGCCCGCCCCCAACCGCGGTCGCCCCGAAATCGCCACCGAGTACGCGGCACCGCAAGGTGCGGTCGAATCGCGTGTTGCCGCGCTTTTCGCCGATCTGCTGGGTCTGGATACGGTCGGTCGCCACGACAACTTCTTTGACCTCGGCGGCAACTCGTTGCTGGCAGTGAAAGCCGTGGTGCGGCTCAAGCCCGAGGCGGCCGTCGACGTCACCATCCCCGATTTCTTCGGCACGCCGACGGCGGCGAGCCTTGCGGGCCGCATCGCCGGTGAGGCGGTTGTCCTCGACACGCGCCTGGCTACCGCACCGCAGACCATCGAACGCGAACCCATCGCGATCATCGCCATGGCCGCGCGCATGCCTGGCGCCAACGACGTCGATACGTTCTGGCGCCACCTCTGCGACGGGCGCGAGACCATCACGTTCTTCGGCAAGGACGGGCTCGACCACGCCGTTGCCGCGAGCGAACGCGACGATCCCGACTACGTGTGCGCACGCGGCGTCATTGACGGCGTGGAGGATTTCGACGCGGGTTTCTTCAGCATGTCTGCGCGCGAAGCCGACCTCACCGATCCGCAGCAACGCGTGTTCATGGAACTGTGCTGGGAATGCATGGAGCGCGGCGGTTACGTGCCGGATGCGCAGGCGAAACCCGTCGGCGTGTTCGGCGGCATGCATAACGCCACGTATTTCCAGCGCCACCTGAGCCGCCATCCGGAACTCGTTGAGAAATTCGGTGCGTTCCAGGTGATGCTGGCCAATGAGAAGGACTATCTCGCGACACGCGTCGCGCACAAGCTCAATCTCACCGGCCCGGCCGTCAGCCTCAACACGGCCTGCTCGACGTCGTTGGTGGCGATCAGTCAGGCGGTGCTGGCCCTGCGCGCAGGACAGTGCGATATGGCGCTGGCCGGTGGTTCGTCGGTTACCTGCCCGCCGCGCAGCGGTTATCTCTCGCAGGAAGGTTCGATGCTGTCGCCGGATGGCCACACGCGCACCTTCGATGCGGATGCGCGCGGCACGGTGTTCAGTGATGGCGCGGGCGTGGTGCTGCTCAAGCGCCTGAGCGATGCACTTCGCGATGACGACATGATCATCGCCGTCATTCGCGGCGTCGCGGTGAACAACGATGGCGCGGTCAAGTCCAGCTTCACCGCGCCGAGCAGCACCGGACAGGCCGCCGTGATCGCCATGGCGCTGGATAACGCAGGCGTCAACGCGCGCGACATCGATTACATCGAAGCGCATGGCACGGCCACGCCGCTGGGCGATCCGATCGAAATGGAAGGGCTTACCCGCGCGTTCCGTCGTCATACGGAAGATCGTGGCTTTTGCGCCATCGGTTCGGTGAAGAGCAACATCGGCCATACCGTGATGGCCGCGGGCGTCGCAGGCGTCATCAAGACGGCGCTGGCGATGCGCGACCACGTGCTGCCGCCGACGCTGCATTTGAAGGTCACCAATCCCAAGATCGACTTTGCCAATTCACCGTTCGTGGTGAATGACCAGCGGCGTGACTGGCAGGCGAACGGCCGTCCGCTGCTGGCCGGCGTCAGTTCGTTTGGCGTGGGCGGCACGAATGCGCACGTGGTGCTGCAGGAGGGCCCGAAGCGCCCCGTATCCGAGGAAGCGGAAGGGCCGCAGTTGCTAGTGCTGAGCACCCGCACTCCGGAAGCGACGGCGCACGCCGCTGCACGCCTGTCGACACACCTGGCCACCAGCGACACCGCCAACCTCGCCGACGTGGCGCACACGCTGCGTACCTCGCGCAAGGTGTTTTCGCAGCGCCAGTATGTTGTCGCCAACGATATCGAAACGGCCGTGGCGCGCCTGGCGCAGGCGTCGACGGCACCTGCCCGTGCAGCAGCGCCGGCTACGCCTGGCGTCGTATTCCTGTTCCCGGGGCAAGGGTCGCAGTACGCCGGCATGGGCAGCGGCCTCTACGCCAGTGAGCCGGTGTTCCGCGATGCCCTGCTCGCCTGCGTACACGCCTTCGAAGGCGAACTCGGCTTTGACCTGCGCGACAAGCTGTTCGCCGACGATGCCGATGCGCTGCGCGAAACCTCACTGACGCAGCCGGCCACGTTCGCCATCGAATACGCACTGGCGCAACAGTGGATGAGCCTCGGTGTTCAACCGGTTGCCATGATCGGCCACAGCGTCGGCGAATTCGTCGCTGCGGTCATCGCCGGTGTGATGTCGCTGGCCGATGGCGCCCGTCTGGTGGCCCGTCGCGGTCGGCTCATGCAATCCATGCCGGCAGGCAAGATGCTGTCCGTACGCGCCTCGTCCGATCAACTCGCCGGACGGCTGCCGGCATCGATCCAGCTGGCGGCCATCAATGGCCCGCAGGCCTGCGTGCTGAGCGGAGATGAAGCTTCGATCGAAACCCTGGCGGCGCAACTCGAAGCCGATGGCCTTGCCACCCGCATCCTGCATACCTCGCACGCCTTCCACTCGGCGATGATGGATCCGATCCTGCCGGCGTTCCGCGAGGAAGTCGCGCGCATCACGCTCCACGCCCCGGCCCTGCCCATCGTCTCCACGCTGACCGGCCAGCCGCTCAGCGACGACGACGCAACGTCCATCGATTACTGGACGCGCCACTTGCGTGCACCCGTGCAGTTCTCGCCCGCCGTGCTGCACGTACTCGAAGGCAGCACCCACGTCTTCATCGAGACAGGCCCGCGCAACGCGCTGGCCACGCTCGCTCGCCAGCACACGCAGGCGCGCGGTCGCTGCATCGTCAGCTCGATCGGCGACCAGCCCGACGGTGAACGCCATGCGTTCCTGGACGCCGTTGGCCAGCTGTGGTGCGCCGGTGCAACGCTGGATCTCGACGCGCTCGACACGCGCGAACGCAAGCTGCGCCTGTGCCTGCCGACTTACCCCTTTGAACGCAAACGCCACTGGATCGACGCCGTCGCCGATGCGCCTGTCGCCCCGGCGTTGCCCGACAACGTGCTGCCTTTCGTACCCGCCATACCCCTTGCCCCTCCTGCGGAGAGCCCCATGGAAGCCACCCTCTCCGGCGCTGCCGACACGAACCGTCGCACGCGCCTGGTCAGCCAGCTCGTCGAGCTGTTCGAAGACGTCTCCGGCGCCGAATTCACCGATGCCGACAGCGCCGCCAACTTCATGGAGCTTGGCCTCGACTCGCTTGCCCTGACCCAGGTGGCCTTGCAGCTGCAAAAGACCTTCGCGCTGAAGATCACCTTCCGCGAACTGATGGAGTCGTTCTCCTCCTTCGAGCGTCTCGCCATGCATATCGACCAACTGCTTCCCCCGGATGCGGCGCCCGCCGCACCGGCCGCACCCGCCGCCGTGACCGCGCCGACCGTCGCCATGCCAGCGATGGCCGCCGCACCCAGCGGCACCGTGCAACAGGTTATCCAGCAGCAGATGCTGATCATGCAGCAGCAACTGGCCCTGCTCGCCGGTGGCGTGGTGGCCGCACCCGCGCCGGTGGCGGCGCCGGTCGCAGCGCCGGTCGTGGCCGCGGCGGTGGCACCGGCTGCCAAGCCCGATGCGCCGGCCAACGACGAAGAAGCCGCGCTCGCGCACACCACCTACGACGTCAAGAAGGCCTTCGGCGCCATCGCGCGCATCCACTCGGCCGGCACGGACCTCACCGATCGCCAGCGTGTACGCCTGGATACCTTCATGCGCCGCTATATCGAGCGCACGCGCAAATCGAAGGAATACACGCAGAAGCACCGTGACCATCTCGCCGATCCGCGCGTGGTCAACGGCTTCCGCCCGTTGCTCAAGGAGATGATCTACCAGATCGTCGTCGAGCGCTCGAAGGGTTCGCGGGTGTGGGACCTTGATGGGAACGAGTACATCGATGCGCTGAACGGCTTTGGCATGAATCTGTTCGGCTGGCAGCCGGATTTCGTGCTGAACGCGGTGCGCCAGCAGCTGGACGCCGGCTATGAGATCGGCCCGCAGCATCCGCTGGCCGGTGAAGTGGCCGCGCAGGTGTGCGAGTTGACGGGCTTCGATCGCGCCGCCCTGTGCAATACCGGCTCCGAAGCCGTGATGGGCACGGTGCGCATCGCCCGCACGGTGACCGGTCGCGACACCCTGGTGATCTTCACCGGTTCGTACCACGGCATCTTCGACGAAGTGATCGTGCGCGGCACCAGGAAGCTCAAGTCAGTACCGGCCGCGCCGGGCATCCTGCGCAACACGGCCGAGAACGTGCTGGTGCTCGATTACGGGACGCCCGAATCGCTGGCCATCATCCGCGAACGCGCCAACTCCATCGCCGCCGTGCTGGTGGAACCGGTGCAGAGCCGGCGCCCGGATTTCCAGCCGCGTGAATTCCTCAAGGAGCTGCGCGCGATCACCGCCGATGCCGGCGCGCTGCTGATCTTCGACGAAGTCGTGACGGGCTTCCGCTCGCATCCGCGCGGCGCCCAGTCCGTGCTTGGCATCGATGCTGACCTGGCCTCCTACGGCAAGGTGGTTGGCGGTGGTTTCCCGATCGGCGTGATCGCCGGCAAGCGCAAGTTCATGGATGCGCTCGATGGCGGCGACTGGCAATACGGCGACGCATCGGTGCCGACCGTTGGCGTCACCTATTTCGCCGGCACCTTTGTGCGTCACCCGCTGGCGCTGGCCGCCGCGCACGCGGTGCTCAACCATCTGAAGGATGAAGGCGGTGCATTGCAGGAACGCCTCAACGCACGCACCGGCGTCTTCATCGACGAGCTCAACGATTTCTGCGCCAGCGTGGGCGCGCCGCTGAAGCTGGCGAACTTCGCGTCGGTGTGGAAGGTGAACTTCCTCGAAGACCACCCGCTGCAGGAACTGCTGTTCGCCATGATGCGCAGCCGCGGCATCCATGTGCTGGACAACTTCCCCTGCTTCTTCACCACCGCGCACAGCGAAGCGGATTTCAACGCCATCGCGCGCGCCTTCCGTGAATCCATCCTGGAACTGCAGGAAGCGGAATTCCTGCCGCGCCACAAGAACGTCGAAGCCGTCGCGTTCGATGCCGCGCGCCCGCCGGTGGCCGGGGCGCGCCTGGGCAAGGACGCCGAAGGCCATCCGGCCTGGTTCGTGCCCAACCCGGAAGCTCCGGGCAAGTACATGAGGGTCAGCGCATGAGTCCGAATACGAATCCCGTGGGCACCCCCGCCGCCGTCGCGGTCGAGTACGACCCGTTTGCCGGTGCCGCCATCGAGCGCGTGCTGCCCACCCTGGCGACGCAGCGTGAGATCTGGCTGGCCGCATCGCTCGAACCGTCTGCATCGCTCGCCTACAACGAATCGGTGACGCTGCGTCTCTGGGGCGCGCTGAACGTGACCGCGCTGCAAGCAGCGGTTCAGGGCGTGGCCGATCGCCACGAGGTGCTGCGTGCCACCGTGAGCGCCGACGGCGACGAGCTCTACATTGCCGCGCGCACGGAGCTGCCCTGCCCGCTCACCGACATCGCCGCGCTGGACGCAGATGCGCGTGACAACGCTGTCGCGCAGCTACTGGAGATGGTCGTCAACACGCCTTTCGACCTGCAGAACGGCCCGCTGGTGAACGCACAGCTGCTCAAGCTGGCCGAAGACGAGCACCTGCTGGTGCTGACGGCCCACCACATCGTGTGCGACGGCTGGTCCTTCGGTGTGCTGGTCAACGATCTGGCGGCGCTTTATCGCCAGGCGCTGGGCCAGGGTGAAGCACCCGCACCAGCCGATGCCTTCGCCGACTTCGCGCTCGCCGAAGCCAACCGCCCCAACACCGACGCGGGCAAGTCCGCAGAGGCCTATTGGGTACAGCGCTTCGCCGGCACGCACCCTTCGCTGGACTTGCCAACCGACCGTCTGCGCCCGCGCCGTCGCGGCTTCGCCTCCGAGCGCCAGGACCGCGTACTCGACGCCGGGCTGATCACGGACCTCAAGCGCATGGGCGCCTCGCGCGGCGCCAGCCTCTACGCGACCTTGCTCACCGGCTTCGGCCTGCTGCTGCAACGGCTGAGCGGCCAGGACGAAGTAGTCATCGGTATTCCGGTGGCGGGACAGGCGCAGGACGGGTTTCAGTCGCTGGTCGGCCATTGCGTGAACGTGTTGCCGCTGCGCGTGGGTATTGATCGCGAAGCCCCCTTTGCGACAGCGCTGGGCTCGGTCCGCGGCGACTTGCTGGATGCCTTCGATCACTCGCAGTACACCCTGGGCAGCCTCCTCGCCCGCCTTGCGCTGCCGCGCGACCCCAGCCGCCTGCCGCTGGTGAGCGTGCTGTTCAACCTGGATCAGGCGCTGGACAACAGCACGGTGTCCTTCCCCGGCCTGCGCTTCGAATTTGCCGGCGTGCCGCGTGCGTACGAGAACTTCGAACTGTTCGTCAACGCCGTGCAGGTCGATGGCGGCATTCGCCTGGAATGCCAGTACAACAGCGAGCTGTTCCGCGCCGATACCATCCGCAGCTGGCTGGATGCGTACGAGACACTGCTGCGCAGCGCGCAGGCACAACCGGAGGCAGCCGCCCAGGCGCTGAACCTGGTGTCCGCCGAAGCCGCCACGGCGCTCGATGCGCTGCAGCCGGCGCCGACGCCGTATCCGGAAAACCAGCTCGCCCACGAATACTTCGAACAGCAGGTCGATCACGACCCCGAGCGGGTCGCGGTGATCCATCGTGGCGTCGCCACCAACTACCAGCAGCTGGAAGACCGTGCCAACCGCATCGCGCATACCTTGCGCGCGCGCGGCATTTGCCGCGGCGCCCTGGTCGGCATATCGCTCAAGCGCGGCATGGACATGGTCGCCGCCGTACTGGGCGCGTTCAAGGCGGGCGCGGGCTATGTGCCGCTCGATCCGTGCTTTCCGGCTGACCGCCTCGCGTTCATGGCGCAGGACGCCAAGCTCGCCGCGCTGATCGTCGACGACGGCGTGCCGGCGTCCTTCCACTATCCCGCGGAGCGCGTGCTGTCCCTGTCGCGCGACGCTGAAGAAATCGCCGCGGCCAGCGCCTCGCGCCTGCCGCGCGACAGCAATGCCGCCACGCCGGATGACGTGGCGTATCTGATCTTTACTTCCGGTTCCACCGGCCGGCCGAAGGGCGTGCGCGTGCCTCATCGCACAACCTCCAACTTCCTCACCACCATGCAGCGTGTGCCCGGTATCGCCGCGAGTGATCGCCTCGTCGCCGTGACCACGCTGTCGTTCGACATCGCCTTCATGGAACTCATGCTTCCCCTCAGCGTGGGTGCCATTCTGGTGGTGGCCGATCACGACGATGTGCGCGATGGCGCCGCATTGCGCACCTTGGTGGAGAGCAGCAAGGCCAGCATGATGCAGGCCACGCCCGCCGGCTGGCGGATCCTGGTGGAATCGGGTTGGCAGGGACACGCGCACTTCCGTGCCGTGTCCGGCGGTGAGCCTTTGCAGGTCGACCTGGCCGAAGCCCTGCTCGAACGCTGTGGCGAAGTCTGGAATGGCTACGGCCCCACCGAAACGACGGTTTATTCGACCTACTGGCGCGTGCACCATCCGCGCGCCGGCATCTACATCGGCAAGCCCGTCGGCAACACCACCGTGCACGTGCTCGATGAGCTGGGCGCTCCGGTGCCGCTGGGTATGCCGGGTGAAATGGTCATCGGCGGTGCCGGCGTCGCGCTGGGCTATCTCAACCGTCCGGAACTCACCGCCGAACGCTTCATCGCGGACCCATGGTCGAACCAGCCCGGTGCACGCATGTACCGCACCGGCGACCGTGGACGCTGGCTGGCCAATGGCCAGCTCGAACACATGGGACGCCTGGATTTCCAGGTGAAGGTGCGCGGTTATCGCATCGAGCTGGGCGAGATCGAAGCGGTGCTGACGGATGCGCCAGATGTCGGTCGTGCCGTGGTGCTGGCGCGCGAGGATCGTCCCGGTGACGTGCGCCTCGTGGCCTACGTGGTGACCCGGTCGGGCGAGCCCATGAACGAGGACGCGCTCAAGGCGACGCTCAAGGAGCGCCTGCCCGAGTACATGCTGCCGCAGCACCTGATGCAGCTGACCTCCGTCCCGCAGTTGCCGAACGGCAAGATCGATCGCAAGCAGCTCCCGGCACCGTCCGTCGCCACGGTCGCCGATCGCGGCGAGCGCATCAGCCCGCGCAACGACAGCGAGCGCCGAGTCGCCGACGCCATGGAAACCGTGCTGGCCCTGCCCGGCCTCGACGTCCGCGACAACTTCTTCGCGCTCGGCGGCCATTCGCTGCTGGCCGCGCAGCTGACCGCGCGACTCAATCGGGCGTTCGGCATCACGCTCTCTTTCCGCACCCTGTTCGATGCGCCGACCATCGCCGAACTCGCTGCCGCCATCGATGCCCAGCAGGCCAGCGGTGACGCCGTAGCGACCGCGCCGATCGACCGCCGCGCCGACCAGACCCGTGCCCCGCTGTCACTGATGCAGCAACGCCTGTGGTCGCTGGAAGAAATGCAGCCCGGTCGCGTCACCTACAACGCGCCGTCAGCCCATCGCCTCACCGGCGCCATGGACGAAGCCGCCTTCGAGCGCGCCCTGCATGAACTCATGCAGCGCCAGCCGAGCATGCGCACGGCCATGCGCCGGACGCCGGACGGCGTCGAACAGGTGGTCCACGACGACGTGCCGATGTCGCTGTTCCCGGCTGAAGACCTGCGCCACCTGCCCGACGGCGAACGCACCGACGTGCTGATGCGTCGGCTGCAGGAGCTGACCGACACCCCGTTCGAACTCACGCGCGCGCCGCTGTTCAGCGCCCACATGTTCCGCACCACGGACGACGAGCATGTGTTCTTCTTCATGCCGCATCACATCATCTGGGACGGCTGGTCCTTCGACATCCTGTACGAAGAACTCTCGGCGCTGTATCGCGCCTTCGCCGCCGGCGACGCGTCGCCGCTGGCACCGCTGCCGGTAAGTTATGGCGACTTCGCGCAATGGCACGCGCAATGGCTCGAAGGCCCCGCCTTCGACAAGCAGCTCGCCTTCTGGCGCGAGCGCCTGGGCAGTGTGGCCGAAACGCGCGCGCTCCCCTCCGATCATCCGCGTCGCCCCGGCATGTCCGGCGTCGGTCGCACGGAATGGATCCGCACCGACAAGGCGCTCACCGATGCGCTGCACGCCGTGGGCAAGCAGGTCGATGCCACGCTCAACATGACCCTGCTCGCGCTGTACTACGTGCTGCTCAGCGGCATGGACGGCCAGCGTGAACTGGTGGTCGGCACGCCGGTGCGTGGCCGCAACCAGACCGAGGTCGAATCGGTGATGGGTTACTTCAACAACTTGCTCCCGCTCCATGTGACGGTCGATCCGTCGCGCAGCTTCCTGGACACCATCCGGCAGGTGAAGGCGCTGGCCATCGAGAGCTTCGGCTACCCGGATGTTCCGCTCGAATACCTGCAACGCGAGCTGCGCACCGGCCACGGCAATGGCGCCGTGCTCTACCAGGCGTTGTTCTCGTTCCAGGACGCGCGCCAGCGCATCGTCGACTGGGGTGGCCTGCAGCATGAGCAGATCCTGCTGTTCCAGAGCGGCGCCACGGAAGATCTCGGCTTGTGGTTCCTTGAGAACAACAAGGGCATGGTCGGCGGCGTCACCTACAACGCCGACATCCTGGAGACCGCGACGGCCCAATGGTTGCGTGATCGCTACGTCGACCTGATGGCGCGCGTCGCCGCCGATCCGCAGCTCACCGTGGCGAAACTTCATGGCAACGGCGCTGAAGAACTCAGCTCGCTGCGCCGCAGCTACCAGCCGAAGGCAACTGCACCGCGTCCGGCTGCTCGTGCAAACAGCGATGCACCACTGACGCCTTCGCAACAGCAGCTGGCGGACCTGTGGAAGGAGATGCTCGAACTCGACCGCGTGCGCGCCAGCGACAACTTCTTCGACGTCGGTGGTCACTCGCTGCTCGCCGTGGACATGGCCGCCCGCGTGCAGCGCGAAACCGGCGTCAGCCTCAACCTGCTGGATATCGCCAACGGCACGCTGGCAACGCTGGCCATGGAACTGGACAACGCACCGGCCGAAGCACCGCGCGCCAAGGGCGTGGTGGGTAAGTTGCGCGGCTTGTTCGGGAAACACTGAAATGCCGCCGGCGACAGGGGACCGCTCATGCATGCCTTGATCTACGCCGCCTTCCTGGCATGTGCCCTGCTCCTGGCACATACCTTCGTCGGCTACCCGTTGTGGGTGTGGCTGCAGGCGCGGCTGCGTCCGCAACCGATCGCCAAGGCGTCGCAGTTTCCGAAGGTGAGCATCATTCTGGCGGTGTACCAGGGCGCCGAACTGATCCGCGCCAAGCTGGCCAATCTTGAGACGCTGAGTTACCCGCCCGAGCAGATCGAAATCATCATCGTCTGCGATGGCTGCACGGATGCCACGGCCGCGCTCGCGCGCAACTTTGGCGATCCCCGCGTGCGAGTGCTGGAGTTCACCGAGCGTCGCGGCAAGGCCAGCTGCCTCAACGATGCCGTCGCGACGGCCACCGGCGAGGTCCTGCTGATGACCGACGTGCGCCAGAAGCTGGCGCCGATCGCCTTGCGCGAACTGGTCGCCAATCTGTCCGATCCCGACGTCGGCGCGGCGGGTGGCGAACTGCTCCTGGTGGATGCGCGCTCGGGCTTCGCCCACAGCGTGGATGCGTACTGGCGTTACGAGAAGCTGATCCGCTACTCCGAGAGCCAGTCCGGCTCGACCATCGGCGTCAGCGGCGCGCTGTATGCCCTGCGTCGCGACCTGTTCTGGCCTTTGCCGCACGGCACCGTGCTGGACGACGTGCTGATTCCCATGCGGGTGGCGGCAGCGGGCAAGCGCGTGGTGTTCGAGCCGCGCGCACTGGCCTGGGACAAGCTGGTGCAGCAGCCGCTGGAGGAACGTCGCCGCAAGATCCGCACCCTGGCCGGCAACTGCCAGCTGGTGCAGCTCGAGCCCTGGTTGCTGTCGCCATGGACCAATCCGCTGTGGTTCCGCTTCGCCAGCCACAAGCTGCTGCGCCTGCTTGCACCGTGGCTGTTGCTGGGCCTGACGCTGAGCGCTGCCCTGCTCGCCACGCGCCACACCCTGTGTGCGCTGGCGCTGGTCGCGCTGGGATGCGGCGCCTTGCTGGTGGTCCTGGGGCGCCTGGTGCCGGTGCTCGGGCGCTGGCTGCCAGTGCGCCTGGCCGTCGCCTTTTTCTACATGAATCTTTTTGCAGCGCAGGCCCTTTTGGCCTTCGCCCGACATCGGGGACTTCATCTATGGTGACCGAAGCGCAGGACAATGGCAGGGCTTCCGGTTTGCGCGGCGGCCTGGGCGAGCTGTGTTACAGCAGTGGCTTGCTGCATACGCTGCAACGCCTGCGCGCGTGGTGGCTGAAAGACCTGCGCGTGCTGGCCTATCACCGGATCATGCCGCTGCCCGATCCGGCCACCTACGATTTCGACCTGGAACTGATCAGCACCTCGCCCGAGCGCTTTCGCGAACAGATGATGATGCTGCGCGAGCGCTTCCGCCCGATGCGCCTGTCGGATGTCGCGCAGATGATCGAGGCGGGAAAAACCATCCCCGCCGACGCGGTGGTGGTGACTTTCGACGACGGGTACGACGACAACTACCACATCGCCTTTCCCATCCTGCGTGAGCTCGGCGTTCCGGCGACGTTCTTCGTTTCCACCGGTCACATCGATACCGGCAAACCCTATGCCTATGACTGGCTGGTGCACATGATCCTGCTCGCGCCCGCCGATGCGCGCCTGCGCGTGCCGGAGCTGGGCATCGATACGCCGGTACCCACGGAGCGTGAGGAACGGCGTGCGCTGGGCACGGAACTGCTGTCGCGCATGAAGGAAATGGACGCGCTCGCGCAGTCGGCCCTGATCGAACGCCTGCAACTGGAGTGGAACCTCCCCGCCGATCACACGCCGGCCGAATGCCGGCCGATGACCTGGGATCAGCTGCGCGAAATGCACGCGGCCGGCATGGAGATTGGTTCGCATGGCGTGCATCACCGCATGCTGTCCAAGTTGCCGCTCGCGGACATGGAATTCGAAGTGCAGCATTCGCGCGACACCCTGCTGCGCGAACTGGGCCCGGCGGTGGGCCTGATGTCGTATCCGGTCGGTGGCGATCGCGCCTTCGACGACGCCGTGGTGAAGGCCACGCGTGAGGCGGGTTTCGCCGTGGCTTGCAGTTACATTTGCGGCACCAATCCGGAACCGGCCTCCAATCGCTACTCGCTCTACCGGCTGCCGGTGGAGCGCAACATGGGCCCGGGCTGGTTCGCCGCCATGCTGACCATGCCCAGTCTGATGAGCTACCCCACCGCCAGCCGCGTGCCGGCGGAAGCGCAGGCGGAGCCATGTTCCTCCTGATCCTGCTGTACCTGGTCCTCACCATCATCCGGCCGCAGGATTACCTGCCCGGCCTGGAAAACGTGCCGCTGCTTCCGGCGGTGCTGGGCCTGGCATTCGCCAGCTGGATGTTCTCCCGGGACCGGACCTTCGCCGCGCCGCAGTTCGTGCTGCTTCCGGCCTTCCTCGTGGTGCTGATGCTGTCGCAGGCCACCAATGGCTGGGTCGGCGGCATGCTGGACGAGCTCAGCCGCTTCGGGCCGGCCGTCGCCGCGTTTTTCATCTTCGCCGCGGCGTGCACCTCCCGAAAGCGGGTCGTCACGTCGATGAGGGTCTTCGTGTTGTGCTCGGTGGTACTGGCCCTGCACAGCATTCAACAGGCCCAGACCGGCGTCGGCTGGACGGGCATCCCGCTGGGTGAGGAAGGCCGCGTGCAGTACGTCGGCATCTTCAACGATCCCAATGACCTGGGCCTGCTCTTTGTCGCCACGCTGCCGATGGCCTTCTTCCTCGCCCGCCAGGCCGGTGCGCTGATGAAACTGGCGTGGTGGTCCGGCGCCGCGCTGATGCTCTATGGCGTCTACCTGACCAACTCCCGCGGCGCCATGCTGGCAGTGCTGGTCGTGGCGGGCATTTATATCTGGCACAAGCGGGGGCTTTTCACCGCCGGCACCCTGGGCCTGGTCGGCCTGGTCGCCATGCAGGCCCTGTCCTCGCGCATGACCGAGCTGGACGCGGGCGAAGAATCGGCCAACGGTCGCGTGGAGGCCTGGTACGAAGGCCTGCACATGTTCCTTGAGAATCCGGTGTTTGGGGTCGGCGCCGGCAACTTCACCGATTACAACGAGTTGACCGCGCACAACTCCTTCGTCCTGGTGCTCGCCGAAACTGGCTTCGTGGGCTACATCATCTGGCTGGCTTTTGTCGGCTACGGCTTCTGGATGATGCTGAGCGTGATGCGTTACCGCCCCGGCGCCACCATGGATGCCGCACAGGCCAGCGACCTCGTTTTCGAGAAGCGCCTGGCCCTTACGTTGCTGCTTTCCTTGTGCGGCCTGTTCGCGGCGGCCTTCTTCCTGAGCCGCAGCTACATGATCGTGCTGTACCTGATCGCCGCCATGGTCACCGGCTACTACGTCGGTGCCCGCCGACGCCTGCCGGAACTGCCCAGCTTCAGCCTGGCCGAAGGCTGGTGGCGCTGGGTGCCGGCTTCGATGGGCAGCATCACCGCCCTCTACGTGCTGGTGGCGATCCTGCTGAGGACCGCCAAATGAGCGGCTGGTACGAAGCGGCCTTCCAGCGGGTGCTGTATCCCGCGTACGAGCGCGGCCTGCGCGGCCGCCATACGCTGGACTGGCTGGCTTCGTACGAGCGCGACCAGTGGCTGTCGCCGGAGCAGATCGCGGCACTGCAATGGCAGCGACTGCAGCGCCTGCTGCAGCACGCCTGGCGTGAGGTGCCCTTCTATCGCCAACGCTGGCAGGCGGCGGGCATCACGCCGGATGACATCCGTTCCATGGACGACTTCGCCCGGTTGCCGGTACTGACCAAGGCTGACATCCGCGAGCACTTCGACGATCTCAAGGCTCGTTCCGAGCGCGCCGGCATGCTCTACAAGGCCACCGGCGGATCGACCGGCGAACCGGTGCGCTTCGGCTACACGCGCGAAAGCAATGACCGCCGCACCGCCGTGATGTGGCGTGGCTACGCCTGGGCCGGCTCGCGCATGGGACGGCGCACGCTGTACCTGTGGGGCGGCGCCGTGGGTACGCCAACGCGCGCGCATCAGTGGAAGGATCGCCTGTTCAACGCGGCCTTCGCCCGACGCGTGCTCAACAGCTTCCACATGACCGATGACAACCTCGGCGAGTACGCCGATGCCATCGAGCAATACCGCCCCGAAGTGATCGTCGCCTACGTCGGCCCGCTGGTGCGACTCGCCCAATGGCTGCTGGACCAGAAACGCGTGCTCAGGCACAAACCGCAAAGCATCGTCTGCGGCGCCGAAGCCCTGCACGAATTCCAGCGCGACATCGTCCAGCGTGCCTTCGGCTGCCATGCGTTCAATACGTACGGGTGCCGCGAGGTGATGCTGATCGCATCGGAGTGCGAGCATCGCCACGGCCTGCACATCAATGCCGATCACCTGGTGGTCGAGCTGCTCGACGATCAGGGCCGGCACGCTTCCAGCGGCAACGTGGTGCTGACCGATCTCTACAACGACGGCATGCCCCTGATCCGCTACGTCAACGGCGACATGGCGACCATGGCTTCGCACGCCTGCGCCTGTGGCCGCGGCCTGCCTTTGCTGGCGCATGTCGACGGTCGCGTGCTCGATGCGATACGCACGCCTGACGGCCGCTACCTGCCCGGCGAATTCTTCCCGCACTTGCTCAAGGAAGTGCCGGGCGTGCAACGGTTCCAACTGGTGCAACGCCGGCTCGACCGACTGGACCTGTCCATCGTGCCGGGTAGCGCCTTCAACGCCGATTCGCTGGCCTTCATCCGCGCCGAAGCGGGCAAAGTGCTGGGACAGGAGGTAGAACTGCAATGCCATATGGTCGACGACATCCCGCTCACGCCCAGCGGCAAGCTCCGCGTGACGGTCTCGGAGCTGGTGTCGTGAACATCACGCACGTCGTCGAGAACCTCAATCGCGGCGGGCTCGAACGCATGGTGCTGGAGCTGGTGAAGCTGCAGCATCGACAAGGGCATCACTGTCAGGTGGTCTGCCTCTATGACCTGGGCGCGCAGGCGCCTGAACTGACGGCGCTGGGTATCCCGGTGATCGCCTGCGGCAAGGGCCGGGGCCTGGATCTGGGTGCCCTGCATCGACTGCGCCGTGCTATCCGCATGCACGGCACGGACGTCCTGCACACGCACAACGCGGTAGCGCATTACCACGCTGCCCTGGCCAGCCTTGGCGCGGGCGTGCCGACGCTGATCAACACGCGCCACGGCATGGGCAGCAACCCTCGCCCAGGCCGGCGTGAATGGCTCTATCGGCGTGCGCTGCATCGCACGCGTGCAGTAGTCACCGTCTGCGAGGCCGCGCGGCGCGATGGCATCGAACGCGGCATCGTTCCCCAGGCCAAGGCGCGCGTCGTGCCCAATGGCATCTGCGTGGAACGCTTCTTCCCGGCCTCGGACGAGATGCGTCACCACCTGCTGTCGGTGCTCGGCCTGCCGCCGCAGCGGCGCCTGATCGGCACCGTGGGTCGCCTTAACTGGGCCAAGGACCAGCGCGGGTTGATCGAAGCGTTCGCGCACGTACACAAGCAGTACGCCGACGCTGCGCTGGTGCTGATCGGCGATGGCGAGCTGCGCGCCGAACTCGAAACCTGCGCGCGTGAAGCGGGTGTCGCCGACAGCGTGCATTTCCTCGGCGACCGCACCGACGTGCACGACCTGCTGCAGGGACTGGACCTGTTCGTGCTGTCATCAGTCAGCGAGGGCTACTCCATCGCCCTGCTCGAAGCCTGCGCGGTGGCGCTGCCCATCGTCGCCACCGACGTCGGCGGCAACGCGGAAATCGTCCACGATGGCGCCACCGGCCTGATCGTGCCGCCGCGCAATCCGCCGGCCCTCGCCGACGCGATGCTGTCGATGCTGCGCGAATTGCGCCAGGCCACGACGTGGGGCCTGGCCGCGCGCGCCTGGGTGGAACAGCACGGCTCGCTCGAAGCCATGGCCGGGCGGTACGCGGCCCTGTATGCGGGGGCCGAGGAATGAAACTGAAGATCCTCGTGCTCACCAATCTTTTCCCCCACCCGTGGGATCCGCTGCGCGGCACCTTCAACCGCCAGCAGTTCGGTCGCCTCGGGCGCGAGCATGAGGTCGATGTGCTGACCGCCGTGGATTTTCGCGAGCGCATGCGTCGCCCGGCGGGCGAATTCAGCGCCGAGAACGTCAACACCGATCACTTCACGTTCTACTACCCACCGCGCTTTGGCCGCGCGCTGCATGCGTTGTGCTGGCTGCTGTGCCTGCTATGGCAGCGCGGCCGGAAACTGCGCGCCGCCAACTACGACTGCGTGCTGGCGAGCTGGGCGTATCCCGATGGCGTCGCGGCGGGTTGGGTGGCGCGGTACCTGGGCATTCCGTACGTGATGAAAGTGCACGGCAGCGACCTCAACGTGCAGGCCGCATTCGCCCTGCGCCGTCCACAGATCAGCCATGCGCTGCGCCACGCGCGCGCGGTGGTGACCGTGAGCAAGGCGCTGGCTGACAAGGCCACCGAGATGGGCACGGATGCCGCGCGCGTCCATGTGATCTACAACGGCGTCGATGCCGCCTTGTTCGCACCAGGCCCGCGTGCCGATGCACGGGCGCGCCTCGGCCTGTCGATCGATGAACCCCTGCTGCTCTACGTCGGGAACCTCAAGGAAACCAAGGGTTGCGTGGATCTCGTCAATGCGCTCCCCTCCGTGCTTGACCATCACCCCGATGCGCGCGTCGCCTTCGTCGGCTCCGGTGCCTGCCGCGCCGCGCTGCTGCACCGCGCGCAAGCCCTGGGCTGCGCGGATCGCCTGATGCTGCCCGGCGCCGTCGCGCACGACGCCCTGGGCGACTGGTTCCGCGCCGCCAGCGTGCTGTGCCTGCCCAGTCACAACGAAGGCGTGCCCAACGTGGTGCTGGAGGCCATGGCCTGTGGCGTGCCGGTGGTGGCGACGCGCGTCGGTGGCATTCCCGAAGTGGTTCCCGCGTATGCCGGCATCCTGGTGCCGCCGCATGACCCGGAGCGCCTGGCGGCGGCGCTGCTCGACGCGCTGGACGCGCCTTGGCAGGGGCAGGCCATCGCCGCCCATGCGCGCGGTTATTGCTGGGACGACAACATCGTGCGGCTGGATGCCATTCTGCAGGCGGCTGCGACCCGATCCACTGCTTCCATGGGTGCCGCCGCATGAAGTCACGCAAGCAGCAACTGTTGGATCTGTTGCCCGATTCGCTGGTGATGGTGCGAGGACCGCGCCGTGACGACGCCCGCTACCTCACCTTCGATGACGGCCCCGATCCGCAACACACCGCCCCCCTGCTCGACCTGCTGGCCAAACACGGCGTGAAGGCGAGCTTCTTCCTGGTCGGCAACAAGATCGAGCAATACCCGGAACTGGTGCAGCGGATGGTCGACGAGGGTCACCTCATCGGCAACCACTCCTACAGCCACTATTCGTTCCGACCGATGTCGCTGAAGAAGAAGCTCTACGAGATTTCACGAACCGACGCGCTCTTGCGCCCGTTCTCGCAGCGCACGCACCACCCGATGCGGCCCCCGCGCGGTGACCTGGCGCCGTCCCTGCTGCTGTACTTCGCCGCGCACCGCCGCAGCCTGGTGCACTGGTCGTACGACAGCCTCGATTTCCAGGACGAGGGCGAAGACGCCCTGATCCGGCGCCTGCGCCATTCGCCGCCGCAGGCCGGCGACATCGTGTTGATGCATGACGACAGCCACAAGGCGACCGCCGCCTTGAGCGTCCTGCTGCCGGAATGGCTGGCCCAGGGCCATCAGTTCCATGCTGTGCCGACGGTGCAGCCATGAAAATCATCTATCACCACCGCACGCGCGGCCGCCACGTCGAAGGCGTGCATATCCGCGGCATCGTCGAAGCGCTGCGTGAGCTGGGCCATGAGGTCAAGGTGATCTCCTTCCCCGGCGCCGACCCGGAGCATGAATCGCCCACCCAGGCATCGAGCAAGCGCGGGCGCGTGGCCGGCCTCGTGACGCGACTTCCGGGCGTGCTGTTCGAGCTGATGGAGCTGGCGTACAACGCCGTCACCTGGCTGCGTATGGGATCGGCGATGCGTCGCCTGCGCCCGCAATTAATCTACGAGCGCTATTCCTTGTTCCTTTTCACCACGGTGTGGATGGCGAAGCGGCGCGGCATCCCGCTGGTGCTGGAGATCAACGACTCCGCGCTGGTGCATCGCGTGCGGCCGCTGAAGCTGACCGCGATGGCGCGCCGTATCGAAGGCTGGTGCCTGCGCAATGCGACAGGCCTGGTGTTCATCTCGCACTACTTCCGGCGCGAGGCGGAGCAGGCGTACGGCAACATCGCGCCATCCGTGGTGTCACCCAACGCCGCCAATCTCCACCGCTTTGATCCACAGCGATTCGACCGCGAAGGCCTGCGCGACGAGCGCGGGCTGCGGGGTCGCGTGGTGTGCGGTCATATCGGCGTCTTCGCACACTGGCATGGCGTGGATGGCTTCGTCGAAGCCATGGCGCAGCGCCTGTCCGAAGCACCCAACCTGGCGCTGGTCTTCGTCGGCGATGGCGTGACGCTGCCGGCGGTGCGCGCCCTCGTGGCCGAGCGGGGCTTGTCCGATCGCGTGCTGTTGCCCGGTCGCGTGCCGCACGACGAGATCGCCTCGTGGATCGCCTGCATGGACTACGCCGTGCTGCCCGACTCCAATCTTTACGGCTCGCCGATGAAACTGTTCGAGCTCATGGCCATGGGCGTGGCCGTGGTCGCCCCCGATTACGCGCCGGTCGCCGAAGTGATCGCCGACGGGCATACCGGCTGGCTGTTCCCGCGCGGGGAAACCGACACCTGCGTGCAGCGCGTGCTTGACCTCGTGCAGCAGTCAGAGGAGCGTGCGCGGGTCGGAACGGCGGCGCGCGACTACATCGTGCGCGAACGGCAATGGCGCAATAACGCCCAGCAACTGCTGACCCTGGTCGACGGGGAGGTCGCATGATGCACGTCCTCTGGATGACGCTCTTCACGCTCGTGCTGTTGGGCATCTTCGCCGTGGCCCTGGCGATCCGTGCGCGCAACATGGAGATCTGGCTGGGCAGCTACCTGTTTCGCCGCAAGCCGCCGAAGGTCGATGGCCCGGTGCACGTGATGTTTTGCTTTGTCGACCATTTCGAACCGGCCTGGGGCAAGGTGCCGCTGGAGCAGCAGCGTGCGCGCGTGGACCGCTGGTGCCAGGACTATCGCCTGATGGCTGCGGACCATCGTGACGCGGACGGTCGCCATCCTCAGCACAGCTTCTTCTACCCGGAAGAGGAATACCTGGAGGAACACCTCGACAAGCTCGCCGCGCTTTGCGCCGACGGCTTCGGTGAAATCGAGATCCACCTGCACCACGACAACGACACGCCAGCCAACTTCCGCGCCACCATCGCCCGCTTCAATGACGTCCTGCATGGACGCCACGGCGCCTTGCCGCGCGATCCGCGCACCGGCGAACTGCGCTTTGCTTTCATCCATGGCAACTGGTGCCTGGACAACTCGCGCCGCGACGGCCGCTGGTGCGGCATCAACAACGAGATCGAGCTGCTGCGCGATCTCGGCTGCTACGCCGACTTCACGCTGCCCTCGGCGCCCAGCGACACCCAGACGCGCACGATCAACAGCATCTACTACGCCACCGACGATCCCGCGCGCCCGAAATCGCACAACACCGGCGTGCCGGTGAAAGTCGGCGTGCCGGCGAGCGGTGACCTGATGATCATCCAGGGCCCGCTGGGCCTGAACTGGCGCGACCGGCGCTACGGCGTGATTCCACGCATTGAAAGCTCCGACGTGCGTCGCGCCTGCCCGCCGACGCCCGAACGCGTCGATGCATGGGTGCGCACGGGCATCCATGTGGAGGGTCGCCCGGAGTGGATCTTCATCAAGGTGCACACGCACGGTACGCAGGAACGCGATATGGACACCCTGCTCGGCCCCGCCATGCACGCCATGCATCAGCATCTGGAAACCCGATACAACGACGGCAAGCGATACGTGCTGCACTACGTCACAGCGCGCGAGACCTACAACATCATCAAGGCCGCCGAGGCCGGCAAGCAGGGCAATCCCAACGACTGGCGCGATTTCGAACTGGCGCCACCCACCCATGTGAAGGCCGACGTGTCGTGCGCAGTGTCCTGATCTGTCATGCCAGTGATGCTTTTGATCGCCAGGGGCTGGCGGCGTGGCTGGCATCGTTTACCGATGTGGCTGGCATCGTGGTGCTCGACGAAACCCGGGCGCAGCGCGTCGCCCGGGTGCGCCGTGAGCTGAAACGGGTTGGCCCGCTGCGCATGGTCGATGTCCTTGCGATGCGTGTGTGGCAGAAGCTGACGCAGTCGTCGCGTGACCGGCATTGGACGCGCCATGCGCTCGCCCGTATGCATCGGCGCTATGGTGGCGTGCCGCACGTGCCGGAGATCGTGGCGTCGGACGTCAACGACCCCGCCGTGGTGGCCTTCGTGCGCGCGCTTCGCCCGGACTTCGTGCTGGCGCGCTGCAAGCAACTGATCCGCAAGAAGCTGTTGTCCGTGCCGGGCACGGGCATCTTCGTGCTGCATCCGGGCATATGCCCCGAGTACCGCAACGCCCATGGCTGTTTCTGGGCGCTCGCCCAGCGCGACCTCGCCCACGTCGGCATGACGCTGCTGAAGATCGACGCAGGCGTCGACACGGGACCCGTCTACGGTCACTACCGCTATGCGTTCGACGAACGCCACGAATCGCATGTGGTGATCCAGTATCGCGTAGTGCTCGAGAACCTGGACGCCGTCGCGCGACGGCTTGGTGAAGTCGTGCGCGGCGAAGCCCAGCCCATCGATGTGCATGGACGCATGAGTGGCGCCTGGGGCCAGCCGTGGCTCAGCCGTTACCTGCGCTGGCAACGCACCGTGCACGGCGCGACGCCATGAACATCGCCTCGCTCATGTATCACGACGTGGTGACGGCGGGACGGCCCGACGACAGTGGCTTTCCGGGTCCCGCCGCGGCGCATTACAAGCTGGACGAACAGGACTTTGCCGCGCACCTCGCGCGGCTTGCCAATAGCGGCCAGCGCTTCGTGCGCGTGGACGCCTCACCCTGGGCCACCGGCGACGCCTGCCTCACCTTCGACGATGGTGGCGCCAGCGCGGTGCGCATTGCCGGCTCGCTGAGCGAACACGGCATGGCGGGCCATTTCCTGATCACCACCTCACGAGTGGACACGCCAGGCTTTACGTCCGCGGCGCAGTTGCGCGCCATCGACGATGCGGGACACGTGGTCGGCAGCCATTCGCATACGCATCCCGCGGAGATCTCGCGATTAAGCCACGCCGCGCTGGATGCCGAGTGGTGCGAGAGCGTTGATCGCCTGCGCCAGGTTCTGGGCCATGATGTGCGGGTCGCTTCCGTGCCCGGCGGCTTCTATTCACGCGCCGTGGCCCAGGCAGCCGCCGCCGCTGGCATCCGCTATCTGTTCACGTCCGAACCCACGGTAGCCACGCAGCGCGTCGACGACTGCCTGATCCTTGGCCGCTACACCTTGTGGCGTGGCATGTCGCCCGCACACGCACTCGCGCTCGCCCGCGGCACGGACGCGCTGCGCCAGCGTCAGTGGCTGACGTGGAATCTGAAGAAACCCCTCAAGCGCGGCCTTCGACCGCTCTATCACTTCGTCCGGCGCGAATGGCTCAACGCACGTTGACGACCACCGCACCGGCGTCGCTGAAATAAGCCAGGCCGTCGCCGAGCATGGCCCGCCCCTGCAGCACCGACAGATCGTGCGGCATCGCCTCCTGCGCACTCTCCAGCCACGCCTTGGTAAAGATCTTGGCCCACTTGGCTTTCAGCTGGGCCGGTGACGTGATGGTCATGCCGGTGCGACCGGCATTGACGCGCATCGGGAAGGCCACGTGTCGTGCCGCTTCCTGTGGATCGTCCGCCAGCACCGCCTTGTAGAAACCCTGTACGTGCTGCTCGAACGCCGTGTCGCTCTTGTGCGTAATGTCTTCGTACCAGCGCTCAGGCGATTTGCTTGCCTGCCGAATCGACGTCAGCGACAGCGTGACCATCATGTGCTTGCCACTATCGTCGGTCAGCGTGCCGGTGAGCCCGGTGCTGTCGTCGAGCGACGTCGGCGCATGTCCGTCGCGCGACGGCCCACTGAACCCCAGCTTGAACACGCCGCCCTGGGCGTCTTTCAACTGCGGCTTCGCACCCAACGTTCCGAGCAGTGGAAGATCGACCAGATCACTGCTGCGAAAATAGTGACTGCCGGGCAACACTTCGTCGCCACGCACCACCAGGGAAAGCCCGATGCGCGCACCACCCGCCTTGCCGGTGTAACTGGCAATGACGACGGGATCGGAGACATTGGCGGCATGTGCCGCAGGCTGGGTAAATGTCGCAGCAACGAGTGCCGCGCAGAGCCAGAGCGCTTTCATGGAGACTCACTGCTATGGGCCGGCCCGTGAGTAGGCCCGTCCGCAGCCCCGGGGTCAATGCGCCATAAGATGATTTTTCGTGCGCGGGTGCGCAGAGTTGTGTTTCTATCGATAGATACGTGACGGGGATTCATCTTTGTTGCAGCGTGTCAGGGGAGGGTCTGTTTCGTGATCACACGCATCGTGTTCGCAGCCGTTTTGTGCGCCATGGCATCCATGGTGCATGGCGCAACGGACGATTTTCAGACGCGCGCACTGGCGTTGATCAACGACCAGCTGCCGCAGGATTGCCCTGCGACACTCGACCGCATCGATACGGTTGTATCCGGGAACAACGGGCTCCGTCAGGAGCAATGGTTCGTATCGACCTGCATGGGCGAGCAGGAGTACTGGGTGTCGTATTACCCGCCCGCGGCATTTCCCGATCGCGGCGTGGACATGTCCGTTCAACGCGTGGCAGACCGCTCGCTCTCGCCTCCGCACGATGTTCCGTCCGCAAGCCTTCCATCGACGCTTCGCTGGTCAGGACTGCCCGACGCGTATCGCACCGGCGCAACGGCGAGCATGCGCAACGAACGGCAAGGTGAGTTCAACAGCACAGGCATGGCATTGATCGAAGAAGACCTCGGCCCCGGATGCGTCGTGACAAAGCTGGAACGATCAAGTGCGATGTATGGATTCAACGGGTCTTATGGGGAAAGCTGGATCGTCGGCACGTGTCGTGGCTTGATGAAGTACGCCATTAGCCGATCGCCGCCTGACGGCCATCGCTACATCGAGGTGCAACGCACGGGCTTTGAACGGACGCTTCGGCGATATCTCAACGGGCGTGCTGACGATGCGTTGATGCGCGGGCGACCGCCGGAATGGCTAGGCATTCAGCGGTCAAGGTTGCCATCATGGCTATCCATCCCCTTTAACAAGGCGTCATTCCCGCCCAGGCTGGACTGACGATGCCGCGAGGGCATGAGTCGGCTTTGATCGGGCCGCGCCGGCGCCCGAGTGAGCACCGGGCTTGATTCACGCGAATCACCCCTGCACCACGCCAACATCACCCATAATCACCCACCCCGCATACGATCGTCGCCCCGTGCCCCACTACACCGGCCCCCTCCTCACCCTGCCCACCGCCACCGCCCTCCTGCGCGCCCGCAAGGCCGGCGCCGACGCATGGCAAGGCTCGCTCGACCTCGGCCGCAGTGAAGGCACCGCCACGCTCCACGCCGATCACTGGGACTGGAAAGGCGCCAGCTATCCCTACCCCGGCAAGATCAAGGACCGGACGATCTACTACTGGGATGGCGAGGACTTCTCCACCGTCTCCACCTACACGCAGGCGCTGATCAAGCTCGTTCCCACCGAGTGGGGCGCACCCACCTTCGAGATCGATGGCATCAAGATGCTGCCCACCTCGAAGGAATCGCCCGTCGACGATGCGCGCCGCAAGGTTGCGTTGATTGCGCCGAAGGGAAAGACGGTGCTGGATACTTGCGGCGGCCTGGGTTACTTCGCGGCGTGTTGCCTCGATGCCGGTGTCGCGCGCATCCAGTCATTCGAGAAGAATGACGACGTACTGTGGCTGCGCACCCTCAATCCCTGGTCACCCGATCCAGACGCAAGCCACGGCAAGTTGCAGCTCACGCATGGCGATGTCTCGCAAGCCATCACGCAACTTGCCAGCGCATCATTCGATGCTTTGCTGCACGATCCGCCGCGCTTCGGCATTGCCGGTGAGCTTTACGCGCAGGCGTTCTACAACGAACTGGCGCGCGTACTTCGCCCGGGCGGCCGCATGTTCCATTACACCGGCAGCCCGAACAAATTGACCAGCGATCGTGACGTACCGCGCGAAGTGGCGAAGCGACTGGAAAAGGCGGGATTCCGGGCGGAGCTGGCACTGGACGGCGTACTCGCCGTCAAACGCTGACTCAGGCTTCCACCAGGCCGTTGCTCGGCGTATCCGCCATGACGCGATTGCGGCCGGTGCGCTTGGCGCGATAGAGCGCCGCATCGGCTTCGCGGCACAGGCGCTTGAGATCGAATCCAAAGGCATCGGTCGACGCCAGGCCGACGCTGGCCGATGTGGTGATCATGCTGCCATGGCTGTCGAACACGGAAGACTGGATGGCGATGCGGATGCTGTCGGCCATGGCGAGACCACGCTCGCGCGGGCAATCGGACAACAGGATGCCGAACTCCTCGCCGCCGAGGCGGCCGAAGACGTCATTGTTCCTCAAGTATTGCTGGCAAATCCCGACGGTTCGACGCAGCACATCGTCACCGGCCGGATGACCATGGGTATCGTTGACCTGCTTGAAGTGATCCAGGTCGATGAAGATCAGACACGCATGGCTGGGCTTCCTTTCCATCACGCGCAGCATGCGTTCGGCATCGCCGATGAAGTGCTGGTGGTTGAGGATGCCGGTGAGCCCATCGAGCCGCGAGAGCCTCTTGAAACGAAGCTGGGATCGCTTCACGCGGAACAGCCAAAGCACGATCGACACCAGCACCACGCTCAGCAGCGCGATGTACAGGCGACTGGTTTCCATCGCCTTGGTATCCAGCGCCTGTTGCAGGCGCAGGATGTTGTTCTGCTTGCTCAGCCGCTCGGTTTCGAGCTTGTGCATGAGCATGTGTTGCTGGGCGACCTCGTACGCCAGCGCGCGTGCACTGACGTCGTCGAGATAACCTTTGTCCTGGGCCACGAAGCGCTCGTAATACGCGATCGCACCCGGATTGTTGCCGCGCGCCTTTTCCACGCGATAGAGCACTTCATACGCGTCGCGCAACCAGTTGCTGACTTCGTCCGCGTTGCTCATCCCGATGCCGGCCAGCGCCGATTTGCGCGCATCGGCGTAATTGCCCAGTTGCTCGTTGGCCTGCGCGCGCTCGATGTGCGCGGCCTGCATCTGCGGGTAGTAGTGGCTTGCGCGAATGCTTTCTTCCAGTCGATCCATCAGCGCCAGCGCTTTTGCCGGCTGATGTTCTTCCAGGTAAATGCTGGCCAGCATCAGCAAGGTCGCATTGGTGAATACCACCTGGTGGGCGGATTCACAGGCATCGACGGCACGCTGGATTTCAGGGCTCGTCGACTTCAGGCGCTTGCCGTTGTAGAGCGCCGCCGCTTCCATGTAGTAAGGACGACAGGTGGATTCCCCGGAGGGAATGGCATCGCCGGCCATGCGTGCATACTGGATCGCCAGGTCGGTCTGGCCCGCGAGATTCATCATCTGCGACAGGTTGGTCAGCAGCATGAACCGCGTGAGCGGATCCTTGATGTCACCCAGTTGCGCCGTGAGGCGATTGGCCAGCGCAAAGGCTTCTTCGTAACGACGATTGGTCGAAAGATTGTTGAGCAGCTGGCCGGAGGCCTTCGCCGCGAGGATGTCATCGCCGGAGTGATCGATGATGTTGCGCAGCTGCGCTTCGGACGTGGCGTAGTCGCCCTGGAACATCGTTTCCCAGGCCTGCAGATAACGCAGGCGCCATTGCTCGGTGCCGGTGAGCTTCGGCGGATCGCGCTGGATCTGCTCGAGCATCTGCACAAAGCGCGGATGGTCCTCCGTGCGAACGCGCTCCGCCTCGTCAAGGAACGCCGTGACGTTCCTGATGGCCTGCGCATGCACCGGCTGCACGCACGCACAGCACCCCATGGCCAGCAGCAAGGGCCAGGACGTGAGGCGGCGGAGCAGCCGGGGCATGCCGGGATAGCCCGATCAGGCGAGCGACTTGTCGTCGTCGGGTGCCGGCGCTTCGAGCGGTTCTTCGGCTTCTTCTTCGTGGCCCGGCGTCTGGGTCACCTGCGGGGTGTTGTTGCCTTTCTGGCCAAATTCGGCGGCCAGGTGCGCGCGGTCACCCGTGGCGACGGCGGCCGTCAGGGCCTCGGAAGCCTGTGCTTCGGCCAGCAGGTCATTGAGTTCCTCGGCGGTGGCGTGGCGCAGCGAGGCGTCACTCCCGATAGCTTCGAGAAGGTCCAGCGTGTCCATGATGTAACCCCTGATTTGCGTTGTTGAAAGTCGACCATGTCGGCATGCAGCTGTATCAGCCCGCATGGTGGCATCAGCCCGATAAGCCTTGATGACGGCCCCGGCAGGGCCCCACCCGGCCCTTTGGATCGTTTTAAAGCCTAATGCCTTGTTTTAACGGCATTTCCCCTCAGGCGACGGTACTCGCCTTCTCCAGCTTGTCCAGTGCCTCAAGACGCGCTTGCATCGCCGCGTTGGGCTTGAGCGCATACGCCGGCGGCAGCACGACCGTCTCTTCGGCCGACATCGGCACCTGCGGCAACTCCCGCAGCGTGATGCGGCGAATGCTGGGACGCTCGATCGGCAACGTGGCGGCGCGATAGATGATCACTTCATGGTCCAGCGGGTAGTCGCGCGCCAGCAACTCGGTCAGCAGCTCGCGATATGCCGAGCCCGTCGCGAGCCGGCCCAGCGAGCGATCGCCCACCAGGGCCACCTGCCACAGCACCAGATAGCCGGCCGCGTCGATGCGTCGGTCGTAGAAAAGCAGCTGGCTGGCCTCGAAGTGCTGGCAACCCAGCCGGCCCGGATCGAAGCCCAGGTCCGCGTACAGGCAGTCCTCGGCAGAAATGCCCGGCTCCATGTGCGCCTCGAAACCCTCCGCGCGCGCCACCTCGATCACCTTGTGCGGCGACCAGGCAAACACACCCGGGTGCCCGTAAAACACCCCGCACACCCGCTTGCCGGCGCGCACCTCGGTCATCATCACTTCGACCCACTCGCGGTAGGTCTTCATGCGCGACTTGCCTTCGCGGTAATAGGGCTGAAGGCTGCGTACGTCCGGATGCATGCGCTCCAGCGAGCGCTCCACGATGGCGTCCGACAAGCCGGCGAAGATCACGTCGGCCTGCGCGATGTGGCTACGCGCCAGCGGGGTCAGGTGAGACCCCAGGGTCATGCCCATGCCTACAATGGCGAGGCGGCCTTTGGGCTGGGGCTTGGAATCGTTGGATGTAGGCGCATTCATCGGCCGATAGTAGGGCAAATACCCGGGCAGTAGTACGCATTTTCTGGGACGTTACTGTGCTAGGTCGCAGCGCCGGGCAGGGGCTTTCCGGGCGCACAGGGAGGCGCATTGAACACACGTCAGGACATTCACGCGTGGAAGCCGAACGGTCGGATCTGCCTTTGGCGCTTTATGGGTGCCCGGCCGGCCGACTCGCGCTGGCAGTTCAGCGCCGACCGGGAAGGTCGCGAATCGCTGATCGCGCTGCTGGAGATTCTGGCGGTCGCCCCGCCCGGGTCCTCCCGGACGATTCCCACCACCCACCCCTCCGGGCGGATGCTGGGCGTGCTCAGGACGCCTCACGACGGCCATGACATCACCCATCGCCTTCGCCTGGGCAACGACGAGGACCCGGACCGCTGGAGCCTCCAGGGTGAGGCCGGCGATGTGACCTGGCGGCTGGGCGCCCGCCAGCAGCTTTCGGTACTCAAGGCCTTGCACGCGATGCGCAAGGGAGAGGGTGACTTTTCCATCGGGCCGGACGACCGGCGGGAGTGCGTGATGTTCTGGTGGTGGCTGGACACGTAACCCGCAGCGAACCTCCCGCCGCGAGCGCGCCGCCGCCTACCGCATCCCTTCCAGGGCGGCCCGCACGTACACGATCAACGTCTCGTCCACCGCACTGCCGCTGCGCAGATCCGGCTCCTTCGCATAGGCCTCGCGAATGCGCGCGTGATTGGCCGGATCGGTGCCTGCGTAGGCCGTGAACATCTCGATCCAGCGCTTCGCCAGGGTGCGCACCTCCGGATCGTCCGGCGGCATGCCGGCGTCACGCGCCTTGAGCAGCGCCGCGATCAAGGGCGGCCAGGCATACATGTCGCGACCGTAGTGCTCGCGCATGCGCGCCATGTCCTCCGGCGGCAGGTACCGCTCAAAGATGGCCAACCGGGCGGCGATCAGCGACTGCTCCACGAAAGCCTGCATCGCCTCGGTGATGCCCGTCTTCTGGCGCGCGTCGGGCTCGTTCTCGTTCATCTCGTGGAGGCGCATCAGGAACGCGGGGTTGTTGCCCGTGCTCTTGCCGACCGTCGTCATCCAGCGCAACGCCAGGATGTCCGCATCCGGGTCGCCCGGCCTGGAACCGCGATCCATCGCGGCCTGGATGGCCGTCACCAGCGCACTCCACTCAACCTGCGCGTCCGGCTCGCTGTACAGCGGCAGCGCTTTCAGTTCCTCGGCGGAAAAATACTTCTCGTACATGCTCATCAGCTCCAGCGTGTCCAGCCAGCGGGCCGGATCGGGGGACTGGCCGGCCGCGAGGCTGTCGCGAAGGGTGCGCAGCTGGTCATGGAGACGACGATCACGCGCCATGTTCTGTTCAAGCGCGTCGATCTGCCGATCCAGCAGCGTCGCCAACGACACCTCGGGCCCGGCCAGGGCGGTGCCGATATCGGACAGCGGCAACCCCAGGCGCCGCAGCGCCACGATGCGGTACAAGCGCTCCACATCATCCGGGGTGTACAGCCGATAGCCGGCGTCCGAGCGCGCGGAGGGATGAAGCAAGCCGACGTGGTCGTAGTGGTGCAGCGTGCGCACCGTCAAACCCGTGCGCCGGGCCAGTTCGCCTACGGTCAATCGCATGCCTGCCTTTCCCTCTTCACCTCGGATGCGCCCACGCTACGGCCTGACGTTGCGTCAGGGTCAAGCGACTATTGGAGCACCTTTTCGACGTCGACGATCTCCACGCCCTGCATCTGCCCCAGCAGGCTGTCGAACCACGGCTTGTGCTGGCTACCCACGACGGACAGCACGCGCACGCCGGGCGTCTCGCGAAAGGCCACATGCACGTTCGCCACCATGCGCAGGTTGCGGCTCTCCCACCCCGCCACGTACATCTGTCCGAAATGCTCCGGCGACGTATCCCCCAGCGCCGCGCCGATGTCGGCATCGACTTCCCTTTGCAACACCTCCGGGCGATTGATGAAGCGATACACGCCGAGCATGTCGCCTTTGTCCCACAGGGCGCGCTTGGTCTTGCGATCGGCTGCCACCGTCGCCGCATGGCTGTCCCACGCTGCCTGGATCGCCTTGCCGTAACCGCGCGCGTCGGTAATGTCGAGGTTGTCACCCGTGTGGTCGTCCACCGGATACACGCGCTGCAGACCCGAGCGCGCCGCCACGCGCGCGGCAATCTGGTAACTCTCATTGCCGGTGGCCATGCCATGGAGCTGATCGACCAGCGCGGCATCGAGACCGTCGCCGGCATGACGCTCGGCCTCGGGAAGCTGCAACCACTGCACGGCCGCCGACGTGCCATCGCCCGATGCCAGAAAGAGTGCGGCGAGATGGCGACGTTGCGCCGGTGTGGGCGAGATCGGCCATGCCTTGAGCGTACTCTGCACCTGCGCCAGCGCGTCGATGATCTCCAGCCCCGTTGCCGCTTTTGCCTTGCTGGTATCGGCACAGAAGCGACGCACATCCTCCGGGTCATACACCGTGGTCAGCTGCGCCATATGCACGCAGGTCTCACCGGAAATCTGCTCAACAGTGACGACCTGCGGCTTGTACGCCACCAGCTTGTCGACCACCGGATCGAGCGACGATGCCTGGAAGTGCTTCGGCGCTTCCACCAGGTGCACTGTGCCCAGCACCAACACCTTCGTGTTCGGCACCACATGCGGCACCGCCGTCACCGGCCCCTTCGCCCACGCGCTCGCCACGCACAGCAAAGCCAACGTACCCCACGCCACGTGCCTGATCACGGAGAGATCCTCTCTCGATGGATAAGGGCGCGACGCTAGCGCTGGCGGCACACGCGCAACCAGTGACAAACGGCATGCCAATCAAGGCATTACGCCCGGCTAGATTGCCGCCAACCAGGCCTTGACCAGCTCCAGCGTGCGTGCCGGCTGTTCCCGATGCGGTACATGGCCGATCCCTTCGAGGATCTTCAACGTCGATGCGCCACGCGTGAGATGGGCCATGCGCTCGGGATGTCGCACGGAGCCGTACTCATCCAGGTCGCCGTGAATCACCAGGTTCGGACATGTCACACGCGCTAACGTGGCATCGAGCGACCACGTTGCGAAGTCGTCCGCCAGCCAGGTATCCGTCCACGCATGCAGCACCCACTCGGCCTTGTCGCCGTGGTACTTGCGCAAGCGATCGATCTGTCCCGGTTGCTGGAACACGTCCTGCGCCGCGCGAATGCCCTGCACGGTGCGGTCTTCCACAAACGCCTGCGCGGACTCAGTGATCAGGGCATCGCAACGATCCGAAAACGCCGCTGCACATCCCACCGCCATGCCGCCCCCGACGCTGTGTCCAAAGACGACAAAGCGATCGAATTCGAAATGATCAACCACGGACTGAAACCCGCCCCTCGCCTCATCGCCGATAAAGCTCAAAGGCAAGGGCGAAGCTTGCGCATCCGACTGACCAAAACCCGGTCGGTCATACGCCACAACCATGCGTCCCGTCGCTTCGGCAAGCGCAGCGGGAAAATCGCGCCATAGCGCTACGCAACCCAGCGAGTCATGCAACAACACGATGGGCGTCCGCTTTGCATGATGGGCTGCTGCCGGCGTCCAGCACTTGGCGTAAAGCCTGCCACCCTCATGGGACACGCCATGTTCTTCAGCGATAAGCGCTTGCATGGATAAGACTTTGGAAATGACTTCCGCGCATTATGGCAGCGAGAAGCGCGTTAGCGGCGTTTCAAACATTCACGCATCAGGCGTCGACGCACATGGCCTTTCGAATGTTGCCATTCACGTGGACGCGCGCTGAATGAATGGCGCCTTTTCATTCACGGCACGATAGCGATGTATTGATCCCTGCTCCACGGCCACGCCGCGATGGTGGAAAACAGCAGAAGGAGAAACTTATGACTATCCGCCTGTACGGAGCATCCTTGCTGTATGCCATGACTGTATCGCACGCGAGCATGGCGCCCATGCCCAATGTCCCCATCGACCGATTGGAACTGCGCCGCTATCTGGGTACGTGGCATGAAATCGCGCATTTACCGATGCGTTATCAGAAGCAGTGCATTGACGACATCACCGCGACCTATGTCATGCGCGACGACGGCATGGTGACCGTGCGCAATGCCTGCCGCCAGAAAGACGGCAAGCACGATGCAGCCGATGGCGTCGCGCGCACGATCAAGGGGAAGCCTGGCGCGCTCGAGGTGACGTTTGTTCCGTCGTGGCTGCGCTGGCTACCCTTTGTGTGGGCCGATTACTGGGTCGTTGAACTCGACCCCAACTACGAATGGGCCGTCGTCGGCGGACCCTCCCGCAAATACATGTGGGTGCTGTCACGAACGCCGGCCATGTCCCGCGAAACGTTCGCGCGGCTGTGCGACCACGCCAGGCGACGCGGCTATGACGTGGATCGGCTGGTGATGTCGGGGCCGTTGCGGTAATCGCCACTTCGCTCAGCGGTCGAATGTAGCGTCATGTGCCTCGATCGCCTCGGACAGTGAAACGAACCAGGTGCAACGCTCTGCCGGCGAGGTATCGAGGAACAACTCGACAAACTGGGCATCCGAAGCCCACGTTTGTGCGCCCTTGTCGCGTGCGTAGTAGTAATCCGAGCTCTGCACGCCATACTTCTGGGTGTCGAGGCATTGGAGGCAGCGATAGCGGATGGCGAAGCCGTCCATGCGGCGCCAGACACTTAGTTCCAGATACGTATCGGACATGGATGCTCGATTGGGACAGCGGCGGCCCCTGGGTGGCCGCTGCAGCTTACTCTCCGTGTTCGCGCGGCACCATCCCGCGACATTGAGCGGTTCTACTCGATGCCCGGAAGACCCTGCTTTGACGCCAACTGCAAACGGGCCGACTTGACGCACTCAAGCCCCCTGTCCGCAAAGATGCGCACCTTCTCAAGGTTCACGCGCACTCTGGCGGTATGTGGCATGCGCCGGTCCGGCACGCCCTCTCTGGATTCCGTCACCACCATGCGAATCCGATACAGCCAGGCCATGGTGTCATCCAGCAGCTCGTCGACGGTGAAGGTACTGCGGGTTGCGCCCGCATCAGGCGCATCGTTGCTGTCCATACGATCAAACTCCTTGTGAGGTGTGGCGCGATGTGCACGCACGATCGCGCCGCTGTTGCAGCGAAAACATCACTCGAACCACAAAGGTTCACCGGCCTGCCTGCGACCAGGCACCGGAAGGTTTGGTTGTCGAAGTGATGCGGCCGGCCGCCATCCGTCCTCCGCTAATAGGACGAATCTGCTCGAAGACGCTTCAACGACCCGGGCGCGGCGCACGGCCGCATTCGTCAACCGCGTCGGCGGCGGGTGCGGACGTTCCGGGGATCGGTGAGGTGGTCGCTCGTTGGGGGCGACGCGGGGAGGAATGCCGTAAACTTCGGCTCAGCCATCTTCAATACCTTTCATATTGGTGGTGGTTAGCGGGCCTTGTGGTGCTCTTACACCCCTGGCCCGCGTCTTATCGCTTCATGGTTCGAGCGATGCGCTGCCTGTGATTAGTCGAAGCATGTTCCGCAGGCAGCGGGAAACAACCTAACAGCTAGCGCTCGGCAAGTCGTTAGGACGTAGCCGGGTTTTGGGTAGGACGTGATGGGAATTGCAGCGCAAGTGCAGGCAGCCCAGGTCACGCTGGGCCTGAAGCTTGCAGGCCACGACCCAGGCTTTCCATCAGCGCCTCAAGCTTCAAACACGCGGGCCAGCATCAATCATTAGCCGCTGGCTGAACATGAAGAGTGACAAGGCCACCGTAGTTGTAGCCAAACGGCATCTGCCTGGGGTCAGGTGAAGGGAGCTGCGGGCCGGGCCCCTGCTTGATCACCGAAAAATTCTCCACAGAGATTTTCGCTAGTTTCAACCCATGCCTGGCCAGGCTGGGATTGAGCTCGGAGAAGGCACCCATGGCATTCAGTGCTTGCTGCACTTCGACCCGCGCCTCCTCACAGCTGTAGCGCCGGTCGCATTTGGCGAACAGCTGTTTGCGCTTCAGTAGCTCACCGATCTCAGCGTTGTAGGAAGTACTCGCCGATTGCAATGAGATACGGCGTAGTTTGGAAACCTTCCAACCACGCGCTTGCGCCTTCGCAGTGAGTGCCTCGATGATCTGCGGATCATTCGCCGACAGAGCGCATCCTGGCGTTTCCATAGATACAGTAAGCCCGCCATCGTCACCGTCAGTGCCTTTCACGCCGTGGTATTCGGCGCGAATCGCACAAGCTTTGAGGCTCGATTGCCAAGCATCGATCGTGGCCAGCATCCTGGATGGACCTTGGCCGAACGCAGCGGAGGCTGCAAACGCACTTGTCAGCGCCCATAAAGCGTGGCGATTCATGCTTCACTCCTGATGTGCGTTGAATCGTTGGCGCCAAACCTTGGCGTAGTGATCTTCAATGCAAGCAACGCATGTCCACTTGGCGGCGCGCCGCAGGGGTATCAACGGAAAGCTAGAAGTTCCTCATCAACGCAAACACTTCGAAGCCATCGGACAGTACCAAGACCTCGCGCCCGTGACCCGGCGAGCTTTTCCAATGCGTTACCTTGTGGGTGCCTTTCACTTGATACGTCCCAATATCCGAGTAGTTAACCTGGACGGTGCCCGTGAACTTCCCGTTCTTCACCACGCCTTGCACAAAGTAGCGATCGAAGCCGTTGCTCGATGAGACCAGGTGCGCTGTCAGTAGCTGACCGTCAAGCACAACGTCTGTGTGTCCGGAATCCGAGAACCAGCCATCCCCGGAGGAGACGGAGGACGTCCACGCCCACTGGGCATCCTGGGCCGCACTCGATAGCGGAAAACACGCCGCCAGGTGCAGTGCTACGTAAATCGACGCTTTCATAATTTTCCCCATAAACATGCTGTTCCACGAACCGACGTTGGCTCAACCGTCTCGGCGCCTCAAGATCAACTCGACATCCGTGGTCGACGATGCGCAGTTCTCGGATGAGCCTGCGTAAATGCGCCACCAAAGTCGGACATCCTCCTTGCTCAGGATGTCTGACAATCCAGGAATCAGGTCATTCAGGTCGTGTACCCGGGACTGAGTGCCGCGAACTAATGGGTCAGATCACTTTTTCTGCGGCAGGAAGGTTTGGGATCAAAGTTGTTTGAGTCAACATCGACGCCGAACTTAGCCACTCTATTCAGACTCGGCCACACGTTCGAACGCTGAACAATGCCCCGGGTAAGTCCTAAGCGCTCACAGCACTCTTCCTGCAGAAGCAGGCCATGGCGTCGAAGCGATGCGAGGCGACCATCCGGCCCCAACTTGACTGCGCGACCAACCATTGGCTGATGCTCGGCCGTTGAAATGTGTTCTGAGACCTTAGGTCGAGCCCTTAGGTCGTTACCGTGTCTATTGAACGATCACGTAGGCCCCATTCCGCCATCCGTAAGTCGTTCGTTTGCCATTTCCAATGCGGACGGAAATCCGCTCGCGCCCCTGGTCATCCACTGAAATGTCCGGCGGGAATTTTGAGCCAGCCTCAAGCACCTTCTTGATACTTATTCCATCCAAACTGTAGACCTTGACTCGGTATGCGCTACCAGTGGTCCAAAGAGTTACGACCCTATCGAGTCCATCGCGTGGCACCATCAAATAGACCGGGTTATCGATGGTTGCCTCCTGATAAGCCACGGATTCCGTGCACTCACTTTCGCAGGATATCTTCAGCGAGCGACCTGGCGAAGCGGTTTCACGTACGACATCTATCAGGTATGTCCCGTGATCGGTATCGACAGTAGATCGAAACTGCAGCGTCGGCTCACCACTTCCATGTGCCACCGTGGCGAACAACGCCAAGAAGCCGATCGGAAGAATTCTCATCTTATGTATGGTCTCCATGATCGCTTAAAGATTGCGCAGGTGCATTATTTGGTACTAAAGGGTCAGAGCACTCTTCCTGCAGAAGCAGCCCTTGGCGTCGAAGCGATCTCGGGCAACCGTCCAGACCTAGCCTTACTGCGCCACCAACAATTGGCAGTTGGTCGCCACTGAAATGTGTTCTGACCCCTTAGGTCGGACCCCTTAGGTCGCGAGTTGGTGACCTCTCATGCACCAAGACTAAGTCACTGGCAGCTGACCTGAAACTTTTTCTCTCTACTGTTTGATGAGGTAGTCCATCGCTCGGTACACCGCTGCACCTGAGGCTCAATTCTTTTGCTTAACGAAATGTTCGATCCCCAATAGAAGCATCGCATCCAAAGTTCCTCATCACCTATGGGACGTGAAAAGTTCCAGATTGCCTCACCATCTTTTTCGACATCCGGCCTAAGAATCGCATTGGTTTCGGAGCCGTGACGCAGCTTTCCATAGATGATTTGTACACCCCCCAACGATTTAGTTGACTTCTGCTCAACAGCCATCCAACCACTTTCTGGCCCTTGTAGCTTCTCGGCGACGCTTATCGACTGAGGGCAAGTTTGAGCATGCACGACGCCGGCAAACATCTGACCGAACGCCAGAACAAACAGCCCAAGGACTTTGGCGATGGAAGAGTTACTCATGGCAATCGATCCGTCCTCTCAAAAGGGGATTGCGGTTCAGAACACTTTTCTGCAGAAGGAGGCCGTGGGTTCGCACCGAATTCAGGCAACCATCCAGGCCGAAGTTGGCCGCGCCATCCAGACTCAGCCACACGCTAGACCCCAGAAAAGTGCGATGACTCCTTACTCAGTTCATGGCCTGGATGCGGGTGCTACCGGCGCAAGTCTCGGATCTTTCGGCCAGATAGCAGTACACCCCGATTCACTGTAGTGAATCGGTACATCAAACGTTCTTGACGGTGCGGCTTTCATCTGCTCGCGCGAAACTACATAGAAGGCCGACTTGCTCGCCGATTGACATGGCTTGTAGTAGAACTCGTAGGTACCGCGCGGCTCCAGTTCAAATGACACGTAGCCATTCTCATCGGCGTGGCCTTCAGTCACCTTATAGCGCACTGCGGTAAATATGTGCTTCGTCTTCCAACTATAAACTTCAACATCCTGCTGAAAGCTCGGAGAGCCGCCATCGTCATTGATAAGGTGAACCCGAACTTCCTTAGAATTGGCTGCACACCCAGCCAAAAGTACGGCAGCGACACAAAACAGTTGACGAAGCTTTCCTTGCGTCATCGATGATCCGCCTCAATGCAGTAGCCTGTGCTTCAGATCGTCTCGTGACGTCACCGCGCCGTTTGTTGACGTGCACGAGCCCGGAGCGCGCAATTGAGCGCACCCGTGCGGAAATCTGCTCACGTTTTCCCCATTTCAGTTCAAGGGCAGAACTTCCCTAAGACGACGAGTCTCGGTAATCCACTCCCGTGCGGCATATTGGGAATTGGCGACCATTTTCGCAAGTACCTGCGCCAACCTACCGGCTCTCAGCTGGGGGGCTGCCGTGGCAGCTGGGTTTGGTACATACCGGTCGGCAAGTCGTCAGCCCTGAGCATCGGGGGAATCCAGGAGATGATGGCTCACCCTGCCGAGTACGAGTGGTCGGTCCACAATTCGATCATTCGCCAGAGAAGATTGAGGTGAGGGCAACGGTAGGCTCACCCAAAGTTCCATACATAACCCAGCTAGAGAAGAGATTTCCACACTCTTCGACCATTAAGTCATTTCGAGAAACCATGAGCTGGAGCAGGTCGATTTCGTGATCCATGCCGTTAGTCATGGCGAATGCACTGTGACCGCCATGATTACGAAGCTTAATCTGAAATCGCTGATTTCCTCTATTGGCCACGAACACGTGACATGTCAGGGACAACACCCGATCGTCGAACTGATCTTCCAATTTGCTGAGATCAAAACCACGCGACGTGAATTCGACCTCATATGCATTACGGGCTTTCAAGAGTGTGGCCAGGTCGATCTCAATCATGCTCACCTCACAGCGACTAAGGGGTCAGAACCTGAGCTTTCCCCACGTTTCACGGCATCGCTGCCATCTCATTCAACACGATGACATGGCGTTCGCTACGCAACAGCCAGCGAGCCATGTCGGCGTAGATCTTCTCGCGATGATTATGGAGATGCCGATTACTCTGCAACTGCGCCATGCGCGCAACTCTATCCAATCAGAGTGATCGCATCTGGTTGATAGGACTTGCCGGAACGTGGGGAAACCTCAGGTTCTGACCCCTTTGGTCGGCAACGACTGCACAGCAGTCTCAGCTACCAAACGCCGGTCGACTACGAGCACAATCGGCCGGTGGCTTAATTAGCCCGTCCGAGATATCGGGGGTGGCTTATTCTGACCCCTTAGATTGCTCGCCTTAGATTGACCAGTTACTTTGGAAACCCTTTCTGACCCTCCACAAAGTAGTATTCGATAGTCTCTGTAGATCTATCAGTGAACTTCATGGCCAGAAGTCCCAAGTCATCTGAATAAGAGAATGTTGCGTTGTAGAATTCTTGGCGAGACGCAATAAACCACACTCTGCGCGATACACCAAGTACCCGAATGACTCCCTCTCCAAGTACATGGAAGGAATCACCGTCCGATATCCAGGACCGCCCTTCATATAGCTTGTCCTTGGGAACGACAAAATGGATATTGTTGGTCCACAGACAAACATAGTCTGACGGACGCTCGCAGTTTCGGAACGTGGAAAACGTGTGACCTGCTGAAATACCTCTCTCTACCATATCGATAACGAAGCCGGACTGGCCGTTATTGAACGATTGTGGCGTGGCAAAGTTGACGTATCGGTACTCGAGACCGGATTGCGGCGGCGATGCAGCAGCAAGAAGCGCGGCAAATACAATCCCTATGATCATTGCTGAGGATCTCCGACTGTCACGATGCGGAACCTAAGGGGTCCGAACAATTTTCCGACAAGAATTGGCTGACAGGAACTAAGGGGTCAGAACACTTTCCTGGACCGGCCAAGCTTTCGTAGACACATCTGAGGCCATAATGGATGGCAACGACAGAGGTGACTACGAAAGCTTGGCCGGTCCATTTGCCACTTCATCTTCTGTGCATTCACATCACCAGCCGCTCCATTCCGGAAACCGCAGGGCCGGATCACTGCTCTTGCAGCAGGCCTTGGGGCCGAAGCGATCTCGGGCAAGCATCCAGGTCTAAGTTGGCCGCACACCCACATGCGACCACACGGTCGACCGGCAAAAAGTTTCCTGACCCTTCAGCCCCCATCGATGCGACTATTGGCAGGCCGCCTGCATCGTCTTCCTTCCATCAGTCGTTGACTTCGTCCATTTCGCAGAGCACTGCCGCACTTGAGGCTCAATCCTTTTGCTCAATAGGATTTTTGATCCTTCATAGATGCATTGCATCCAAAGCTCAGCATCACCTATGGGTCCCACGAATTTCCAGCTTGCTTGACCTTCGCGGTCGATTGCCGGCTTGAGTGACGCATTGTCGCTGCGATCTTGATGCAACTCGCCTTCAACGATGATTACACCCCTCAATGGTCTGTTGGACCTCGCTTCAGCGGCATCCCAACCAGGTGACGGCTCCTGTCGCCTCTCGGTGATGTCTATGGATTCTGGGCAGGATTGGGCAAGCGCGACGTCGGCGAACAACGGGCCGAACGCCAGAACCATCAACCCAAGGGCCTTTGCAATGCGAGAACTATTCATTGCAATCCATCCTACAAAGAGTATGAACCGGTAATCTTTGGCATGGTTGCTGGGCATAGGAAACTGCTTGCTCTCCTTGGCAATCGGTCGTTCCCTAACTGTCCGTCCGACGCCTTTCATTGTCTTCCACTGGTCGACAGGCTTGGTGCTGCCGCATTGAATGGTTTGCTCAGTCCGTAGAGTGTTTCCTCACCCAGGCATCGGCAAACACTCCACGATCTCAATCGCATCGCCGGGAAATACCGTAAAGTGCGGATGCCCTTCAAACAGCCTGGCCGCCGCATCCAGTGTCTCAGCGCGAACCACGGTATAGGCCGTGAGGTTGTTGCGTGTGCTTTCGATGCCGCTCTTTGATGTCCGCAGCGTTTTGCCCAGCGGCGCACCGGTGTCGATGATGGATGCCTTGTTCGCCTCCACCCAGGCCGACCACGCCTTGATGCCTTCCTGCTCGCGTACCTTGCGCTCGTCTTCGCTCAGGTCATTCCATCCGGATGCTTTGAACGACGCTTCGTTGCCGAGATAGACCGCCAGAAACTGTTTCATGATTCAGTCCTTGCTGTATGTCGGGAGCTCTCGAGCTTACGCCGCTGCTTTGAATGTTAAAGAACATTCGAATGTTCCCGGCGCACCTGGCTACAAGTCACCCAATGATTTGTGCGGCTATTCCGCGACGGCAAGTCCGCAAGTCACAAATGGCGGGAGCATTTGCCAGAAGTCGATCATGAAGATACCCACCAAACGAATCATCGCGATCCACGTGATCGCGATGATTCGTGCGCCCCTTGACCGAAGGCGGGCAGCGGTGTTTTGTCCCATGTCGTGATCTTCAGTCAGTTCCTGTCGCCAGATGCAGCTTTCGCCCGGAGCAATTCACGCTCGACGTAACCCCAGGGCAGCACATCACCATAAAGGTTGCAGACCCTGAATTCCTCCGATCCCTTTTGCACCCGGCACAAGTCGGCTGACACCGCTTCCTTGACGCCGTAAAGGTCCAGTCCTTTCATGATGACCCACGGCTTGCCGCCTTCCAGCAGATCCTCGTGGACGATGGGATAGAACACGGTACCGATGTCGCTGCGAACCCAGCTTGCGCCTTGGCATCCCTCGTCAGGCTGGGCGAGCTGGTCGCCGGCAATGAGGTAGTCACCGTCCACCATCGCACCCACCAGCGCCATGAATTTGCCCGGGTTCGCTGCCTTACCTTTGTACTCGGTGGTCGTGCTCACCTCATAGCAAACACGGTGATTGCCAAGCAGCGTTGCCCGTTCGATATGGACGCGCGCGACATAGCTATGGACGTCGACGAGGCCTTTGATGCCCTTGGGAAACATCTGCGGTGTGGTACTGGCATGAGACAACGCCAGGACCAGTGTGAGCAAGATCAATACTGCGAAACGCAGCGAACCGAAGTAAGTCATGGCGGCTCCTTGCCGACAGGCAAACTCGTTCATCCACGTACCCCTTCCAACGCATCCAGATACGCCCGCGCATCCTCATCCCCAAGCGCATCAGCCCGCTTGAACCAGTAAATCGCCCAACGCGGGTCATCGTGTTCGAGATAGCTCAAGGCGAGGTTGTGCGCACCCTGCGAGCTCCCTGCCTGCGCGGCGCGTTTCAGCCACTGGCGTGATATCCCTTCGTCCTGATCGACGCCCATGCCGTATGAGAAGGCAACGCCAAGATTGACCTGCGCCTCCACGCTTCCCATGGAAGCGGCGCGGCGCAGGAGAGATATTGCCTCCTCCATCGCGCCCAGCTCCTCGAGATAGCACGACGCTTCGAGGAAGCATCGAGCCATGGTTGCGCGCAACGTGGGTGGAACGCTGGACTTCGGGCGCTTCATGGCGCAGGGCCCGAAGGCGAGCGACTCACCTTTCGGCAGACTTCATCATCGATCGCATTGAGCAAGACGTCATCGCCATCCTGACCGGGCAACCAGTTCAGCGTATTCCCGCCCCGGTCTCTCCAATACTCCAGCTGAGCACCGATCAGGATGGATACGAAATCGCGGTCATTGACCGAGACCATGCAAGTGAAGTCTCTGTGCGGCCTCTGAAGTGAAAGTTGCATCCAATGAGGCATGATCTCAATGATCATATCCGCGGCCTCGGCGATGCCTTGGGGTGCCTGGTCAGATAGCTTCTCAACCGAGAACCAGGCGCAGCTGTCGAGAGGGAGTTGCCCGTCTGGTGCAACGGCCACGAGCTCCGAGTAGGGAACAGGAAACGTCATGCTCTTGATCTCGCACGCCTGTGCGCGCGCGCCGATGGCAAGAACACATAGCACGACCGCCGCCAATAACCTTCGCATGGCTGTTGCTCCCTGTTTGCCTGGCTTCCGCCACTCGGATCGACGCCATGGCCAACCCTTGCCGTCTGGATCTTATGCAGGGCTTACCGCGTTGCGACAACGCTCGGCTACCCGAACCGGATCGACCGTCGTCTTGAGTACAGCCTCGTACAAATCGCTGGTGCCAGCGCGCGCGCCCATCTTGCGCACGCCGTCCATCTCGTCCTTGTCCGGCTGATAGCCCATCTGCATCAGCAGCATCGCGGCGTCGATATGGCGGTCCACCAGCGCCAGGCGCACATTGCCCATCTTTGTATTTCGGAGGCTGACATGGGCGCCGTAGTCGGCTATGAGGCACATCAGGTCGATGCGCCCGTGTTTCGCCGCTTCCGGCAAGAAGTACCAGCCCTGGTAAGGAGCATCGGGAGACACACCCGCTGCCAACAGCAGTCGAATGGCACTCTCGTTGCCGTTTTGGATGGCACCATAAAGCGCCTGCTGGCCTTCTTCGTCGCTTACGCCCGGTTGCCGCAGTCGCAACAGGGCAACATCGAAGTAGCCCAGGTCGATGGCGTAGGCAACGGCACTGCGTTCCGGGGGCGGCAGCAGCCGGGTGTCGCCGCGGAGGATGGCCGCACGCCACCCCGCATCGCGGGACAATTCAAACTTGGGCTCGGTAGCGAAGGCCCCCATGGCCAAGCCGGCGCACGCCAGCACTATCCACTGCTTCCACTGCATAGTCCCTCCCCCAAGGGTTGTGGAGCGCCGCAAGGGCGCCCGTCCTGGCCCCCATAGTGCCTAGTCTCGTCACTCCAGGCCAGTGCGGTGGCGGCGCATCGCGGTGGACGAATCGTCGGGTGCGGACGGCCTACTCAGTGAATTTGGCTTGCGCGACGGCTCTGGACGTTAGCCCTGACAGGCTACCCATCGTGCGGAACGGCCGCGCGCAGCGCCCCCTGAAATGACGTCAGGCAAGAAGCCGCAGCGCTTGCTGACCGATCGCCCTGCGTCAGGCAGGGACCGCCTTCCCCACGTCCTTCTTCACCATCTTGCGCACCTTCCTGTACAACCAACGCACCGGCCCCACCACCTGGAACCGCAGCATAGGCACCACGCCACGCACCAGGTAGAGCGACCCGCAAGGCACGTCGCGATTGGAGAAGACGCGCTTGTACACGTTGTCGCCGTAGCCGAAATCCAGCGGCTCATCGGGGAAGCGGGCGACGATGTCCTGGATGGTCTGGAAGACGAGGGAAGAGCCGACGCCCATCGCCGTATAGGCCTCGTCGTAGCCGATGTCGTCGAACTGGTAGCGGTTGCCCAGACGGTAGCCGTGGACATAGGCAATGGGGCGGTCGCCGACCATCAGTACATGGCCGATCACGCGGTGCGCGCGAGCCAGGGCGTGGAAGAGACGCATGCGCGGCAGCAGCTGCCAGTCGAGCGGGCGCTCCTTCGCATGCCAGGTGCGTGCGTAAACGTCGTTGAGCAGGGCACAGTATTCGCCGATCTCTTCCGGCGTTTCAAAGACGCGCATGCGCGCCGTGTCGCCGAGCTTGCTGTACATGTTCTTGAGGCGACGGGCGAGGTCGCTGCGGCGCCGGGAACCCAGGGTTGCCAGATAAGCATGGACCGTCGGCTGGGCGTCGATCACCCAGTTGATCTGATCGAGCAGGTTTGCGTGCACGGTACGAAAGCGCCCCCTGCCCTCGCCCATGGCCTGCGCGAAGGTGTTCGGTAGCTTGCTTTCGTCGATGCGCAGGACGTGCGCATGGCGGTCGCGGCGCAACGCGTCGACCACGGCCTTCTCGACGGCGTCGCGATGCTCCGGCATGGCGACGACGCCTTCGCCAAGCAAACGCAGCACGCGTCCGTGATAGAGCGGCAGGTGCCGCCCGGCCACGGTGAGCCGTGCGTGTTGTTTCTCGGCGATGAGCGGCGCGTAGCCAGTGAGGTGACCGTCTTCGTCGCGCACTACCAGAAGATGGAGACTCGCCGCCGGGCCGCGGCTCTCCAGTTCGAACAGGGCCCAGTCGGGATGCTGCACGATCCCCGACGCGGCGCCGGGCATGCGCGCCAGGTCGTCCAGTTCATCGTGGATCTCGCGCAGATCCTGCGCCGATGCCACGCACGCCACCTGCATGTTCATGGCACGCTCCCGACGCTGTGGCGCTGAAGGCTGGAGAGCCCGCGCATGAGCATGCGCCCCGGGGCCCCCAGCCGACCGGCGATGCTGCCGATCAGGCGCAGGTCGTCTTCATTCCAGTAGCGCACCAGGATGCTGCAAGGCAGGAAGACGGCGACGAATACCAGCGCCCCCACCACGAAGCCGAAATGGCCGGGCACGACTTCCACCACGGCCACGCCAAGCGCCGTCGACAACACCGCCACGACAGCCAGTCGCGCCATCGCAGTCCACGGCACGGCACCGCGTGCCAGGCGTCGCAGGTAGTACGTCGACATCAGCAGCTCGGTCAGTCGCGTACCGGCATAGGTGAATACCGCGCCCTTGAGGCCGAACATCGGCACAAGGATCAGGCCAAGCACGATGTTGACTACCATGGCGACGACACCGATGCGCACGCGATCGTCCTGCCGGTCGACCACGGTCTGGAAGGCGCTGATGCCATTGAGCAGCAGCAGCAAGCCCGCCAGCACCAGGAAGGTTTCGATCGCGGGGATGGCGTCGATGTACTTGGTGCCGTACATCAGGGTGACGATCTGACGCGTCGTGATCAGGCCCAGCCCGGCAATCATCAGCCCCACGGCCCAGTAAAAGCGCGTCGCCTCGGACAGGAAACGCGCGGCGTGCTCCTGGCCTTTTTCGCCGAAGGTCTTGGCCATGTAGGGCAACAAGGTGGTGGTCAGGCCCACGGAGAAAAGCTGCACCGCGCCGCGCGTGAGCGTGATGGCGATGGAGAAGAAACCCACCGCCACGGACGTGGCAAAGGTATTCAGCAGAAACACTTCCACCGTACCCGCCTTGCAGGCCGCCAGGATCACCAGCACCGCCGTCAGCTTGAGGTGGCGCGTCAGGCGCGTGTGCATTTCCCCGGGCACGGGGCCTGCAACGAACGGCGTGCAGAAATGCCGGAACGCCATGCGATTGATCAGGTTAAGCAGCAACTGGGAGATCGCGAAGATCGCGACAAACGCCAGCAGCCCCGCGTGGAAGACCGTCGCCACGGTCACCAGTGCAATGCCGATGAATCCGGTCAGCACGGTGGAGATGGCTTCCGGCTCGAAACGCTCCTGGCCCTTCTCGATCGCCACCGTCATGGCGAAGTTGGCCTTGGCCACCGTGGCAATAACGACCAGCACGATCACCGGGAAGAGATTGCTGCGCCATTCGACGGGCTGCAGGATGGCGATGACACCCAGGAAGCCCGCCATCACGATCATCGAACTGACGTGCTGCACGCGATTGAGATTGCCGGCCAGGTGGGAAGCCACGCTCATGCTGCCCGCACCCTCGGCTTCGGCAATGAATTTGGTCGACGAGGTCGTCAGCGCATGGTTGCTGCAAGTGATCAGCCAGCTGCACAGCCACACGGTAAAGGCGTACCGACCAAAATCCGCCGGCCCCAGCGCGCGCGCGATCCACACGCTCATCACCAGGCCGAGCGCGTACTCGATGTAGCTCGACACGGAAACGATGGTGATGCTGCGCAGAACGGCGAGGCGGCGACTCATGGGGACGGACTCACGTGGACAGGCTCATGGGGATTGCGCCGCCAGTTGCGGCAAGGGATGGGTCAGGCCGCTGCCGGCAGGCTGCCGGATCAGCCACTGCACGACGCCGGCGCCGCGGTTGTTCCAGTTGAAGCGGCGCAGGGTGTCGCTGGCGGCGGCGCATTGGGAACTGTACGAGCCGCTGAGCTTGTCCAGGCGACGCTTCAGGGCCGCGGCTTCTTTGGGATCGCTTTCGAAATACCAGGCTGCCGCGACGGGCAGCGTCAGTTCGACGTTGTGCGCATCGCTGTACCAGCCGTCGGATTCCTGGATGGCCATCAGCGCCTTGTCGCTCGCATGCGCGGAAGACCAGTACCAGGCAATCTGCCCGTTCTCGCCCGCGCAACCGCTGCGCCAGTCATGCGGGTTCACCAGCAAGTCGGTGTCGATCCAGCCGAAGCGCTCCAGATAGCGCCCAAAGCCGGTGATCATGGGCGGGATGCGCTTGTCGCCCGTGGCGAGCCAGGCGTGCCACAGGCCATCGATGATGTTCTCGCTCATCCACGGCGACGATCCGCGCGAGTCGGTCGCCGGGTCGTAATGATCGTCCTCGTGCATGCTCCAGCTATTGCGCCAGGAGCCGTCGTCGCCAAGCCCGTCCGGGTTGTGGCGCTGGTGCTCGGACAACCACCCGACCCGCTTGCTGATGTCATCCAGGAACCGGCGCTCGCCGGTCAGCTCGTACGCACTGACCGTCGCCAGCAGGCCGAGGCCCGCAAGACGCTCCGTGAAGTACTGCGTGGCCTTTTCGTACGGGCCCGGTCGCGGGTTCCAGCCGCCGTTGTTCCACAGCGCCATCATGTTGTCGACGGTGCTTTGATCGTGGTCGGCGTCGTTGCCGGTCAGGGCGACGGCCAGCAGGATGGGTTCGATGTAGATGTACTTCACGTCGCAGGGCTTGTCGCCAAAAGTGAAGCCACCCGCGCAGATCGGGCTGATCGGCAGCGCGCCCCGCTTGATGTATTTCATGTAGAAGCGGTAGCTCTGGTCGGCGGCCTGCAGGTAATCGAAACGACCCGTGCGGATATAAGCCTTGAACAGCGTCGAGGGCCGGTCGAACAACCACGCCGAGGCATCTTCCGTCGGCAGCTTCTGCGCCCATTTGAACTGCGCATCGACATAGGCGGCGTACGCCTCGCCGGGCGATACCGGCAACTGCGGCCCGGCGATCAGCGAGGCGCACAGCCATGCCGGCGTCAGCGTCGCCAGTACGGCAGGCACGTGCAGGCCTTGCGCGCCATCGACCAGCCCTGCCGTGTACGGCCAGCCGGACGCGTCTTTCTGGCGAGGCTTGCCGATGGCGAAGTAGTAGGTTTTCTCCGGGCCGTCGAGCTGCGCATGGAACTGCGCGCGCACGGCGCGGATGCTCTGATCCCGGAAGTACCACGTGAGCAGGGGCTGCACGGAGGTCGGCACTTCCTGGCCGGACTCGTCGAGGATGCGCAAGTCGTGCGGATCCCGCAGCACGCCGGGCGGGAACGGAATGCCCGCGGAAACCATCACGTCTTCGGCCGTGCCCGCATTGCGATGCAGGACGATGCGTTGCTCCGGCAGCAGTTCCGGCGAAACAGGGACGGGCTGAAGGTTCGTCACATGATCGCGCCCCCGATGGGCCGCCTGCGCGCCGCCGCATAGCACCAGGATTGCCAGACACACCATGCAGCGTACCCACACCGCCATGCCACGGGACGCAAAGTCGCTCGTGGCGGCGAAACCGTTACGCATGCTCGGCCCGTCGTGCGAGTTGCTGCTCCCAAAGGAAAGCGGTGCGAACGATGAAATCGAGGTCGTCATAACGCGGCTGCCAGGCCAGCGCATGTTGCAGGCGCGTGGAACGGGCGATCAGCATGGGCGTGTCGCCGTCGCGGCGCGGCTGCTCGACCACGTTCATGCGCGCGCCGCTGACACGCGACACGGCGTCGATGACTTCGCGCACGCTGTAGCCATGGCCGTAACCACAATTGAGCGTGAGCGACTTGCCGCCTTCGCGCAGATGGTCGAGTGCGCGCAGATGCGCGGCCGCCAGATCTTCCACATGGATGTAGTCGCGGATACCCGTGCCGTCGGGCGTGTTGTAGTCGGTGCCGTAGATCGCCAGGCTCGGGCGCTTGCCGATGGCGTGTTCGCAGGCCACTTTCACCAGCAGCGTGGCGTGCGGGGTCGAGTGACCGATGCGGCCTTCGGGATCGCAGCCGGCGACGTTGAAGTAGCGCAGGATCACATGCCGCATCGCGCCGGTGGCGCAGTAGTCGCGCAGCATGGTTTCCGACATCAGCTTCGAGGTGCCGTAGGGATTGATCGGCTGGGTCGGCGTGTCTTCGTCGGCGATGCCGCTTTCGGTCATGCCATAGACGGCCGCCGTCGATGAGAAGATGAACTTGTCCACGCCGGCGTCGGCGCAGCAGGCAAGCAGGTTCTCGGTGTTGCAGGTGTTGTTGCCGTAATACTTGAGCGGATCGCGTACGGACTCCGGCACCACCGTATGCGCGGCGAAGTGCATCACGGCATCGATGCGGTGTTCGTGAAGCACCTGCGACACCAGCGCCGGGTCGCCCACGTTGCCGACGATCAGCTCGGCATCGCGCACGGACTCGCGGAAGCCGGTGGAGAGATTGTCGATCACGACGACGCGTTCGCCGCGCGCGGCCAGCTGCTGCACGACGTGACTACCGATGTACCCGGCTCCGCCGGTAACCAGAACACCATTCATGGCGAGGATCCTGCATGGGCAATGGGGAAGTTCTGCTCCAGCCAGCCCTGGACGCGATCGACCAGGCGCGCCCGGTCCTTGACCAGCACGTAGGTGTGGTCGATCTCGCGATGGAAGCTGGTGGTGACGTTGGGGGTGCTCATGGTGCGACCGAAGCATTCGCGGAACTGGCGAACGTGGTTGAAGTACATGCTGATGCCGCCGCTGTAGATCAGGCAGAGCTTCATTCCCCGCTCCACCATGCCGGCGTAGTCGGCCCGCACCACGGGTAGCGGTGACGGTGGTGGCTTGAAGACGATTTCGCTGCCCGCCGATTTCATTGTCGTAGGTGCCGTTTTCCGGCCCAAAAGACGCTTCCAGCGATCGACCTGAAGCACCGACGGCAGATACCGGCGGATGCGGTAACCGAGGGTCCGGTAGGCATAGCCGTCCAGGAAGATCGCGCCGACCACTTTATCGTCGACGCAGGCCACGGAATGGGCGTTCTGGGCGCCCGAGCAGAGGCCAAACAGGACAAACCGCGTGCAGCCGGCCTGTTCCTTGAGCAGGGTCATGGCGTCATTCACGTCGGCGCAGATCTGCTGCAGCTTGGTCTGCGACTCCCCGCTCGACCCGCTGTCGCCAATCGTCGACTGATCGAAGCGCACCGTGGCGTAGCCGCTCTCATTGAGGCGGCGGGTGAGATCAACATGCAGGCGGAACGGCCCCACGCGATGCACCAGGCCGGCATTGAGCACGATCACGCCCACGTTGCTGGCGAAGCTCGCCGGGAAGCCCGCAATCCCGATCAGATGCTGGGCCCGGCCAAAGCGGAAGGCGCGCTCGCGCATCATGCCGCCCCCCGTAAATGATGCGTCACGCCCTGGATCAGGGGATGCGAAAGGATCGCCAGCTCAAGACGATGGAGGTCGCTCCACGGCGTGGGCGCCAACGGCTTGACCTGGGTGGGTCCACCTTCACGCATCGGCCAACGGTGCTTCGATGTCTCGGGCAACGAATCGAACACCAGCGAAGGCGACAGTGCTGGCTGCAGGTGCAGGCGCTGGATCTGGCGACGCAGCGCGCCACTGACGGCAAAGCCGGTCCACTGTTGTTCGACATCGGATTCGCGACGCGGGCGCGTGAAGCGCGTGGCGTCCTGGCGCAGCGCCGCCTGCAACTCATCGAGTTCCTCGACATAGGCCGGGCCATCGATCACCGGATCCCAGGCCACAACATCGGCAAAGCCGGCATCGGGCGCGGCGGCAAGCGCCAGACTGCCACCCAGGCGCGCGCCGAAGGCCACCACCGACTTCACGCCACTGCGCATGCGCAGCTCGGCGGCGGCCGTAATCGTGTCGTCGATGCAACGCTCCCAGTCGACTTCATCGCTGCTGCCTGCCGAATCACCGGTGCCGAAGTAGTCGAAGCGCAGCACCGCGAAACCCTCTTCCGCCAGCGCATGCGCAAGCTGGCGATACAGGCGGTGGCAACGGATGTAGTCCTGGCCCAGCGGCGGGCACAGCAACGCGGCGCGCCGGGCCCGGTCGTCCGATGGATGGTAGAAACCGAACAGCTCGCCGTTGCGACCGAAGAAAAACGGCGTTTCCAGCGGCAGCTCGGCATGGGAAAGCTGTGCACTCATCGCTGATACACCACGCCGAAGTAGATCGTCGTCTCGTGGTAGCTCTGGCCGACGAACGTACTGTCGCGCCGCTGGTGCGTGACTTCCGCGCGCCAACTCCAGTTCTGCGCAAACTGGTGGGTCAGGTCGATGCCATAGCGATAGGTTTTGTCGGTGCGGTCGAGCGTCGAATAGGTCAGGCGCTCCGCATCGACGAAGCCGGACAGCGTCAGGGTGGGGCGGATCCGGTACTGTCCGCTCACACCAACGCTGCCGCCGTGCTGGTCCAGCGTGTGGTCGTTGATGTAATCAAGATCGCGCCAGGCGGGTGTCAGCGACAGACTGAAGCGTTCGGTGCGGTACTCGTAGGTCAAATCGAGTCGCTTTTCCAGGTACACCTGCGAACTCACCACCACGTTGCCGACGCTGATGCCCTGCATGGTGCTCAGCGCGCTGATCTGGTTGGGCAGCGTGCCGACCGCTCGGTTCGGTGCCTGCGCCATGTCCTGCGCGGCATCAGCGAACTGATAGGCGCCGGCGAAGATGAAGGTGTTGTGCTGCGAGGCCCGCCAGTTCGCCGAGAAGCGCGCAATGGGTTTGGAGTCCGAACCGTTCTGATCGAAATTGATGCGCGACCAGCCGAGCATGGCGTCCAGGTCCAGGTCTTTCAGCTGGCTCGTGTAGCGACCGTAGATCTCGTAGCGGTTGTAGTCCGGGCCACTGGTGCTCTGGTCGAAATTGGTGTGCTGCGCTTCCATGTTGAACGACAGCTGGTCGGTCTGGCTGAGGTCGCGATAGAAGCGCAGCGCGCCGACCCCACGGGAGGAGTTGAAGTCCTTCACCTTCGACGCATAGCTGTTGACGTAGCGCAGCTCCGCCTGGCCCGTCATCGCCTCGCCCATGCGGAAATGCAGGATCGGGCCGATGGCGAAGACGTTGGTCTGCTGCTGGTTGTCCGGCGCGTTGGACACGAGCGAGTCCACCGGCTGCACGCCAGCGTAGTCTTCGGTCAGCAAGTCCAGGCGCTGCGGGATCATGGTCCAGTTCACCTGGCCGGCGAGCTGGCCCTGCAACTGGTTATCGAATTTCCCGTGCAGGTAATCGCGATACTCCACGGTGCCGGCGACGTTGGCCTGCACGGTGGAGCCCTGTTGCAGGTACGTGAAGTTGGCACCGGGCGTCAGTACATCCTCGCGGATGCGGTTGGTGTCACTCAGCGCGATGTTGTCGCTGTGCTCCACGCCCACGTAGAGCTGGTAATTGAATTGCGCCGCCCTGGCACTCCCTGCCGCGGCCAGGAGAGCCAGTGCGATCGAGCGTGCGAGTGTGCGCGACGCAAGCATGTAGGTTCCCCAATGGCAATATCGTGTTGTTCGGTCGATGGCACGGACGATCAGGGAACGTGGTTGAACACGACGCCCGCCATCTTGGCCGGATCGAAATGCGTTACCGCCTGGCTGATCGCTGCGGGCGTGTCGCGGCCGTAGCCGGCCACGACCACCACGAAGTCCGCCAGGTCCGAAAGAATGCGTGCGTCGGGCGAGCCCTTGATCGCCGGGCCGTCCAGGAACAGGTAGCGATCCGTGTAGCGCGTACGCAGCTGGTCGAGCACGGCGGACATGCGGAACGAGGAGAAATACTCGCCGCTGTTCTCGTGCACGCGACCGGCCGGAATCAGGCGCAGATGCGGGATGCCCGTGTGATAGACGATGCGCTCCATGCCCAGCACCGGGTGCTCGAGCAGGTCGACCAGGCCACCCGCCGTCGGATCGACGCCCAGGGCTCGATGCTGGTTGGGATAACGCAGGTTGCAGTCGATCAGCAGACTGGTCTTGGCCTCGTCGAAGGCGAAGGCTGCCGCAAGGTTGCGCGCAACGAAGCTGCAACCCGAACGCGGGCTCACCGATACGACGAGCGTGACGAAGTTCTGCGTGCCGCCCAGCCCGAGCAGGCGCGTGCGGATTTCACGGAAGGCATCGGAGTGCGGACGCACCGACGCGTCGCGATGGATCAGGCGACGCTCTTCCAGTTGGCGAGGCGCCAGCAGGCCGACGTTCTCCTGCATGCGGGCGATGCTGTGGCCGGCGGTCGGGCGCTTTTCCAGGTTGCGCGCGGCCGCTTCCAGCACGCTCTCGATGCTCTCGGGCAGGCTGCGGTCGTTGGATGCGTCGTTGCTGTTCATCGCTTGAGCCTCAGCCAGAGAATGGCCAGGTAAACCACCGCCACGCCTACCACCGCGGCCACCATCATCAGGCTCTGCAGGCGGTCGCGACGGCGGTCGCGCGGCGTGGGATAGAAGGGAATGGTCGCCAGCACGGTCAGGCCGGTGTCGTGTTCGAGCTTCTCGACCGAACGCACGCGCGGGTCGAAACGCACCAGCGCAAACAGCAGGCCCAGCGGGATCGCGATCGCCAGCGCCATGCCGGCCGCACCGAAGTGCAGGAAGCGCAGGCCCGACGGGGTCAGTGGCATCACGGCGGGGTTCTGGATCAGGAACGTCAGGCCACGCTGCTCGGCGTCGAGGTTCATCGACACGCGGGCGTTCTCGCGGCGCTTGAGCAGATCCTGGTAGACGTCGCGGTTGACGGTGTAATCACGCGTCAGCTCGGCGGTGACATCCTCGGAGTTGGCAATGCGCTTGCTGCGCTCAAGCTCCGCTTGAAGCATCGATTCGCTGGCTGACAGGCGCGCCGAGGCGGCCGCAGCATCACCACGCACGGTGACCAGCTGCGTCTTCATCTGCTGATACACCGGATTGATCTGCACGGCGCTGTCGACCGGCGTGGGAATGCCCTGCGCCTGGGCGGCCTGGCGGTTGGCGTCGGCCGAAATCATCTGCTTGCGCAGGTCATCCATCTGGTGACGGATGCGGATCACATCCGGGTATTCGTCGGTATACGTGAGCAGCAGCTTGTCGAGCTGCGACTGCAGTTCCGCCAGGCGGCTCTGGTAGATGCCGCCCGTCGTCTGGATCGCGTTGACTTCCGATTCGCCGCTCAACTGGCCACTCAGCGATGCTGCCTGCGAACGACGATCCATCGCATCCATGCGTGCATTCTCGATCTGCGTGCGCAAGGTGGCGATGCGGGCGTTGGTGTCCGCTTCGCTGCCGGGACGCGCGTCAGGATTGCTGTCGCGGTACGCCTTGAGCTTCTCTTCCGCATCGGTGAGCTTCTTGCGATACGCATCCACCTGGTTGTTGATGAACTCGTAGGCTTCGCGGCTCTCGCGCTGCTTGGACGCCAGGCTCTCGCTGATGAAGAGCTGCGCGAACGTGCGCGTCACGTCGTACGCACGCTTGGCATCGGAATCGAAGTAGCTGATGGTGATCAGGTTGTCGCGGGTGGTCTTGACCTGGGTGCGGCCCTTGATCCCTTCGATGATGCGGTCCTGCTCGATCGGGTTCGGGTTGGTGGACATCCAGCCACCCTCGGCCAGTATCTGGTCCATCACCTTGCGGCTAAAGATCACGTCGCGCGCGATGCCGGCGCGGTTCTTGTTGCCGGTCGTGGATGCCGCGCCTTCCAGGATAGGCGTGATGATGCTGCTTTCCTGGGCGAGGATCGTGGTCGATGCCTCGTACTTTTTCGGCCACAGCATGCCGGTGACCAGCGCCGCCAGCGCGATGGCGGCGAAGACCAGGGCCATCGCCAGACGACGACGGCGACCTTCGCTTACCAGCGCCGGAACGATGTTGCCAAACGGTGTGAGTTCGCCATTCATGGCACCCCTGCCCCCTTTTCGATCCCTGTGGTCATCGCGCTCAGAAAGCGCGCAATGGCACGGTGATGACGTCGCCCGGTTGCACCGGGTAGTTGGTCGCCAGGTCGCCCTGTTGCAGCACCTTGTCCAGGCGAACGGCGTACGGCGTCGTCACGCCCTTGCCGTCTTCGCGGTAGAGCTCAGTGCGATCGGGCGCGGCGAACTCGGTGGTGCCGCCGGCGGCGAGCACGGCATCGAGCACGGTCATGCCCTGGCGATACGGCAACGACACGGGCGTGCGTACCGCGCCGGTGACGCGAACGCGGGAGAGGTATTCATGGCTGCGCAGCGCCGTGAGGATCACCGCCACCTGCGGATCACGCACGTACGCCTTCAGCTTGTCCTTGATCTCCGCCGCCACTTCTTCGGGCGTCTTGCCACCGGCCATGACGTCGCCGATCAGCGGTGCGGTGATCTTGCCGTCGGGACGCACCGGCACACTCGTGCTCAGGTCCGGGTTCTGCCAGACGGTGATCTGAAGCTGGTCGTCGACGCCGATGCGATAGGTGTCAACGGCCTGGGTGGCCGGGTCGATCTTGGGTGGCGGCGTAGTGATGCCGTTGGAGGCACACGCTGCCAGTGTCAGGATCAGACACAGCAGGAGAAGATGACGAAGAATCTTCATGGAAGCAGGTCCGAGTGGGCGGTGATTTGAAGCAAAACCACGATACCCCGCCGCTTTCGGCGCGTGACGACACCATTCGGCCTATAACTTGCAGCACATGGAGCGGCGCGTTTTCAAAGCGCGCGCCACACATACCCGCATGGCGTGCCTCTTTCGGAGGAACCTGCGACCTGCAACGCCCACAGCCATAGGTAGTAGCCGGAAGTCAGGTGCGGTGTCCGACGCTCGCCGACGGTGCCGGAAGGGCGTGCGGCAGGCATACTCGGATCGCCGGTTGGCGCGGGGGCGCCAGGCGACCGGCATCGTCACCACAGGGGGAGTGGACGTGAGCACACCGCAACGCAAAGGCAGCCTTGTCTGCGTCGGCATTGGCATGACGCTGGGTTCGCATATCAGTCCCTTGGCGCGCAGCCATATCGAGCAGGCCGACGTGGTGTTTGCAGCCGTGTCCGATGGCCTCGTCGAGCAATGGGTCGAGCGCATGCATCCGGACGTGCGCAGCCTTCAGCGCTACTACGCCGAAGGCAAGCAACGCATGCAGACCTACCGCGAGATGGTCGAGGCGATCCTCACCGAGGTGCGCGCGGGCAAGCGCGTATGCGGGGTGTTTTACGGTCATCCGGGCGTGTTCGCGTGGGCGCCACACAAATCGATCCAGATGGCGCGGGCCGAGGGATACCGGGCGCACATGGAGCCAGGGATTTCCGCCGAAGACTGCCTGTATGCGGACCTTGGCATCGATCCGGGCACCTGTGGCTGCCAGCACTACGAAGCCAGCCAGCTGCTTTATTACAGCCGCCGGATCGACACCAGCGCCTGGCTGATCCTGTGGCAGGCCGGCCTGGTCGGCGACCGGTCCCAGACGCGGTTCCACACCGGTCCCGCCTATCGCCAGGTGCTGGTGGACGTGCTGGCGCGTGACTACCCGCTGGATCACGAGGTGATCATCTACCGCGCCGCCACCCTCCCCGTGCACGGTCCGCGGATCGAGCACACCACGCTGGCTCGCTTGCCCGAAGCTGACATGACCATGGCCGACACCCTGGCGATTGCCCCGGCGACCGCCATGCTGCCCGACCCGGCCATCCGCCAGCGGCTGGCCGAACTGGACCGCAGCCCGGCCTGATCAAAAGGCATACCCCACCCGACCCAACGCGCCTGGGGCAAAGAAGGGCTATCATCGCCCGGTCCCGCCCGGCCGGCAGCGCTGGATGGGACAAGCGTGTTTGGGGAAACACCGCCAACAACATGGGGGAATGCCGTGGACGTGATCGACTTCCTGGAACGGATGGGTCAAGACGCCAACCTGCGCGATGCAGCGGCAAGCGAGCTTGAGCAGGCGCTGGACGAAGCCCAGATCGAGCAGCCGGTACGCGATGCCATTCGTGCGCAAGACGGTGAACAGTTGCAGGCCTTGCTCGGCAAGGGCCCGATGTTCGCCGTGCTGATGCCGGACGAAGATGAAGACGAAGAAGGCGAAGGTGAAGGCGAGGACGAGGAAGGTCCGGCCGAAGATCGCCTGACGTCTGTCGTGGCCTGATGTATGTACCATCCCGGCCAGACCTTGCGTCGATTTGGACTCGCAGGGCTGCTGTGCCTGGGATGCGGCGCGGGTGCGGTGGCCATGCCCACCGTACCCGTGTCACCGACGCCGGCGTCGCTGCTTGATCGAGCCGACAGTGGCATCAAGCTTTCCGATCACGCGCAGTTCGCCCGCCTGCTCGACCAGCTCGACGTTCGTCGCAACGAGCTGACGTCCGAACAGCGCTGGCACCTGCAATACCTGCGCGGTTGGCAGGCGGCGTACCAGGGCGACTACGATCGTTCGCGCGCCATCCTCGATGAAGTGCTGGAAAAGTCGGACGACGACGTGCTGCGTTTTCGCGCGTCGGCAACACTCATCAATATTCTTGGCGACGGCCGGCGCTATCAGGAGGCGTTCCTGCGCCTGAGCCAGATGCAGGACCAGTTGCCGCAGATCACCGACGACGCCGTGCGCTACCAGGGCCTGGGCGAAGCGGCGCAACTGCTGATCTCTGCCGGCCAGTATGACCTGGCTACCTCGTATGCCGATCAGATGCTCGCCCACATCCCGCCGGGTGAGAGCACCTGCAAGGCGATGTACTTCAAGCTTCACGCCCGCTATCGCAGCGGCACGCTGGGCGACACGGAAGATCCGATGCTGCGCGACGGCATTGCCGCGTGCACCAGCTCCGGACAATCGGTGTTCGCCAATGCCATGCGCGCTGACGCCGCAGGCGTGATGCTGCGGATGGGTCGCGCCACCGAAGCCCAGGCCCTGCTTCAACGCAACTACGCCGACGCCTTGCGCGACCAGTACATTCCGGTCAGCGCGCAGTTCGAGGCCATGCTGGCCTTGGCGAACTGGAAGCTGGGCGATGTCCCCACGGCCGAAAAATTCGCACGCCTGGCCGTGGCATCCAACAGCAAGAGCGGCGTGACGGAGCCGTTGAGCATGGCGTATGACGTGCTCTATCGCATCGCCGAGGGTCGCGGCGATTACCGCGACGCGCTCGATTACCACGAGAAATTCATGGCGGCCGACAAGGGCTACCTGGACGACATCAGCGCGACCGCGCTCGCCTACCAGATCGTCAGCCAGCAGGTGCAGGGCAAGCGCCAGGAAGTGCAGGCCCTGAACAAGCAGAACGTGATCCTGAAGCTGGAACAGGCGCTCGATCGCAAGGCGGTGGAAAACAGCCGCCTGTACATCACGCTGCTGCTCACGGTGATCGCCTTCATCGTGTTCTGGGTCTATCGCCTGAAGCGTTCGCAGCTGCGTTTCATGTGGCTATCGCGCCAGGACAGCCTCACCGGCATCTGCAACCGCAAGCATTTCATCGAGGCGGCCGAAGGCCTGCTCAGGCATGCGGAGAAAGCCGGCAAGCCGGTGGCATTGCTGCTGATCGACCTGGATCATTTCAAGCTGGTCAATGACACGCACGGGCATACCGTGGGTGACCAGGTACTCAAGCGTGCCGTGGATGCATGCATTCCGCTGCTGGGGCACCGCGACCTGTTCGGCCGGCTCGGCGGCGAAGAATTCGCGATCATCCTGTCCGACTCCAATCACGCGCATGCGTTGCACCGCGCGGAAGAAGTTCGCGCGGCCATCGCCAATGCGCGCATCACCGACGCGCCGACCGATATCAATATTTCGGCGAGCCTCGGCGTGGTCACCACCGAATACAGCGGCTATCAGTTCCGGCAATTGCTCATCAACGCGGACCACGCCTTGTACAAGGCCAAGCGCGATGGTCGCAACCGCGTCGTGTCCGGTCGCGAGGATGGCGCCACCATCCTCCCTTTTGCGGCGGGCGAGAAGAAGGTCGTGCTGGAGCGGTGAGGGACGTGGGCGAGGAGTGATTCCCGCGCGCACGCCCTTCACGGAACAACATTTCACCCGCCGGGACGGTACGTCCGCACCACGTGACCCTTCAGATCCTCGGGCCAGAAATACACCGCGCGGAAATTGCCCGTGGTGTAGCGCTCGGCCTGGTCGTTGAAGTGCGGCGAATCCGGATGACCACTCTCGCCACCTGCGGAAATCGCGCGTGCGCGCACTTTGTCACCGAATTCCACCGCCGCGACGAAGCTGTTGCCGCTGGTGCCGTAGTACCGCCGCGTGCCCGGCCAGCGATGCGCGCCGAAGGATGCCAGCGATCCCCAGCGTGACGAGGTAAACGGCACAGGGATGCTGGGCTTGCTGTCGTCGAACGGTTGGCGAATGTCGCCGTTGATGCGCTGGTAGCGATTGACCTCGCCCCACGGCACGCCCCAGCTGCCGAAGTCCTGTTCGAGGCGATCGGACGCTTCCACCAGTGCGTCAAGACGCGCCTTCGCGCCCGCGCGTTCGGCCATGATGTCATACACGGTCAGGCTTTCTTCGGCGTCCGACTTGTCCACCTTGTCCCACAGGATGTCACCCCAGAACACCGCCAGCGAGGTCGGCATCGACGCCATGCCCCAGCGGAAATCCCAGCCCCGCAGCAAGGCGATCTGGCCGGCGAGCTTTTTCTTCAGCGGATCGTTCGCCGGCAGCGTGTCGTAGTCCTTGATCAGGATCGGGATCTGGCGCGCGAACGCGGGCAGGTAAGAATCAAACGCCGAGGTGATCAGCGACGACAGGGTGAAGTCGCGCTTGTCGGTCAGCACCATCGTGGCGTGAATGCCACGCGGGTTCTCGCCCACCGTGTCCATGTAGCGCGGAAAGTCGGCGCGCTTCGGGCTGTCCGGACCGGCCGCCGAATACGGCCAGTTGTTGGTGTTCATGATCCAGCCGATGTTGGGATTGCGCAGGCGCGGCAAGGCGTCCAATGGCGTCAGTCCCTGCCAGTCGGTGGCCGGATCGCTGCCATCGACGGGCTTGTTGTAGTCGAAGCGATTGTCGCGCTTGGGCATGAACTGCGGATGCAGGTACGCGATCTCGCCCTTGTCATCGGCAAATATGGTGTTGTTGGACGAGTTCGCCTTCAGCTCGGCGATCTTCATGAAGCTGGTGAAATCCGTGGCCTTGGTGCGCAACCAACTTTGCTGCAATGCTTCGAGCGGCTTGTTCATCAGCGCCGTCGTCACCCATTTGCCACCTTCCTCGCGCACGACAGGGCCGTGGTGCGTAGCGTACGTCGTGAACGTGCGCTCACCCATCGATCCGTCGGCCCTGCGATAGGCCACGGTCACCGGCTTGCTCGTGATGGCACGCAGTTCCTTGCCGTAGCGATAGCTGAGCTTGTCGCCGTCGCGCACGATGGTTTCTTCGAACTCATCCACGGCATCCGCCGTGGTCGAGGTGTGCATGAAGCCGATGTGCTTGTTGAAGCCCTGGTAGATAAAGAACTGACCCCAGGTCACGGCGCCATACACATCCAGTCCCGCGTCGCTCGACATCTGCAGTTCGGAGCGGAAGAAGAACGAGGTGTGCGGATTGATCAGCAGCAAGGCATGGCCGCTGGCGCTGAGCTTGGGCGCGATGGCGATGCCGTTGGAGCCCGTCGGTTCGACCCAGCTCGACGGCGTGTCGACAAACGCAACGTGATCGGTCGACTTGCCATAGAAGGCCTGGAGATCCTTCAGCGATACGCGCTCGATGTCGCCGCCGATGCTGCCTTCCGTGAAACTCAGGGCCATCCACGGTTCGAAATGCGTGATAACGCGCGGGTGCACATCCGGATGCGTGGCGAGGTAGTAGTTCAGTCCGTCGGCCCACGCATTCATCAGGTCGCGCAACCAGGCCGGGCTCTTGGCATACAGGCGCTTGAGTTCAGCCGTGTCGATCCACAGGCGTTGACGCAAGTCGGACCAGATCGCCTTATCGCCTTCGGCCTGGGCGAGCCAGCCGAGAGAATTGAGATAGTTGGTTTCGACGCGATTGAAGTCGTCTTCCGCCTGCGTGTAGGCCATGCCGAACACGGCATCGGCATCGGTCTTGCCGTGGACGTGGGCGATGCCCCAGTCATCGCGCGTGACGGTGATCGACTGCGCGCGCGCCTTGAGGCGGGCGGTGTCATCGGCGTGTGCGGTGCCCGCGCCACCGAGCGCAAGCAATACGGCAAGAGAAAGCGTCAGCGAGGCGCGCATGGTGTCTGCTCTGGTGGCACCGTCCCCGCGAGGGGGACGGTGCGGGTGGTCGATCAGGGCATCGAGAAGCTGTTGTTGGCACGATCGGCATCCGGCAGCTTGTGATCCGGATCGATCGTCAGCTTGCCGATGCGCTTGGTCGTGCGCAGCGCCAGCTTAGGCGTCGCGCTCTGGCGCCATGCCTCCACGGGAATGCGGATGTCCTCATGGCTGCCATCGGCGTAGTCGACACGCAGCGTCGCCGGCATCACCAGCTTCTGCTTGCTGACCAGCATGACCTGCGCACCGTTGGCCGGATCGTCCTTGATGTACGTCGCGCCGGTAATGCCCAGATCGAGCTGCCAGTTGTTGAGGTACCAGCCGCGCCACCACCAGGACAGTTCCTCGCCCGCTTCGCTGCTCATGAAACGGAAGAAGTCCGACGGCGTGGGATGGCGATACGCCCAGGTGGCGATGTACTTGCGGAACGCCGGATCAAAACGCTCCGGCCCCAGGATCTGCTCACGCAGCAGCACCAGGCCCAGGGCGCCCTTGAAGTAGCTCACCGAGTGGCGGTACTTCTCGGGGACCGAGTCGGCCGGTGCCATCAGGGTCGGCGCATTCGGATCGGCGAGCACCGGCAGGATTTCATCCACCGGATTGCCGCCCTTCGGCGCGTATTCGCTGTCGCGCTTGGGCGCGAATTCGCCCTTGTTGAAGGCATCCGACGCATAGATGTCGATGAAGGTGTTGAAGCCTTCGTCCATGAACGCATGGCGGCGTTCGTTGGAGCCGACGATCATCGGGAACCAGCCGTGGCCCAGTTCATGCGCGGTGATCCAGAACAGCATCGGGCCCTTGTCTTCGTAACCGTCGAAGACGATGCCAGGGTATTCCATGCCGGCGCCGTGACCACCGAGATTGATCGCCGCCGGCCACGGATAGGCAAACCACTTCGACGAGAAGTGTTCGATCGCGCCCTTCACGTATTCAGTGGAGCGATCCCACTTGTCCTTGCCAACGCCTTCGACCGGATACACGGACATCGCCATCGCATGCTTGCCTTCGGGCAGGTTGATGCGCGCGGCATCCCATACGAAAGCCGGCGATGCGGCGAAAGCCACGTCGCGCGTGTGCGCCATGTGGAAACGCCACGTCTGCGTGCCGTTTTGCTTCGGACGGCTGGACGGGTCGGTCACTTCCTGCGGCGAGCGGATCGTCACCGTGCTGTCGCTCCTGGCGGCATCGGCGAGTCGCTGCTGCTGCGTGGCGGTGAGCACTTCCTTCGGATTGGTAAGCTCGCCGGAGCCGGCGACGATGTAGTTCCACGGCACGGTGACGGCGTAGTCGATGTCGCCGTACTCAAGGTAGAACTCCGAGCCGAGGTAAGGCTGCGTATCCCATCCGCGCAGATCGTCGTACACGGCCATGCGCGGGAACCACTGGGCGATCTCGTAGATGTCGCCGTTCTTCGTCGGTGTCACCGCAGTGCGGCCACCCCAGGTACCCGGCACGGTGTAGTGATAGCGGATGCGCAGCTTCAGCTGCTTGCCCTTGCCTTCCAGCGCCTGCGCCAGGTCCACGCGCATGCGCGTATCGTCGACCAGGAACTTCACCGCCTTGCCATCCACTTCCACGGCATCGATCTGATAGCCGTCGGTGAATTCGTTGCGCGGCGGACGCGGCGAGGTGAGCGAACCGCGTGAGTCGCGGCGGTAGATATTCTGGTCCAGCTGCACCCACAGCACGTCGAGCGCGTCGGGGCTGTGATTGGTATAGGTGATCGTCTCGTCGCCGCTCAGGGCGTGCGTGTTCGGATCGATGGTGGCCTGGATCGCGTAGTCGACGCGGTTCTGCCAGAACTGCGGACCCGGCTTGCCGGCACCGTCGCGGAAAGCATTGGCGGCATCGGGCAAGGACAGCGGCGCGAAGAGCACCTGCGGGTCGTAAGCGGCGTCCGTGCCATCGGCGTAGGCCGGTGCCGTCATGGCGCCAGCGACAAACAGGCCCGCGGCAACCGCGCCGGCCAGGACGAGCTTCTTCATCAGACGTTTCCTCGATGTCCCCTGAAACAACCGAGTCACTATAGGCAGGAAGTCACTGTGTGAACTGGGCCAGTGGTCATGCACAGGCGGACGAATGCGCGCGATCCGGGCGATGCCTGGGCGCGAAACGGCAGGGAAAACGAGGAAAAATGGCGCGCCCGGAGGGATTCGAACCCCCGACCAATGGCTTCGGAAGCCACTACTCTATCCGGCTGAGCTACGGGCGCGTGGTGGTGCGGCAGGGCCGGCGCAGGCGCGAAACCGGCGCGGCGGAGGGGGAGTATAGCGGAGTTGCCTCCCCCCGTCCCTCGTCCCGAGGTCCTCGCGCTCCCCGGGTGCCAGCCCCAAAAAGAAAGCGCCGCCCGGTTGCCCGGACGGCGCTCTCGCTTCACATCACGTCAGATCAGCGCGACTTCAGCAGTTCCGCCAGGCGGTCCGGCTTGCCGGTGATGCGCTCGAGGTGCGGGTACTTCAGGCCATCGTGGTAGTCGATGCGGATGGTCTGGTACTGGTCGAAGTTCTTGACCAGCAGTTCGATCGGAGCGCTCTTGTCCTTGGCGGCAGCGGTCACGGCGTCCTTGACGGCATCGCCGGAGAACTCCTTGCCATTGACGGCGATCAGCTTCATGCCCGGCGACAGGCCAGCCTTGAAGGCCGGGCCGTCCCACAGCACGTCGGAGATGTCACCGCCCTTGCCCAGCGACAGACCCAGCGAATACACCAGGTTGGCGCCGCCGAAGCGGGCTTCGGCTGCCTTGGCGGCACCCGACGGCTTGTCGTTGTAGACGAGCTTCCAGCCGCTGGCTTCGATGCCGCCGATCAGCGGACCGTGGCCATCAAGGCGCTCGCGCAGGTACTTGGCCCAGTCGTATGGCTGGATGTCGTTGAGCGTCTTGACGACGTCGTCGAACGTGTAGGGATTCACATCCCATTTGCCGTTTTCCATGCCGAAGAACGACTTGGCGAAATCGTCGATCGACTTCTTGTTGCCCGACAGCTCACGCAGCTTGCCTTCGACGTCGAGCCAGATCATCTGGCCGCCCGAATAGTAATCCTCGCTCATCTGGTAGTTGCGGTAAGGCAACGGACGACGCTGGGCGATGATCGGATCGTTGGTCGTGTCCTGGATGTTGCGCCACAACTGCAGGCCCGGACGGCCCTTGTCGTAGTTGGCGGCAACCATGGCGAGCATGTCGCGCGCTTCTTCTTCCTTCCACAGGCCCGAACGGGCGGCCATCACGTAGCCCCAGAACTGGGTCTGGCCTTCGTACACCCACAGGAGGCTGTCCTGCATCGGCACGTTGAAGTTCGGCGTGGCGAGATCCGCGCCGCGACGGTACTTGCCGTCCCACGAGTGGTTGAACTCATGCGGCAGCAGGTCGCGGCCCAGCGCGCTCTTTTCCCACTCGGTGAAGTAGCCCGGGCTCACGCCGTTCTCGCTGGAACGGTGATGCTCCAGGCCATTGCCGCTCATCTTGTCGCTCAGCGACAGGAGGAAGTCGTAATGATCGTAGTGGTGCGCGCCGTAGGTCTTGTACATCTGCTGCACCAGGTTCTGGTGAAGCTTGAGCTGTTCGGGCTTGATTTCCAGGTACTTCGGATCATCCGCGACGATGTTCAGGAACACCGGTGCCTTCGCACCCGGATCCAGGTCGACGCGCTTGAAGTACTTGCCGGCGTAGATCGGCGAATCGACGAGATCGTCATAGTCGATCGGCTTGAAGTTCACCGTGTCGCCGCTGCGCGAAGCCAGTTCCAGCGCGCTGCCGTACTGCCAGCCGGTCGGGAACTTGACGGCCACTTCGGCCTTGATGCGGCTGGCGTAATAGCCGGCCGGGTACATGCTGACCGAGTTCCACTGCAGGTTCAGCATTTCCGGGGTCATCACGACGCGACCCTGGCTGCGATCCTGCGCGGAGAGGAACTGGAACTCGACTTCGACGTTGTCCACGCCAGCGGGCACGTCAACGTGGAAAGCGAAGACATTGAGCGGATCGCGCGTCCACTTCAGCTCCTTGCCACCGGCCGTGATCTTCAGGCCTGCCATCTTGTCGATGGAACCGCTCGGCGAGTGGTTGCCCGGCAGCCACTGCGGGTACAGGAGGGTCAGCGGACCGGCCGACGCCGGAATCACTTCATGCACGCGGAAGATGCGACGACCGATATCGGTGGCGTCCACATTGATCTTGAGCGTGCCGTTGTAAGCCACATCCTGCGGCGGTGGTACGTCGGCATGGGCGGCGAGACTGCCCAGGCCCAGGGCCGAAGCCACGATGGCGGAAGCGAGGCGCGAAGCTTTCAAAACGATCTCCTATGGCAAAACCGCACGCCCGCAACGGACGTTGAACGGCAACTGACTGGGCGATGCTAACCGCGACAGGCTTCCCAACCCCCTGCCATTGGTCATGACAACGGTGGCGAAGGTCTCGCCCATCCTTATTGCAATGCGGCATCACAAGGTCGCTGAACCTCGCCCATCCCTGCGGCACTTTGGAAAGGTACTCGTACGAAAAATCCCTTTATCCTGCGCATCCCGCGATCCCCACGCGGGCCCGTGACACGCACTCCCCCCTTTGGCGTTGTCACGGTCAACAAAAAAGAAGATGGAGTTCTCCATGCAGAAGACTTTGCTTGCGGCCGCGTTGGCCGTCGTTTCGCTGTCCCCCCTGGCCGCCAAGGCCGATCAGAGCAGCCCGCTCAACAACTTCTTCGTCTCCGGCAACCTGGGCCAGAGCAACTACCGCCTCGGCGGCATCTCCGACAAGGCTGACGTCTTCCAGAGCGTGCGCGTCGGCTACCGCTGGAACAACATCATCGGTGGCGAAGTCGGCTACACCTACCTGGGCGTGGCCAAGGACACCAACGGTTTCGTGTCGCAGAGCGTCAAGACGCGCGCCGCCATCATCGGCGTGAACGCCAAGTACGACTTTTACGGCCCGTGGTTCGTCACCGGTCACGGCGGTTACCTGCGTTCGCGCGGCAACTTCCAGGTTCAGGCTGGCGATATCTCCGCTCGCCAGAAGGCCTGGAACAACGGTTGGTACGCCGGCGCCGGCATCGGCTACAACGTGACCGAGAACGTTGCCCTGTCGATCAACTACGACAACTACAAGGTCAACTACCAGCGTGGCGATCAGCCGATCCCGCGCCTGAAGGCCAATGTGTCGACCTACTCGGCAGGCGTCGAGTACAAGTTCTGATCTCGCGATAAGAAAAAGGGCGCCGCGAGGCGCCCTTTTTTTGTGCCTGGCGAATGGGGTTACTTCGCCTGATTGAGCTTGCTGTGCTTGATGCCGTAGGTGAAATACACCACCAGGCCGATCGACACCCAGATCAGGAAGACCTTCCAGGTCGTCAGCGACAGCTCGGCCAGCAGCCAGATCGAGAAGGCGATGCCGATCAGCGGGATCACCGGCACCCATGGCGTGCGGAACGAACGGTGCAGGTCCGGCTTGCGCACGCGCAGCACGATGATCGAGCTGCAGATCACGATGAATGCCGACAGCACGCCGATATTCACCAGCTTGGCGACTTCGACGATCGGCAGCAGCCCGGCAACGAGCGCGGTGAACACGCCCAGCACGATGGTCGGGCGATGCGGCGTGCCGTACTGCGGATGCACCTTGGCAAACCAGCCCGGCAGCAGCCCGTCACGCGACAGCGCAAACCAGATGCGCGACGCGCCCAGCATGAAGGCGAACAACACGCTGGCGATGCCGACGACGGCCGAGAAGGAAATCGCATTGGCGATCCACGGCAGGCCCAGGCCCTTGAACGCATCGGATACGGGTGCGTCGGAGTTGAGCGTGCTGTAGTGCGCGATGCCAGTAAGCACCAGCGAGACGGCCAGGTACATCACCATCGACACGCCCAGCGACAGGAGCACCGCACGGGGAAGATCGCGCTGCGGATTCTTCGATTCCTCCGCGGCCGTGGTCAGCGTGTCGTAGCCGAACACCGCGAAGAACACCACGGCGGCGGCGGTACCGATGCCCTGCATGCCGAAATGACCGACGCCATCGGCGTCCACCACGCGTTCCGGAATGAAGGGATGCCAGTTGGCCGGATTGATGTAGAACACGCCCACGCCGATCACCAGCAGCACGGCGATGACCTTGATGGTGACGATCAGCGTATTGAAGCGCGCACCCCACTCCGTGCGCATGACCAGCAGCGTCGCGACGCCCAGGGTAATGAGCGCGGCCACCACGTTGAACACGCGGCCTTCGCCCGTACCCATCGCGCCTTGCGCCCAGACGGGAAGATGGATGCCAAAGACACCCGCCAGCAGCGACTGCACATAGCCAGACCAGCCGATCGCCACCACCGCGACGATCAGTGCGTACTCCAGCAACAGATCCCAGCCAATCAGCCAGGCCGCCAGTTCACCCAGCACGGCGTAGCCGTAGGTGTAGGCGCTGCCGGTAACCGGGATCATGCCGGCGAATTCGGCATAGCACAGGGCCGCCGCCGCGCTGGCAATGCCGGCGATCAGGAAGGCCAGGGCCACGGCGGGGCCGGCATTCACTGCGGCCTGCTGGCCCGCAAGTACGAAAACGCCCACGCCAATGATGCCGCCGATGCCGATGGCAGTGAGCTGCCACAGACCGAGCACCCTACGGAAATCGCCACGCTTACCCGCTTCGGCCTGCAAGGCCTCGACGGATTTGTGGCGCAACAGCTTGCTTACAACACTCATCGCGATCTTCCCCGGAAAGGAATCGCGATCATAACGAATGCGTCCCCCCGCGCCATGCTGCGCCTGCGCCGCGCCACATGGCCTCAATGTGCCGGCCGGGCCTCCTGCATCCGTCCGTGCGCGCTGACCCCGATCAGCGCCAAGACATTGAGCAGACACAGGATAAGGAGTGCCGCAGGCAGGGCAGCCCCACCCGGTGGCACGCCGAACCAGCCACCCGTGAGCACGACGATGCCGGCCGTTGCGCCTAGCCGAATCAGCTCCAGCCAGCGGCCCATCGGGCGCCCTTCCGACCAGATACCCAGCGCCGTCAGGCTAAGCACGAGAAAACTCGCATAGGCGACCAACCCGGAAGGTGGTAGTCGCTTGGCCATGTCCAGGAAATGCACCGCCATCACCAGCAGCAGGGCGAACTGGACGATGGCGTAGGCAATCATGAGGCGCGACAGCTGGGGTTGGTATCGCGACCTGGCGATATCGAAATCCGGCTTGGGATAGCGGGCGGCCACGTCGGCGGGACGCCAGCCAGGCGGCTTGATCCAGACCAGCAGCTTGTCGCGCCAGCGACGTGCATGCCGGGCGTCCTTGAGCGTGGCCCAGTACACCTCGGCGTTCGCCCACAAGGGATTCCAGCTGCGCAGCGGTGAACGCGTGCCGTAGATGGGCGGGTCGGTGTCGTCTTCTTCGATGAAGGTTCCGAACAACCGGTCCCACAGGATCAGGATGCCGCCATAGTTGCGATCGAGGTAGCGATCATTCACCGCATGATGGGCGCGATGGTTGGACGGCGAGCAGAACACGCGATCGAACCAGCCCAACCGTCCCACCAGCTCGGTGTGAACCCAGAACTGGTAGAGCAGATCGATCAGCGCCACCACGACGAAGACTTCCAGCGGATAGCCGATCAGCGCCATCGGCAGGTAGAAGATCCAACCCAATACGACGCCGCTGCCCGTCTGGCGCAAGGCGGTGCTGAGGTTGTAGTCCTCGCTCTGGTGATGCACGACGTGTGCGGCCCAGAGGATGTTCACCTCATGCCCGGCGCGGTGCAGCCAGTAGTAGAGGAAATCGTACAGGACCAGGGCACTGACCCACACCCACAGGCTGTCGGCCGGCAGCCTGAAGAGCGCTACGTGACTGACAAACCAGGCATAGATACCGAAGGTCAGCACCTTCGAGAATACGGCGACGATCTGCGAGATCACGCCAAGGCCGAGGCTGTTGATCGCATCGCTGGCGTGATAGACCTTGCGCCCGCGCCAGCGCGCCACGAGCAGCTCCAGCGCGATCAGGGCAAAGAAGACGGGCGTGGCCCAGGTGATGATGGTTTCCTGGGTGTTCATGCGTCGCGCTCCGCCTGTGCCACCGAGCGGGCGAGCAACCACATCGCACCGTAGTAAGTGCCCAGCACCCACAGCGCCGACCAGGGCAGCACGATGCGGAACTTGTTCCAGGCCAGCAGCGTGTCGCTCAGGAGGAACAACAACGCACCCGCGGCCGCGAGCCACGCCGGGCCCGCCAGTGCGTCATGCGCATGCACGTGATGCCAGGCACGCGCCACGGCCTGGCCACCCATCGAGGCGAGCACGGCGATGTAGACGATCACCGGGATATGCAGTTCATCGGGCAGGCTGGGCCACAACGCCCAGAGATTGAAGGCGCCGTAGGCAAGGCACGCCAGCAAGGCCACCGGGCGAACGCCGAATCGGGCATCCGTGGTCAGCGCCACCAGGAATGCCAGGTGCGCGAGCAGGAAGGAAACCAGCCCATGGACGAAGAAGTCGCCCGGAAGCATCAGGAAGATGTCGCCGGCCATCGAGGCCGCGGTGCCGCCAACGATCCAGCGCTGGTAACGCATGGAGACCGGGTTCGGACTGCTCCAGGCGACCCAGAGGATCAACAAGGTCACGGTAGGTTTGCAGAGCCAGTGCAGCCAGAGCCACGCACTGTCCGGATCACTGCCCGCACCGACGGAACCTGCGATGGCGCCGATGGCCAGGAGACAGACGGCTAAGCCTGTCCGGCGCAGCGAAGTGGGGGGCGTCGAGGTGGCGGGAATCGAGGACATGTGTCGCGGGCGGCGTTGGGCTGGCTAGATCATAGGTGTGGCCGGGCCGCGGCGGGGAAAGATTCGATGCTGCAAACGCAAATGGGGGACCCTCCCCGGGATCAATGCCCCTTCCATTTTCGTCATTCCGGCGCAGGCCGGAATCCAGTGAAAAAAGGTGTGCGAAGCACTCTGACTAAAGTGGGAGTGCTGCCCACGACGTACTTCACTGGATTCCGGCCTGCGCCGGAATGACGGCCCCTTGGAGAGACGACGCGACTTAATCCCCCCAGTCGCGCCCCACCCCTTAAAACTTGAACGTCGCCGTCAACATCGCCGTCCGCGGCGCACCCACCTGCAGCGTCGCGAACTGCCCCTGCGGATCAGCCGCGATGAAACCGTTCGTGCCGATGGAGCCGAAGTACTTCTTGTCCGCGATATTGGTGATGTTGAGTGCCACCGTCAGATCGCGCACGTACCCCAGCTTGCCAAAGCTGTAAGCGGCCGCCGCATTGAACAACCAGTACGACGGCACCGACGCGTCGTTGGTGTACGTGTAATAGCGCTTGCCCGTGTAGTTGGCCGAGGCGCGCAGATCCCACGGACCCGACACCCACGCCAGCTCGCTGAAGAACAGCTGCCTGGGGCTGTCGACCACAGTCTTGCCCTTGGTCGGCACCACGGTGTTGCCGTCCTGGTAATCGTCGTCATAGCGCGAGCGGTTGTAGGACAAGGAGTTGTTCCAGCGCAGCTCGGAGGCGAGGCGGAAGTTGAGCGCAAGCTCCGCGCCGCGGCTCGTCACCGAACCGACGTTTGCATAGGCACTGGGACAGCCAACGATGCCGCTGCACTGCGAGATCACCAGCAAACGGTTGTCGAACTTCACGTCATACAGCGCGAGCGACGCCTCGTAAAAATCGCTCACCGCGCGCATGCCACCTTCAAACGTACGTGACTCTTCCGGCTTGAGCTTGCGACCGAAGGTATCGAACGCCACCTGGGTCGTGGCCAGCGGACCGGTAATGCCGGCCTGGAAGGCGGCGATGTTCTGGGCATACGAACCGAAGATCTCAAAGCCGCCGCCTAACTGGTAACTGGCACCCACCTGCGGCAGGAAATCCTTCTTCGCCGTCAGCTCGCCATTCGCATAGCTGTTGGGCTTGCCGAACGTGGCCGTGCCCGGCAACGTCGTCGCCTTCACCTTGGTATCGGGTGACTTGAAGCCGATGTCGATGCCCAGGCGGTCATCCAGGAAATGCATGCTGTCCTGGATGTAATACTGCTGCGTCGTGGTGTTGTAGTGCTGATAGAACAGGCGGATGTCCGGATGACTGAGAAACTTGCGGTCATCCACCGGCCCGCTGATGAAGTAGTAGTTGCGCTGCACGTTGTGGTTGCTGTCCTCGTACCAGACGCCCGCCTCCAGATGGTGCGCGCCGATGTCCCAGTTGAGCGCCGCCGTCACGCCGCCGCGATCGATGCCGTATTCAGTGGTGCGGATGGAGATCGGCACTTCCTGCGGCGTACCCGGGAACGAGGCCTGGTACGGCGTGAACCAGTGACCCTGGCCGCGATCGTTGTGGTAGTACGTGGTGGCCTTCAGGCGCAGGCCTTCGGCGAGCGCAAAGTCCCCGAACAGGCTTGCCACCGTATCTCGCCGCACGCCGCGGCCGGCGTAGTAAGCGTCGTCGGCATTGGTCACGCCGCCCGTGTAGATGCCCTTGGCGGCGTTCACCGCGCGATTCCAGTCCGGCGCGTAGTTGTCCCAGTTCCAGCCAAGGCGATGCAGCATGTCGAGCGAGAGATCCTGGTAATCGGTCTCATCGCGATCGGACGTCGTGATCAATGCACCCACGCGGCTTTCGCCGATGTCATACGTCGCCTTGATGTTGAACTGCATCTGCTCCTGCGCGCCGTCACCCTTCCACTTGTCGACCGTGGAATAGGCGCCGGACATGTACATGGCAAAGCCGTTGACGTTGCCGGTATCCAGGCGCGCGTACGTGCGGCGCGCCGCGTCGGTGCCGAAGCTCTGGCCAAAGGTAAAACCGTAGTCGGGCGTCGGGTCCGACGAGTAGAACTGCACCGTGCCGCCGAGGTCACTCGTCGATGCGGTACCCAGCGCACCGATGCCTTCGGCCAGTTCGGCGCTGCCCAGGTTCTCGGCAATCAAGGCGCGACTGATGTGCAGGCCGTTGTTGTTGCCGTAGCTCATGTCACCCAGCGGAATGCCGTCCAGCGTAAAACCCAGTCGGTTCTGATTGAAGCCGCGCAGGCTGAAGCGCGTCGACCACTCGTAGTTGCCAAACGGGTCGGAGGACTCGAAGTGCACGCCGGGCTTGCTGGCCAGCACTTTGAGTGCGCTGGTGCCGGGCGGAAGGATCTTTACGTCTTCCACCGTAATGCGCTGGACCTGGCGCGTTTCGCCCTGGCCGATGACCGAAACGGTATCCAGCGTCTTGGCCTTGTCCGTCGACGCGTCCGCCGTCGGTGTGTTGTCGTCGCCGTCGGCGGCAAACGCATGGCCGTGAAGTACGGCGAACAAGGCAAGGGTCATGGCGGTAAGGCGAGCCGGGTGCTTTCGAACTGACATGCGTGCGATTCCTTTTTGCGCAGCCGTCCCCCTGGCGGGGAGCCACGTCGTCGAGTGAATGGGTTCGTCGACGGCTGCCCCCTGGAGCCTCGCCTCCGGTCTTGCGCGCTATGTGCAAGGCCGGATGCAGATCACCTTCAGCCGTACGCAAAAGCATGGAAGCGTTCTGTGAAGCGCGATTTACATCGACATGTCATCGCCGCGCGAAAAGTGAAACCGTTCGCGCACAACTGCAACGAAACCGAAAGTGTTTACGGCGCGATGAGTGGATGACTGCGAGCTTGCGTGAGGCTGACGCCCATCCAGCTGGCGAGCGTCGGCGCGATGTCGCGCATGTCGATCACGCCAAGGTCGCGGCCTTCGGGCACGCCCTTGCCCAGCATCATGAAGACCGAACGCATCGCCGGTTCGCTGGGATCGTATCCGTGCATGCCATGAACCGGGCTGTCCGAGGGCACGGGTGCGTTGATGCGTCCCGTGGCCTCGTAGCCGGGCTTGAGCGTAATGAACCACGTTGCCTGTGACGTACCGCCCTTCGCCACGAGCGCATCCTTGTCGAGCACGCGGGCAATACCGTAGTCGGGGTTGTTTCGAATGTCATCGAGGATGGCGCCCACGCGCGCCTTCACGGCTTCGTCGCTGGGATCGCGCAGCACGATCGCCGCACTGCCGCCGTCGTTCCACGGCACCACTTTCCAGTCGGCGATCTGGCCGTCCTTCACGGTGATGAGGCCGACCTTGATGAAAGGCGCGTACAAGTTGACGTCGTGCTTGACCGGGAGAAAGCCATGGTCGGATACCACGGCGACGACACCATCAGGGTGCACTCGCTGCGCCGCTTCCACGAGTTCGCCGACCAGGCGATCGAGTTGCTCCAGCGTACGGCGTGCTGCCTCGCTGTCAGGGCCATTCGCATGCTCCTGATGATCGAGCGAAGCGAAGTACGTTGTCATGAAATCCGGATGATGCTCTTCGAGCAGGCGAACGGCGAAGCGGGCGCGATTGGCGTCCGCTTCGATGCTTTCATCCACGCCATCGGCATAGGGCCCGAGCTCGCGTTCCATCGGCGCGAGCAACCCGGGCGTCGACAGGGCGGCGAGGAGCTTGCGGTCGTCCGGCGTGCCGGCACGCCAGATCTGCGGGAGGTTCCAGTCGATATTCGCACCGACGCTCACCGGCCAGTGCACGTTGCCCGTGGTCAATCCCGCCGCATGCGCGGCATCCCACAACGTTGGCACGCGAATGTCACTCGCGTACCACGCCCAGCCTTCCTGATTTTCGTTGATGGGATCGAAGGTGAAGTTGCCGCCGATGCCATGCACGTTGGGCGACACACCGGTGATCAGCGTGGTGTGGCTCGGATAGGTAAGCGTGGGGAGCACGCCCTGCACGCCGGCGGCATAGCTTCCTTCTTTCACGAAACGCGACAGGTTGGGCAAGTGCATGCCGCGTTGCCGTGCTTCGAGTACATCGCCGGGCCGCAGGCCGTCGATGGAAATCAGCAGGACCGGCACGGCCTGCGCGGTGCCGAGTGAAGCGACCGCGAGCATGGCGAGAGCGGCACAGCGGGGCAGGAATCGCATGGGATCACCGTCAGGCTGGAGGCGCCGCTAGTGGACGCCTGCGCAGTTGCATCGCGGTGACAGTGGTACATCAGCTATGCGACACCTCAGCGCTGGTCGACAGCTTTGCGGCCGAGCGCAGGATCATCCGTGAAGAACGCGTCGATCCCGGCATCCAGATAGGCGCGGATTTCGGCAACCGAACCGTCTTCATTGAACGCCTTCGGATCGCTGCCCTTCCAAAAGTTCTTCGCCTGGAAATAGTTCTCCGGGCGGAAGGTGTACGGATGCAGTTCCAGCTTCGCTGCGTGGGCATCGCGAACGAGCGCCGTCGGCTGCCCGAGGCCGCCATCGGCTTTCAGCGGAATGATGGCGCGGATGTTGGGACCGATGGCGTCTGCATACGTGGCGATGTCGCGCAGGCCAGCCGGCTTCACCATGTCGGCGTAGGTGAGCTTGCCCTTGGCCACCACGACGTCGTACGGCTGCTCCTTGCCATCGTCCAACAGCTGCAACAGGCGGATGTTGGGATGGCTCTTGCCAAGCTTGCCGCGCAGGTAACGCAGATTGGCGATTTCGAAGGACTGGATTTCCACCGGCGCGCTGCGCGTGTAAGCGTGGGCGTCGAGGATAGCCAGCACGCGATCTTCCATGGCAAGCCCGTGTGCCTGGAAGTACGTGCCGTGCTTGATCTCCGGAATGAGACCGATGGTGCGGCCGCGCGCCGCCGACTCAGCGGCAGTGAAATCGATGATTTCCTCCAGCGTCGGAACCTGGAACTGGCCGTCGTACTTTGTCCCCCTGAGCTCCGGGAGACGCTCGCGTGCGCGCAGGGTCTTGAGCTCGTCGAGCGTGAAGTCCTCGGTGAACCAGCCTGTGACCGCGTGCCCATCGATGGTTTTTGTGGTTTTGCGACTGGCGAATTCCGGATGGCTCGCTACGTCGGTCGTGCCACCGATCTCGTTTTCATGGCGAGCGACGGGTACACCGTCCTTCGTCATGACCAGGTCCGGCTCGATGAAATCCGCGCCGTCGTTGATCGCCTTGGCATACGACGCCAGCGTGTGTTCGGGCCGCAGCGCACTGGCACCGCGATGGCCGATGACCAGCACCTTGGCGGCGATGGGTTTTTCCATGGCGTAGGCACTGGGCATCAGGGCCAGACTCAGGGCGAGGACGACGACAGAGCTTAGCGGTTTCATCCGAGCGATTCCTTCGTTTTGGCATGGCGGTGGACCGCCCTGCCCGTGCGATCAGAACTTCACGTCCAGCGTGACAAAGGCCTGGAGCGGGGCGCCAAAGGCGTCGTTCGACTGCACGTCGACGCCGGGCATGCGGTTGAGGACTTTCTGAATGCTCGTGCCGGCCGGAAGCGCCAGCGTATCGGCCGGGGTCACGCGCTGAACCTGGCGCGTTTCACCCTGGCCAATTACCGAGACGCCTTCGAGGTTCTTCGCCGCATCCGGCTTCGCGCTGGCATCGGCCACCGGCGTGTAGAGATCGTTCGCCAGGACCAACGGCGGAAGCGAGGCCAGCGCCGCGGCCATGGCCATGGCCATGGCCACGACGAGCATGTTCCGGTTCATCATGAGTGCCAGTCCAAGGGGGATGTGTCACCGACGTGCGCCGGTCATCCGTCCATCGTGGCGTTATCACGTGTCGCTTCTTTGACACTAGCGTTGCGCGAATGTCGTATGCGATGTCAATCACACAAACGCGTGAATGAACCGCTTTCGCGGAGCTGACGTGCATCAGCCCCGCGCGCGCCATGTGCCTTACTTCGCTTTCACCTGATCGAGCCACGCCTGATAGGTCGGACGATCCACCGGCACGCCTTCGGAATTGCAGCTGCCGAGCTTGCACAGTTCGCCGCGCAACAGAGGACTGTGCTGCACGATGATGTGATAGATGGCGTTCTGCTCGATCTCACCGTGGAAAGCGGCAGCGCCGGGGCCCGTGGCGAAGATCGCCACGTCTTCGCCACCGTGCGATTCGGCCTTGAGCGGGACGATCGATTCCTGCATGTAATTCGGGTCCTGCGTGTTGACCTTGGCCAGGTCAGGACGACCCTTCTCGATGTGCGAATAGCTGCCGGGGCTGTGCGGATACTTCTTTGGACCTTCCGGCTGGCGATCGCTTGCGCCGGTATAGCCCGGGCCATTGGCGAAGCCGAGCGTCGTGTAGGGCTTGCCCGCGGCATCACGCGCCATGCCGGCACCGCCTTCTTCGTCGTAGCTGTCGGTGTGGCCGCGCACGAGGTCGAGGATGCCGTTGCCGCGCTTGGGGTAACCGGCAAACGTCAGCGTGTGGGCGTGGTCGGCGGTGACGACGATCAGCGTGTTGTCCGGATCGGTATGCGCCAGCGCGGCAGCCACGGCGTCGGACAGGGAGTCGGTTTCGTCGAGCGCGCGGAACGCGTTACCCGCATGCAGCGCGTGATCGATGCGACCGCCTTCGACCATCAGGAAGAAGCCGTTGGGATTCTGCTTGAGCACTTCGATCGCGGCGGTGGTCATTTCCGCAAGGCTCGGCTCGCCGGCCTTGTCTTTGGCGCGCTCGTGTTCGAAGTTCATGTGCGACGGTTCGAACAGGCCCAGCAGGCGCGGGGTGCGCGACAGATCCAGCGACTTCAGCTGCTGCGCGTTCCACACATAGGCGCCACCCGGGTGTTTGGCCTTCCATTCGCCGATCAGGTCGCGACCGTCGAGGCGCTGGCCCACCTTGTTGGCGTACTCGGGATCTTCGGCGCCTGCGGGCATGAACTCCGTGCGTCCACCGCCCATGGCAACCGTCAGGCCGTTCGCCGAGGGGAAGTCCACCAGCTGGGCGGCAAAATCCTTGCAACCCTGTGCCCTGGCTTCGGGCGTGAGTTCCGCGTCGACTTCCCAGTTGCGCTCCGGAAGATGCCCATACGTGGCGGCCGGCGTCGCATGCGTGATGCGCGTGGTGGTGACCGCACCGGTACTCATGCCCGCCGCAGCGGCCAGCTCCAGCGTGCTGACCAGTTCCTGGCCGCGGGTGGCCGCGCAATCCTGTCGACGCGGCACCTGCGATACGCCGATAAAGCCGCCTCGCGTCTTCACGCCGCTCATGATCGCGGTCATGGTGCCGGCGGAATCGGGCGTCTGCTGGTCGGTTTCGTACGTGCGGCTGAGTGCACTGAAGGGGAATTGCTCGAAGCTCAGGCGATAGCTTTCACCATCCACGCCGCGCTTCTGGCCGGCATAGACGTGCGAGGCGGCGATGGTCGGAATGCTCATGCCGTCGCCGAGGAAGACGATAACATTCTTCGCCTTCTGGCCCCGGGTGTTGGCCTGCGCGGCCGACTTGGCTGCCTGCGCCGCGCCGTTGCGGAACCACCACTGCGGCGTCTCGCCGTCCGGGCGCTTGATCTGCGGCACGTCGATCGCCGCATGGTTTGCCGCGGATGTCGCGGGCGTCACCGCCTGGCTGGCGCACGCGCTCAACAGCGCGGCGGTGGCCACTGCAAGTCCTTGACGCGTCAGCGCCTTCAAATGACTCATCCTTCGGATCCCTTTTCGTCAGCTTCGTGTCAGTGAACGGGGGATCATAGCGGGATCGCATGACGCGAGTCGCCCGCGACACGGTTCTCAGGCGGAATATGAACGCGCAGGTGGTTGATCGCAGCGATGAAATTCGCCGCGATCAACGGCCCTGGGCGCTTTACTTCGCAGCTTGCGGAATCACGCTGACCTGGGCGATGCCGTATAGCGGACCGGAGATGGGGCCGGTAAAGGCCAGGCACAGGTCGTGGACGCCCGTCGTGGCCGGCAACGTGGCCGTCAACGGAATGCGGCGCCCGCTTGCCTTCGGATCGGGCAAAGGCATGCTCGCCAGCACCGGGCCGTCGCAGGTGTCCTTGTGGATGACGAGCTCGCCGAAGGCCGTTTGCGCCGGACGCTCCACCACCAGCTTCTGCTCATGCGCCAGCGAGTAGTTCCGCTCCAGTCGCACCGCATCGACATGGATGCTGCGCACGCCGTCGAGTCGCGCCTGCGGATACATCTGGCAGTTGTCGAACAGATTCACCGCGTAAGTTGGCGACAGACTGGTGGCATCGGGCGTGGGCTGCACGCGCAGGCGGAAGTTGTTCCCGGGGCAATTCGGCATCTCGCCGCTGAGTCGCGTGGCCAGATGAGCGATATCGATCGCCTGCGCACGTTCTCCCGCCAGCGGCTGGCCCTGGGCATCGAACGCGACCGCGCGCACGATCGCCGGCAGGGTTACTTCAAACGGCTGGTCGTAGCGCGGCGAATCCAGCTTTGGCGCGGTGTTGTTCGTCGTGTAGTGCAGCTCACCGAACTTTGCCTGGTTGTTCAGGCTCACCGTTGCCTTGCCGCTGACGATAGCCTCGTTGCGATCGAGCACGATGTTCGCGGCGAACGCGCTGTCGGCGTACTTCACGCCGTCCGCGCGATAGCGCGCCAGCTGTGTGGGCAGGCGCTGCAGGAAACCGTTCCAGTCCTGCTTCGCCGGGGGTGACCACAACACCTCGGACAGCGCATCCAGGCGCGGGAAGATCGCGTGCTGGCGATGCGCTGCCGTCGGCATGTGTTCGGCCCAGACGTTGGCCTGCGCGCCGATCACGCGTGCCGCCTGCTTCGGCGTCAGTTCGGAAGGCACGGGATCGAAGTGATAGATCGACGAGAGGTCGCGCACCGGCATGCGCCCGGTGGTTTCATCCGCGCGATCGCTCTGCATCTGGTCGAGATAGAGATCCGGCGCGGGCGACGACACAACGTCGTGCCCCTTCTGCGCCGCTTCTACGGCGCCCTTGAGGCCACGCCACGACATCACCGTGGCGCTGGCCGGCACGTTGCCAGCGAGGATTTCGTCCCAGCCGATCATGCGACGACCATGCGACTGAAGATAGCGGCCAAGACGCGCCATGAACCAGCCTTGCAGGGCTTCTTCGTCTTTCAGGCCAAGCGATTTGATCTTCGCCTGCACGGCGGGCGACGCTTCCCACTGATCCTTGACCGCTTCATCGCCACCGAGGTGGATGTAACGCGAGGGAAACAGCGCCATCACTTCATCAAGCACGTTCTGGATGAAAGTGAAGGTGTGGTCGTCGACGTTGTACAGATACGTGTTGACGCCCCAGTCGACGGACACCGGCGGTTGCTTGCCGGTGACGCCCAGCTCCGGATACGACGCTACGGCGGCCTGGGCATGGCCGGGCATGTCGATCTCGGGAACGATGGTGATGTTGCGCTCCGCCGCATACGCGACCATCGCGCGAATCTCGTCCTGCGTGTAGAAACCACCGTATCGCGTGGGCGCACCGTCTTCGCCGGCATCCGGCGGCGTGCGCCAGGCGCCGATCTCAGTGAGCTTCGGATAGCGCTTGATTTCGATGCGCCAGCCCTGGTCGTCGCTCAGGTGCCAGTGCAGCGTGTTGAGCTTGTGCATCGCCATCTGGTCGATGATCGAGTGCATTTCGTCGATAGTCTGCATATGGCGGACCGAATCAATCATGAGGCCGCGCCATCGGAATCGCGGGCGATCCTCGATGCGCACGCCTGGAACGCTCACCGCGCCCTGTGCGCCATCATCGGGCGTCATCAGCTGCAGCAGCGTCACGCTGCCGTAGAAAAGTCCGCGCGACGTCGCGGCGGTGACGTTCGCGCCGTCCTTGTCAACGAGCAGCCGATAGCCCTCGTCGCCAAGCTTGAGTTTGGGATCGATGGCGAACTGAATCGTTGCGCCCGAAGGCGATTCCGACACGTGCAGGCCGCGTTCGCTCGCAAGGCGATCGGCGAACTGCTTTGCGACCTTCGCGACGCCGGCCTGTTGGGCATCGAAGCGCAGCGCCGTCCCTTCGGGAAACAGCACCTGCGCCTGCGAACGCTCGACCTTCGCCGGCATCGGCATCAACGGCAGCGGCTTTGTCGCGTCTTCCGCGGTGGCCAGGCCGGTCATGCTGCACAGTGCCAGCGCCAGCAAAGCGACTGACCAACGACTTCCCTGCTTCACGATCATCTTCATCTCTCCATCATTACGGCCCGGGGCACCGCGACACCATAGCGCCTCCCGGGTCCATGGCTCACCCAAAAAAAAGGGCCCGATCAAACCATCATCGGGCCCGCTGGGGAGTCCGCGGGCCTTCCCGGCCCGCGGCGTGCTTCAGTTAAAGCGTCAGAGGTTGAAATGCGCGGTCAGCATGTAACGACGACCGGTCGTGTACTTGTTGAGCGGCATGTCCTTCGTGCCCAGGTACTGGACGTAGGTGGTGTTGGTCAGGTTCATGCCGTCGAGCGTGAACGAGATGTTGTCATTGAGCTTGTAGCCCAGCGACGCACCGAGGTCCTTGTACGTGCCCGTGGTGGCCGGCGGCGCACCGGCGATGTAACCGCCGGCGAGGTAGGCACTACGCCAGTTCCAGGTCAGGCGGGCGCTGAACGGACCCTTCTCGTAGTACGGGCTCAGCGAGTACGAGTTCTTCGAGCTGTACGGCAGGGCGCCGCCGCTGTCGAGCTTCGCATCGGCGTAGGTGTAGTTGGCCACTGCACCGAAACCGGTATCGGCGAACGGCTGCTGGTACGACAGGCTCACGCCCTTCACCTTGCCGCCACCGACGTCACGCGGACGGCTGATGTTGTAGCCGCAGAAGCCGTTGGCCGTGCACTGGCCGTTGGCGACGAGACGGGCAAACGTCGCCGGGTCGTTGTCGTGCGCCGAGTTGTAGTGCTGCTCGACGGCGGAGTCGATGAAGATGTAGCTGCCGATGTCCTTGTAGAAGCCGGTCAACGCCAGCACCGACTGCGGAGCGAAGTACCACTCAGCCGCCAGCGAGAAGTTGTTCGACTTGTACGGATCGAGATTCGGGTTGCCGCCCGAGCCGGTGAGCACCGAGTCGTTGAGGAACAGGTTGTTCACCTGCATGTTGTACGGCGCGCGGGCGATGACCTTGGCGGCGGCGCCGCGCAGTACCAGTTCATCGGTGACGTCATACGACATGTTCAACGACGGCAGGAAGTCGTTGTGCGTGTTGGAGGCGGTCTGCCACCAGCCGGCCGGCGGCGGAAGGATCGGTACGCCGCTGAAGTTGTAGCCGGAACCATCGGTCACCGTGTGGACGTAACGGCCACCGATGTTGCCGCGGAACGGACCCGAGCCGAAGTCGAGCTGCACATACGCAGCCGTGGTCTTTTCCGTGATCTTCCAGGTGCCGTTGAGGTACGAGCCCGGATCGTCATTGCCACCGTTGGTGCTGCGCACCCAGTTCCACTCGGCGTTCGAGTTCGGCTGGACGTGGCTGGCGGCATCGGACCACATGCCATCGAAGCCGCCGAGCGTGTCGGTGTAACCCCAGGTGCCGAGAGCGGCCAGGTTGGTCGGTGCATTCGGACCGTAGACATGCTGCACCATGCTTTCATCGTGCTTGCTGTAGCGCGCGCCGACGAGCAGGGTGTTGAAGAAGCTGTCGAAGTCCTTGGTGAAGTCGAGCTGGGCGTACTGGTCCTTGGCGCTCGCGTTGAACACGCCGTAGTTGCCCGGCCAGCCGCCGAGGCCCGCCACGTCACCGATATGCCAGTTGGCCGGATCGCGCGCCAGGTTCGGGCTGTCGAACTTGAAGCCCTTGTTGATATCCCAGGTGTAGCCACCGCCGTACACCGGCTCCATGGCGACCTGCGACATGTCGTTGTTGTCGGCCTTGCTGTAACCGATGGCGCCGCCAATGGTCCAGCCGTCACCGCGATAGGTGCTCTTGAGGTCGAGCGCGGTGGTCTTGACGATCGACTTGCGGACGTTGGAATCGAACGTGCCCTGGGCGATGTCCGGGCAGGTCGGATCGTCGACGCTGCCGCACACGTGGCCGCCCGTGATGATGCCGTTGGCGCCGCCCTTACCCTGGTTGAAGCTGGTGATCTGGTTCACCGTGGCATGGGTGAACGGATACAGCGACTGGTTCCAGTTGTTGAAGTTTTCGCGCACGTACAGGCTGTTGAAATCGATATCCCAATTGCTGGTGGGATGGATCTGCATGCCCAGTGTCGCGGTGTCGCGCTTGCGCGTCTGCTGGAAGTACGCGGAGTTGATTTCATCCGGCACCAGCGCATTCGGGCTCAGCGTGCCGTTGGCAATGCCGGCGGCGATCGCCGGGCTGCCGGCGTAATCGGAGACCGGGTGGTAGTTGAAGATTTCGATGCCCTGGCGATCGATCTTCTCTTCGAAGTGACCGAGCGAGGCGATGATGCCGAAGGTCTTGGCGTCGTTGTGCCAGCTGTAGAGAGCCGACGCGGCCGGGCGCTGCTTACTTGCCTGGTCGTTGTAGTTCAGGCCGAACGAACCACGAATGGTGTTGGCCGGCAGGTCCAGCGGCTGCAGGGTGTGCATCAGCACGGTACCGCCCAGGCTGCCTTCGATCAGGCGGGCTTCGGGGCTCTTGTAGATCTCAAGGCGACCGACCAGCTCGGGAGCGAGCATGGTGTAGTCAAAGCCGCGGTTCGGCTGGGCGCCGTACTGCCACGGCGTCTGTGCGACCGGCTGGCCATTGAGGAACGTCAGGTTGAGGCTGGGATCGGTGCCGTCGATGCTGACGCGATCGCCCTGGCCGAACTGACGGTCGATGGTGACGCCCGGAATCAGCGCCATCGCTTCGGCGACGTTGGTGTTCGGGAACTTGCCGATGTCTTCGGCGGTAACCGCTTCGACGACGGCGTCAGCGTTGCGCTTGGTGTCCAGCGACTGCTGGAGGCTGGCGCGGATGCCGGTGACGGTCACGCCCTGCAGGTCGGTGGTCTGCTTATCGCCACCGGCCTGGTTGGGGTTCTTGGCAGGCTTCTGGTTGCCCTGCTGCTGGGTGGTCTGCGTGCTGTCCTGGGCGAAGGCCGCGCCGGAGATACACAGACTGGCCACGATACTGATGGCGAGTAGCTTCTTGCGATGTGACATGATTGTCCTCCCCTCAAAGGAAAAACGTTGTTGCGGATGACTCGGCGCGCCGTCCGCGGTGGAGTTGCTGCACTCAGGCTCTTCGCCCGTTCCGATGTGTCGACTGCTTGGGTATTACTGTCCTGCGATTTCCTGCGCGGAGTGGGGTCGGCCATCCAGGTAAAGGCCGGCGGCACCGATCACCCCGAGTTGCCCGTGGTCCATCAAGCGAACTGAAACCTGCTGCAAGAAAGGGCGCATCACGCCCTTGTTGAAGAAGCGCTGCCGGAACGTGCTGGCCAGCAACACTTCACGAATCTGCGGCAGGATGCCGCCGGCGAGGAACACGCCACCGCGTGCGCCATACAGCAGCGTGAGATCACCCACGAAGCTGCCCAGCAGGCCGCAGAAAACTTCCAGTGCTTCCACCGCCGCTTCGTCGCTGTAGTCGAGCGCAGCGCGCGTCACGTCGCTTGGACGTGTCTTGCTTGCCGCCGTGCCGCGCAGCGTGGAAATGGCGCGATACAGGTTGAGCAGGCCGGGCCCCGACAGCGCGTGTTCGAACGACACGTACGGACGATCCTTGGCCAGCAGGCGAAGGATCTCGATCTCGCGCTCGTTGCCGGGAGAAAGTGCGATCTGGCCGGCTTCGGTGGCGAGCACCGAGGCGTGCGGCTTGCCCGGCAACAGCACGGCCGAACCCAGGCCCGTGCCCGGCCCCATGACCAGCACCGGACCTTCGCCACCGGGCGCTTCGGCTTCGATCACCGGTGTGGTATCGGCCTTGGCCAGGAACTGGGTGGCGTAGGCCACCGCTTCGAAATCGTTGATCACCGCCAGCTGGTTGATGCCCAGGCTGTCGCGGATGTCACGGATGGACACCGGCCACGGCAGGTTGTCGTTGACGATCGAATCGCCCAGGACATAGCCCGCACTGGCGACCGCGCACTGATCGACGTGCACGCTGGTACCCAGCTGGCTGACGAAATCCTTGAGCACCGCGGTGAGGCTGGGCCATTCGGCGCAGGCGTAGCGGTGGTACTGGAGAACGGTGACCGGGCGCGTCCCGTCGGGACGGTCGCTGACCAGGCCGATGCGGGCATGGGTACCGCCGACGTCGGCCGCAAGAAAGGGCGCCCCTGGAAGGGTGCTCTTAAGCGCGCCGCCTTGGTTGCCCAGTTCCGCCACGTCCTTCCCCTCGGTGTGGACACCCGTCATGCGGGTGTCACGTGTCTGTCAACAACCCCAATGTCGGCCGGAGTCTGGTAACGGATGACAACGTTGTCAACAGGACTTTTTTCCGAGTTCGTAACATCTCATTTCGCAGCGCAACAGGTCCGGGGGCGGTCGCAAGAACCTGCTCTTCTTAAGAGCCCGTGAAATCAGCGGGAATAAGGGTTTGCACGATTTTTGCCCGTACTGACAGGCGTTTGCGGCACCGCATCATGACTAGGCCATCGGTCACCCCGGGGCGGGACTGACCCGGCCGGGACTTTTTGTCCTGTGCGTCATGCCAATTGACAACGTTGCACGTTAGCGCCGATAAAACCTGCCTTGAGGGCGGCGCCACCGGAGTGCGGTGCGTGGCCGATGCGACACCACGGGGAGCCTATGTCCATGACGTCCACTTCGCTTGCCGCCGGCGAGCAGCAACATTCAAGCGTTTTGCCGATGCTGATCATCGGCGTGCTGTTTTTCATCTTCGGCTTCGTGACCTGGCTCAACGGCCCGCTGATCACCTTCGTCAAGCTCGCTTTCAACCTCAATGACGTCAACGCCTTCCTGGTGCCGATGGCGTTCTATCTTTCCTACTTCGTGCTGGCGCTACCTTCGTCCTGGGTGCTGCGCCGCACGGGCATGAAGAAGGGCATGGCGCTGGGCTTGTTCGTGATGGCCATCGGCGCGGTGCTGTTCGGCCAGTTCATCACGATGCGCATCTACTACGGCGGCCTCTTCGGGCTGTTCACGATCGGCGCGGGTCTTTCGCTGCTGCAGACGGCATCGAACCCGTATATCAGCATCCTTGGCCCGATCGACAGCGCCGCGCAGCGTATTGCCTTCATGGGCATCTGCAACAAGGTGGCGGGCGCACTCGCGCCGTATGCGTTCGGCGCACTGGTTTTGCAGGGCATCGATACCTTCGGCGAGAAAGTCAGCGCCGCACCGACGGCGGAAGCGCGCGAAGCACTGCTCACTGCCTTCGCCGCCAAGGTGCACATGCCGTACATGGTGATGGCCGCGCTGCTTGCTGCACTTGCCGTGTGGGTCGTGCGTTCGGCGCTGCCGGAAATCAAACCTGCCGGCGCCAACAGCGAGCATGAGATCGGCCACACCAAGGGCAGCATCTTCAGCTTCCCGCACCTGTGGCTGGGCGTGCTGTGCCTGTTCCTCTACGTTGGCGTTGAAGTGATGGCTGGCGATGCCATTGGCACCTACGGCCAGGGCCTTGGCCTGCCGCTGGATGCCACCAAGCATTTCACCTCGTACACGCTGTTCGCCATGCTGGCCGGCTACGTGGCAGGCCTGGCCCTGATCCCGAAGGTCATCTCCCAGCAGAGCTACCTGGCCGTCTCGGCCATCCTCGGCGTCGCCTTCACCATCGGCGCCTACGTCACCACCGGCTACACCTCGGTCGCCTTCGTCGCGGCGCTGGGCTTCGCCAACGCCATGATGTGGCCGGCGATTTTCCCGCTCGCGATCAAGGGCCTGGGTCGCCATACCGAGGCCGGTTCCGCACTGCTGATCATGGGTATCGTGGGTGGTGCGCTGGTGCCGCAGCTGTTCGTGCACCTCAAGGAGCACTTCAACTTCCAGCTGGTCTTCATGGCGCTGATGGTGCCCTGCTACCTGTACATCCTTTACTACGGCGTGGCCGGTCACAAGGTGGGTCAGCACCCCGAGCACTGAACGTCCCCGCGGAGCCATAAGGCCTTTATGGTTCCGCAACCTTCCCCTTGAGCGGCTGGGCTACGATGCCCACCCGTTCCCCGGAGTCAGCCGCGTTGCGCAACCCCACCATCAAAGACGTCGCCAAATGGTCCGGCGTCTCGCTGAAAACGGTCTCGCGTGTCATCAACCGCGAGGCCTCGGTGCGTACCGACACCCGCGAAAAGGTGGAGCGAGCGATCGAAGCGCTGGGTTACCAGCCCAATCCGTCGGCACGCGGCCTGCGCGCCACGCATGCCTATGCGATCGGGCTGGTCTACGACAACCCCAACGCGCACTACGTCATCAGCATGCAGGACGGCGTTCTGTCGGCGTGCCGCGAGCGCGGTTTCGGCCTGCAGATCCACCCCTGCGATTCGACCTCGGCGGGACTGGCCGATGAACTGGTCAGCCTGGTCGAGCGCAATCGTCTGGCCGGCCTCGTGCTGGCGCCGCCGATGTCCGAACAGGCGGAACTGGTGAAGACGTTGATGAAACACGACATCAAGTTCGTGCGCATCATTTCTTCGCGCGAAGATCCCCACGACGGCCTGCCCTGCGTCTACGTCGACGACCGCAGCGCCGCCTATGCGATCACTGAACACCTGATCCAGCTGGGCCATCGCCGCATCGGCTTCCTGTGGGGCGAACCGCACCATCGTTCGAGCCCCGAACGTTACCAGGGCTATGCGAACGCGTTGAAGGATTACGGCATCGCGCAGGACAAGAAGCTGGTGCTGCAGGGCCGCTATGCCTTCGACGACGGCTTCCGTGGTGCGCGCAAACTGCTCGCGCTGAAAGACCCGCCGACCGCCATCTTCGGCAGCAACGACGAAATCGCAGCGGGCGTGCTTGCCGCCGCGCGTTCCAGCGGCCTCGATGTGCCGTGGGATCTGTCGATCGCCGGCTTCGAAGACAGCCCCTTCTCCAAGCAGGCGTGGCCCGCGCTGACCACGGCGCGCCAGTCCACGTCCGAGATCGGTCGCCATGCGGCATTGCATCTGATGGCGGACCTGCAGAACGAAAACGGCGAAAGCGCGAACGCTTTGGCCAACGAATGTTTCATCCCCGAGCTGGTGGTACGCGGCTCCACCGCTCCACCGCAAAACAACTCCCCGCGCAAGACCTGACGACGGCCATCCGTCGCGGTCGCGCCACGCCTGTATCGAGATCGCCACCATGAAGCAAGCCAGTGACACCCTGATGTACCGCGAGGCCCAGGAGGCCGCCGAGGTCATCGAGCGCCAGCTCACCGCCAACGTCGGCGTGTTGAGCGCCCTGGGCGCCCACCTGCGCGCGCACCCGCCGCGCTTCATCGTCACCTGCGCTCGCGGCAGTTCCGATCATGCGGCGGCTTACGCCAAGTATGTTTTCGAAACGCGCCTTGGCCTGATCACCGCGTCGGCGTCGCCGTCGATCGCGTCGATCTACGATGCGGATCTCAAGCTGGACGGCGCGCTGTTTATCGCGATCTCGCAGTCGGGCAAGAGCCCGGACCTGCTGCGCAGCGCGCAAGCGGCGAAGGATGCTGGTGCGCTGGTCGTGGCGATGGTCAATGTCGAGGATTCGCCGCTGGCGGAACTGGCGCATACCGTCATTCCGCTGAAGGCGGGCCCTGAGCTCAGCGTTGCAGCGACCAAGAGCTATCTGGCCACGCTGGCCGCGACGCTGCAGCTGGCCGCCCACTGGGGCAACGACGATGCGCTGCATGAGGCCGTTCGCCGCCTTCCCGACGATCTGCGTCGCGGCTGGGACGCCGACTGGTCCGCGCTGAGCGAAGGCCTGAAGCAGACCAGCAATCTTTTCGTGGTGGGTCGTGGCTACGGTTTTGGCGCGGCGCTGGAAGCAGCGCTCAAGCTGAAGGAAACCTGCGGCCTGCATGCGGAAGCATTCAGTGCCGCGGAAGTGAAGCACGGCCCTATGGCGCTGGTCGGCGAAGGCTTCCCGGTGCTGTTCTTCGCGCAGGACGATGGCACGCTGGACAACACGCTTTCCGTCGCACGCGAGTTCCGCGCACGCGGTGCGCACGTGTGGGTGGCCGCACCGGGCATCGAAGGCGAAGGCGTGCTGCCACTGCCCTCGGGCATCGAGCCGATCGTGACGCCGCTGCTGGCGGTGCAGAGTTTCTATCGCGCGGCCAGCGCGCTCGCGCTGTCGCGTGGCTTCGATCCGGATGTACCGCCGCATCTGCGCAAGGTGACGGAGACGATGTGATGAACACAGCAGCCCAGCCCCTCCTGGCGCTCGTCAACGGCCGCGTGATGGCCGACCACGGCCTGCAGGACGATCTCGTCGTGCTGGTTCGCGGCGAGCGCATTGAAGCCATCGTGCCGCGCGGCGACGAACGCATCGCGCAGGCAAAGCCGCACGACCTCCAGGGTCGCCTGCTGTTGCCAGGCTTCATCGACGTGCAGGTCAATGGCGGTGGCGGGCTGCTTTTCAACGATGCGCCGACGGTCGACACCTTGCGCGGCATTGCCGCCGCGCATCGCAAGTTCGGCACGACGGGCATGCTGCCGACGCTGATCACCGACACGTTCGATGTGATGCACAAGGCGCTGCAAGCTGTGGACGCGGCCATTGCCGAAGGCGTGCCGGGCATCCTCGGCATCCATATCGAAGGACCGTTCCTGGCGACGGCGCGCAAGGGCATCCACAACGCGGATCTCTTCCGCGTGCCCGATGCCAACGACATTGCCGAACTCGCCGCGAAACATCGCGGCGTGGTGATGCTGACGCTGGCGCCCGAGCGTGTGCCGCATGAGGTCATCACTCGTCTGGCTGAAGCCGGCGTCGTCGTGGTTGCCGGACATACCGCGGCCGATTACGACACGACGCGTTCGGCACTGAATGCCGGCGTACGAGGTTTCACCCACCTCTATAACGCCATGACGCCATTGGGTTCACGCGACCCGGGCGTGGTCGGCGCCGCCATGGACGACCCGCACAGCTGGTGCGGTCTGATCGTCGATCTCCACCATGTGCATCCGGCCAGCCTGCGTATTGCCATTGCGGCCAAGGCGCAGGGCAAGAGCGTGCTGGTGACTGACGCGATGCCGCCGGTGGGGTCGGAGAACCCGACGTATGTGCTGAACGGCCAGACCATCACGGCGCGCGATGGCATCTGCCAGAGTGATGCGGGCGTGTTGGCCGGTTCCGCGCTGGACATGGCGACGGGTGTGCGCAATCTCGTCGACCATGTGGGCGTGACGCTGGCCGAAGCATCGCGCATGGCCAGTGCGTATCCGGCCGCGTGGATCGGGCTGGAGTCGTCGCACGGACGCATCGTTGCCGGGCAGCGGGCGGATTTTGCGGTGCTCGATGCCGGGTTGGTGGTGCAGGAGACGTGGGTGGGTGGGGTTCGGTACGGGGTGTAACTCTTTCTGTACTCCGTCGTCATTCCGGCGCAAGTGTGCGGACCGGGGATATGGATCACAGGTGTGCCAGGACATCGTGGGCACTTCTACTCCGGGTCACGCAGGTCCTTAGCGGCGATTCAAAGATGGTGGGAGTAGAGGTCGCGCGCTTTGGTCTTGCCGTCCCGTGGCTGGCGGGCACGTGGCGACCACACACGGTTGTCGCCTCACACTCTCACGTCGTCATGCCGGCGAAAGCCGGCATCCAGGGGCGGCCACGCTCATCTGTGCGATACCGCGACCGGGCCGCTTACGCAGCGGGCGTTTCGACCTGGCTGCCGCCGGCCGAGGCCCAAAATAAAAGTAACCCAAAGAAAATGGCCTGAGAGCGGGGGTGCGCTCGCGTTAGATGCGTGTCTCACGGGATGCGCAGGCTCAAGTCATCACCGGTGGGGCCAACTAACGTCCGATTGCTTGCTATCCGCCCCACCGCCGAAAGCGGGGTGGAGAACGATCGAACGTGGGCATCGAAGGGGTGAGCGCAGCGAATAATCCATGGGCGACCACGCACGGTTTGTACACCGCATCCCAAAAACACCGTCATGCCTGCGCAGGCAGGCACCCAGTGACGACCTCACACGGTTGTCGCCCTACCCTCTCACGTCGTCATGCCGGCGAAAGCCGGCATCCAGGGGCGATCACGCTCATCTGTGCGATCCCGCGAACGGGCCGCTGCGATCGCGGTGTTAGCCAGGGCTGCGGTTGGTACACGCAGCAAGGAATGTCGAAGACGGTGACGCAGCGCATTTTCAAACGTCTTCGTTCCCGCCCCTCCCCCTGAAGAACTTCGACCGCCGGTCCGACGTCAGCCGCACCACGAAGTAGCAAACCCCCAGCGAAAACACCAACACCCCCAGGCCGATCAGCCTGGGCCCATCCAGCTCATGCGGATTGAGCTCCACAATGTGACGACCCAACGCGATCAGCGCGATGATCACCACCACTTCCAGCCGCACGTAATGGCTTTGCAGATACGCGCGCACGGTTTCGATCAGTTCCAGGCCGATCAGCGTCAGCAGCACGCCCGAGAAGGCGTTCTGCAGGCGCGTCTGGAGCATGGGTACGTCGTGGATCGTGCCGGTCTGTTCCCACACGGCACGACCCAGCAGATAGATCAGGGACAGCACGCCGATCAACACCAGCAGCATGAGCAGCATCTGGATGGCTGAAAGGATCCAGTGCTCGAACGTGGCCACCGGACGCTTGCCGGGCCATAGGTGCTCGTGCTCGTTGGACGGTTTGTTCATGGCCGGCGCTCTGGGGTCCACCCAAGCGTGAGCGACCGCAGGAAGCTTCGCCACCGTAGATTTGCCTAAGGGGGCTAAGTAGTCCTGCGTGTCCGACACCAAACTGCAACACGCCGTGCCCAGCATGGACGGCTTCGCCATCGCCCCAAGGTCCGCGCATGCTTCGCCCGCTGCTTCGCTACCTCGCCCTGGCGCTCCTGGCCCTCTCGCCGCTGGGGGCCCACGCCGCTCCGCATCCGCGCGTGATCGTGTTCGTGTGGGACGGCATGCGACCGGACGCAGTAAGCGCGGAAGACACGCCCAACCTCCTGGCGTTGGCGAAGCGTGGGACCTGGTTCGACGACAACCACTCCACGTACCCGACCTTCACCATGGCGAACGCTTCGACATTTGCCACCGGCGCGTTCCCCGGTCCGCTGGGCTTTTATGGCAATCGCTTCTGGGCCACGCCACAGGCGGGCATGAAGACACCGCCGTCGACGCGCGGCACCGGCGGTGACGACATTTCGCTGCGCAATCCGGTCTACACCGAAGACGACATGGTGCTGCGTGCGCTCGACAAGGCCACCAGCGGCGAACTGCTGGAACTGCCGACGCTGTTCATGGCGGCGCAGCGTGCAGGACTGAAGACCGCGGCCGTCGGCAAGTCTGGCGCCGCTTTCCTGCAGAATCGCCAACTAGGCAATGACGCCAATCCCGATCGCGATGGCGTGCTGCTGGACGAGAAGATCGTGCTGCCGCTGTCCTTCGCGAAGGAGCTTCAGCAAGCCGGCTATCCGCTGCCCAGGACCGCGCCAAACGTCTACACCGAAGGCGTGCTCGCACTGCGCGAAGACAACGGCGGCCCCACTGATCGGCCCAAGCCGGCGTTGCTCAAGGACAACGCCACCAGCGATGCCACCGCCGGTGCGGACACGCCGCCGACCGCCGCCAACGCCTGGATGATGAAGGCCTACCTCGAAGAAATTCTGCCGCGCCATCGTCCTGATTTGAGCGTCGTGTGGCTGCGCAATCCCGATACCACGCAGCACATCTACGGGGTCGGCTCGCCCGAGTTCCACCTCGCCCTGCAGGCGCAGGACGCCCTGCTCGGTCAGCTCGAAGCCAAGCTGAAGGAGCTGGGGATGGCCGAGGACACCAACATCATCGTGGTGTCCGACCACGGCCACAGCAACATTGCCGGTCCACGCGAACTGTTTCCGCTTCGCCAGATCAACGACGGTCGGGTCACCGGCATCGACAATGACTGGGGCTACTCCGTCTCCGGCGGCGTGCGCATGGCGCATGAGATGACGCGCGACGGGCTCATCGCGTTCGACGGCCAGGGCTGCGTCTATGCGCCGGTGATGAGCGGCCTTCGCGCCGATGGTTCGCAACTGATGCCAACCCGCTATGACGACGACGGCCGCATCTGCGGCAAGCCGGGCCCGTACACGTGGCCGGCCTATCCGGTACCGGAACAGCTCCCGAGGAACGCCTTCGTGCTCGCGCCCAATGGCGGCACCGAATACTTCTACCAGCCGGAACACAACGCCGAGCTGGTCAAGCGCGCGGTGCGCTTCCTGCAGTCGCGCGAGTACGTCGCCACCGTTTTCGTGGCAAAGCGTTACGGCGCGTTGCCGGGTACGCTGCCTGCCGAGCAAGTGCATCTGGAGCATCCCGGCCGCGGCCCGGACATCATCGTCAGCTACGCCTGGGACGCGGATGCGGCCATCCAGGGCTTCCGCGGAACGGAATACTCGACCGTGTTCCCGGAGCTTCCGAGCGAACGCGGCGAGCATGGCAGCTTCAGTCCGATCGACGTTCACAACACGCTGCTGGCTGCCGGCCCGGGTTTTCGCACGGGTTTCAAAGACACCCTGCCCAGCGGCAACGTCGACGTCGCCCCCACCGTCGCCGCCCTGCTCGGACTCGCCCTGCCCAGGGCGCAGGGTCGCGTGCTGCACGAATCACTGACCGGCGCACTTGGCCGCCCGGTAGAGAGCTACACGACGACGCCATCGGCTCTGCGCCCCACGCAAGTGGCCAGCGGACTGGAAACAGTTCGCATCGACGGCAGCAAGGCGAAGCCGACGAACTTCAGCTTCGTGGTGCAACTCAAACAACTGCGCAATGCGGACGGCGCCACCTGGACCTACTTCGACCAGGCATCGGCGGAGCGACACTGAATCAGTCGTCGACCGGATCGAGCTGGAGCGACGACGGCTACAGCGCGTGATCGCCCGCGGCTTGCGTCAATCGACGCTTCAGGCGCGCGATGGTTTCGGGCGAGTCGTCATGTCGGTCGAGCAGAACCGCCCATGCATCGACATAACTGGCCGGTGCGTAGGCATGTCCATGCCCTTCGGGCGAGTTGATCGCAGCGGGCATGTCGAAGACAAGCTGGATACCGGTGACCAGCGGGAACCAGCGCATCGCGGGCGACACTTCGGGACCGCGTGGTGCATCGAGCCAGTCCGGGCGATGCAGGAAGTAGCGATGACTGTAGAAGGCGATGGCATCCGTGGCGTATTGCAGGTACGCGATGCGCGCATGACCTGCCGCGCTTTCGCCACGCAGAGGCTCTTGCCCCACAAAGCGCACGAGAGTGCCGTCGCCATAGGTCGGCAGCCACGCGGGCGAGCCCGGGTTACGGTGCGCGGTGAACCACTGCCACAACTCACTCGGGAAGGGCGGACCGCTCCACATCGCGCCATCGAAGGGATCGCCCAGCAACGTCAGCCATTCCGTCGAGCGCTCGGAGTTCATCGCGCCCAGGCTCAGTCCATGCAGATAGAGCCGGGGGCGTCGGTCATGCGGCAGCTCATGCCAGTAGCCATAGATCGCGCGGAACAGTTCGCGCGAGGTCTCGGCGCCGTATTCGGGTTCCGTCAGCAGCGACAAGGGGCTGGAAAGGTAGGAGTACTGCACGGTGACGCTGGCGACGTCGCCGCGCATCAGGTACTCCACGCTGTCGACCGCGCCGGGGTCGATCCACCCGCTGCCAGTGGGCGTCATCACGATCAGTGCCGCGCGATTGAAGGCATGTGCCTGCTTGAGCTGATCAAGCGCGAGCGCGGCACGCGCCCGGGCCGTTTCCGCCGAACGCAGGCCGACGTAGACGCGGATGGGCGCCTTGGCATCTGCGCCGTAAAAGTCGGCGATCTGTGCTGCCGTCGGTCCGGTGGCCAGGAAGTCACGTCCGCGACGGCCGATGTCTTTCCATTGCGTCGCGGTCAGGTACCCGCGCGTGCGCTCGGGCAAGGCGGCCAGCAAGGTGTGCTCGTCAACGAGCTCGTCGTACTGGCGATAGGACGAGTCAGCCGCCTTTAGCCACAGTCGGAAGAACACGCCATTGCCGATCGACCAGAACAGCGCCAGCGTCAAGGCAATGCTCAGCAGCAGCGCCACGCGACGCGGCAGGAACCGCCGCGTGCGCAGGTCGACCCAGCGCAGCACGAAGGCGAACAAGCGCCCCAGCATAAGCAGGATCACGAAAAGCACCACGGCCAGCAGGCAGGCCATGGGCGCGAAGAAGCGCGACTCGGATTCCATCCCCATGCGCAGCCGGATCGAATCCTGCCAGGCCGCTGCCTGCCACAGCGCCAGCATCACCAGCGCGATGCATACCACGGTGCCCACCAGCCACAGCGCCCTGGCGAGATGGCCACGCCACCACGGCAACTCCAGGAAGTTCCAGATCCATCGGACCAGGTTGCCAAGCAGGTAACCCGCGATGGCGCACGAGGCGCTGACCAGTCCCTGCGCCCACCAGGCGCGCGGCACCAGCGACGGCGTGAACGATGCGGCGAACATCAGCGCGGCCAGCAACAGGCCGAACCCGGACAGTGACTGCAGGAATCGCAACAGCCTGGTGTTCACGCGCCCCCTTCGATCCCCAATGATCGGCAGGCGACACCCTACCGGGTGAGCGTCGTGAAGGAGTGAAAAGCGCTCAGTCGCAGAGCAGGGGAAGCGCCGGATCGATGACCTTGCGCAGGCACTGCGTGTGCACGTGGAAATGCTGCACGGTGGTCTCGCCAACCCAGCCCTTGCCTTCGGGTCGCAGGCTGACCTTCAGCGGGTCGTCCTGCGTCTTCTCTATGCCCTTGGCGCAAATACCGCAAACTACTTTCATATCCCCTTCCCCCGGTGCACGACGATCAAGGGTCGTACACGTGCAGATGATTGAACGTCCAGGCGTGATAGGACTTCACCAGGTCCTGGTCGATGCAATCGCTGTACAGGCCATGGCAGCGCGTGCGCAGTTCCATCGCCGCCGAAAAATACGGGTCCATCGGCAGGCCGGCCGACTGCAGCACCATGTTCGGAAGGTGCGCGATGTCGAGCATCGGATAGCTCGGCATGCGCCGGTCTTTCACGTTGCTCTTGATCATGTAGTACGTGAGGTAGTGCTTGTACGGCACCAGCGCCGGCGGCAGCGTGCGCGGCATGTCGCGGATCAGGCCGCCGAAGCTCGGCTGGTGATCACCGAAGTGCACGATGACGGTCGGCTCCGGACGATCCAGGAAGTGCTTTTCCAGCTCGCCCATCGCCACGTCGGAGTTGTGCAGGTTCGAGAGGTACGTATTGAAGTTCAGCGCGGGCTTGGCCGGCAGGTCTTTCAGCAAGCCACGGTTGAACGGCGCCGGCAGCGAGGACAGCGGGTCGGTGTCGTGCGGGCCATGCTGCGCGAGCGTGAGGATCATCATGAAGACTGGCTGGCCGGGCTTCTTCACCTTGTCATAGATGCGGCGCGCGGCGTCGAACATCTGCGTGTCGGTTTCTTCCCATTCCTCCAGGCCCAGTTCCTTGGCATCGTAGAACTGATCAAAGCCGTAGGCCTTGTAGGCGTTGCGACCGTTGAGGAACGCGCCGTTGGTGGGATAGATCGCGACCGTGAGGTAACCCAGGCGCTGCAGCTGCTGCGGCAGCGCATCGCGCACGTGCGGCGCCAGCACGTAGGGCGCGTACATGCCGCCGGTGCCGAAGATGTCCTGCGGCATGCCGGTGAGCGCGGCGAATTCGCTCACCCAGGTACCGCCGCCGAACGTGTGCACGCGCATCGGTCCGGTCGACACGGTGTACTTGTCGGCCTTGAACATCTGCACGCGGCACTGCGGGATGTTGCACTGGACGTAGTTGGACGGATCGAAGGTGCTTTCTTCCAGCACCTGGATGATGTCGGGGTAGGCCGTGCTGGCCGCGGCACCAGGCAAGCCCTGTGCCGTCGCGCTCCATTCCTGTTCGGCCATGGCATCGGAGGTCATCGGCGGCAGCACGATGTCCGAGTCGCGGAAATTGACGAAGAAGTTGGTCAGCTGGGCGTCGTCGGACAGCTTGTCCCACACGTCCTTGGCGTGGACGCTGGAGAACGGGCCCACGGGCAGCAGGCACGCCCAGAACGCCAGCGCGCAGACGGCCATCCCGCCCAGGCGCATCAGCCATGATTTGCCGCGCGGATGGCCGGCCAGGATGCGGCGGTCACCGCGCCAGACCAGCCACAGCATCAGCGGCACCAGGATGACGATGCCCAGGGTCAGCTCGAACAGGTGCGGATAGTGCGCCAGCGTCTCGACCAGGCTTGAGCGCAGGTAGTAGACGAAGTCCGACGGCATCAGCGGCGAGTCGAGGTAGCGCAGCTTCATCACCGACATGAAGCTCAGCGCCAGGAACAGGCCGCCGCTGACCACCAGGGCCGTGGCGATGCGGGCAAAGGCGAACAGCAGCACGCCGAAGGCGCACAGCATCAGGGCCAGGATGAAGGCCTGCTGCTGGAATACCGGCTCCTGGCCAGCCGTGGCGCGGACGCATCCGGCGAAAAAGAGCGTTGCGCACAGCCACGCCGCGCTGTTCCGCGTGAAGCGAAACTTGTTTCGTTGCATGTTGCGCGAGGCCCCCTGTCCGGCCAGTCTGTCATTCGGGCGCAATTTTACGGTCTGCAAACCGTAACAGACAGAACCGGAGGTAACGGTCAAACGCCCGCCCCATCAGGATTCAGCCGCCGTTTGCCCGCCGGGCGCCCCGTTTGGTCATCACAATCTGCTAGGTTGCCCGGTCAAACTGCTCCAGAGACGCTTCCATGACCCCTCGCCTGCTCCCTCTTGCCGCCCTGACCGCCGCTCTGCTGGCCGGGTGCGCCAGCCAGACGTTCAAGCCCGGCAAGCTCCCGGAAGGCGCCCGCGCCGACGTGGCAATCCTGGAAACGACCGACGTCCATGCCAACGTCCTGAGCTACGACTATTACAAGCTCAAGGCGGACCCGACGGTGGGCTACGAGCGCACCGCCACCCTGATCCGCCAGGCCCGCCAGGAATTTCCCAATACCTTCCTGTTCGACAGCGGCGACACCATTCAGGGCACGGTTCTGGCCGACTACCAGGCCCAGGTGAAGCCGATCGGCTGCGACGAGGAACTGGCGATCTACAAGGCCATGAACGCGGTCGGCTACGACGGCGGCACCGCCGGCAACCACGAATTCAACTACGGCCTGTCCTTCCTGTCACAGGTCACCGGCACCCCCATGAACGTGGATGGCGGCCGCACCGAGAAGTGCGCCGGCCCGCATTTCCCGCTGGTGCTGGCGAACGTGTTCAGCGCCCGCGACGGCGCGCCGATCTTCAAGCCCTGGGCCGTGGTCGAAAAGAACATCGACGCCTACACCCCCGACGGCAGCAAGATGAGCGTGCCGCTCAAGGTCGGCATCATCGGCTTCACCCCGCCGCCGATCCTGGAGTGGGACAAGCAGAACCTGCAGGGCAAGGTCACCGTGATGGGGGTAATGGAAGCGGCGAAGAAGTACCTGCCGGAGCTTCAGGCCCAGCACCCTGACCTGATCGTCGCCGTCCTGCACGGCGGCCTCAACACCAACCCGTACAACCAGGACATGGAGAACGGCGGCTGGTACCTCGCCGGCGTGCCGGGCATCGACGTGCTGCTGCTCGGCCATTCGCACACCGAGTTCCCGGGGCCGCGCTACAAGGGCATGAAGGACGTCGACGCCGACCGCGGTTTCGTGCGCGGCACGCCCGCCGTCATGGCCGGCTTCTTCGGCAAGGACCTGGGCGTCATCAAGCTGGCGCTGGCCCGCAAGGGCGACAAGTGGGTGATCGACAAGTCCGATACGCACAGCGAAGTGCGCCCGATCTGCCCGCAGAAGAACCAGTGCGTCGAGCCGGACAAGTCCATCGCCCCGCTGGTCGCCAAGGCGCACCAGGCCGCGCTGGCGCATGTGAACACGCCGATCGGCGAGAGCCGCGTGCACATGACCAGCTACTTCACCGACGAAGGCAACATGACGGCACTGGCCGCGGTGAACGCCGCCCAGCGCGCCTACGTGCAGGAAGAACTGCCCCGCCTGCATCCGGAACTGGCCAACGTGCCGGTAGTGTCCGCCGCCGCGGCCTTCCGCACCGGTTTCGGCGGCCCGGATGACTACACCGACGTGCCGGCCGGCCCGCTCAGCCTGCGCAGCGCCGCCGACTTGTACTTCTATCCGAACACCCTCGCCGCCGTGAAAACCGACGGCGCCGGCATGAAGGCGTGGCTGGAAAAATCCGCCGAACGCTTCAACCAGATCGACCCTTCGCGCACGGATGAACAGCAGCTCATCAACGACCGCATGCCCGGCTACAACTTCGACCAGCTGCAGGGCGACATCGACTACGTCATCGATGTGACCAAGCCGGTCGGCGAGCGCATCACCTCGCTGCGCTGGAAAGGCAAGCCGGTCGATCCGAAACAGCCCTTCATCATCGTCACCAACAACTATCGCGCGAGCGGCGGCGGCAACTTCCCGGGCCTGGACGGCAGCAACGTGGTGCTCGCTGCGCCGGACGGCACCCGCGAGATCCTGGCCAAGTGGATCGAGTTCAACAAGGAACTCACCACGAAAAACCTGCCCGCCGCTTCCTGGCATTTCGCGCCGGTGAAGACGAAGGGGCTGGTGGTGTTCAAGGGGGCTGCGGGGAAGCAGGCGGTGGGCGCAGCCGCTGGCGTAAAGAACGTGAGGCAGCTCAAGGACCACGGCGACGGCACCGCCACGTATGCCTTGGAGCTGCGGTAAACGGTGAACTGTCAACGGTAAAGGGTAAAAGCGAGCCTCCCCCGACCTGAGCCGCTTCTACCCTTCTCCGTTCACCGTTCCTCCGTTAACCGTTTCACCTGTACCTGTTGACGCACCGCATCAACGCTCGTATGTTCAAGACCATGTCGCCCCTGAGCCCGCTCACCGCCATGCTTTCGAACCCGGTCATCACCGGGCGTGAGCTGGCGCGCCTCGGCGCCATGTCCCACTCCGCCACGACGATTACCACCGGTACCGGTACCACCGGCTACGGGTGGGTGTCCGCGCGCGAGTAATCACACACGCCACGGCCCCGCCCTCGATGAGGCGGGCCGGCACACACCGAACCGCCAGCGAGACGGGGTCCCATCCGGAGACCACCGTGAACGCTATCGCCCCACAACTCGAACACCCCAAACATCCCCTGCATGCCCGGGCGCTGCCGATGTCCACTTCCCGCCGCCGTACGCTGGCCGTGGGTCTGATTGGCCCTGGTCGCGTCGGCAGCGCCCTGCTCACTCAACTGCGTGCGGCGCAGACACGCCTGGCCACCGCCGGGCTGGAACTGAAGGTGTGCGGCGTCGCCGCCAGCAAGCGCATGTGGCTCGATTGCGACGATCCTGATCTGAATTACCGCTGCGATCGCGCGCAGATCTGGCGTCCCACCGACCTGGCGCAATTCGCCGAGCACGTGCTCGGACAGGACCGCCATGCCCTGCTGATCGACTGCAGCGCCAACGACGACGTGGCCTCCCATTACGCCGAATGGCTGGCCATGGGCGTGCACGTGGTTACCCCGAACAAGCTTGCCGGCAGCGGCTCGCTGCAGCGCTGGGAAGCCATCCGCGCCGCGTGTTGCGAAGGCGTCCGGTTTCGCTACGAAGCCACGGTGTGTGCCGGCCTGCCCGTGGTGCAGACGCTGCGCGACCTGCTCGATACCGGCGACGAATTGCTTGCCGTCGACGGCATGTTCTCCGGCACGCTGGCGTGGCTGTGCAACCGCTTCGACGGCAGCCAGCCGTTTTCCGCGCTGGTGCGCGAGGCGCACGAGCTGGGCTACACCGAGCCCGATCCGCGCGATGACTTGTCGGGCATGGATGTCGCGCGCAAGCTGGTGATCCTCGCACGCGAAGCGGGCTGGGCCTTGTCGCTGGGCGAGGTGGAAGTGCAGAGCCTCGTACCGCCGTCGCTGGCTGCGCTTTCAGCCGAAGATTTCATGCAGTACATGGATGAGCTGGATTCGCCCATGGCCGGCCTGCTTGCCCGCGCACGTGCCGAAGGCGGCGTGCTGCGCCATGTCGCCAGCCTCGACCGCCACGGCAAGGCGCGCGTACAACTGGCCATCCTGCCCGCGTCCCACCCTTTCGCGCACACGCGCCTGACCGATAACGTGGTGCAATTCACCACGCGCCGATACCACGATAATCCGCTGCTGGTGCAGGGCCCCGGCGCCGGCCCCGACGTCACGGCAGCCGGCGTGTTCGGCGACCTGCTGCGCATCGCCGAGTCGCTGGAGGTGCGCGCATGAATGCCCGACTTTTGAATGCTCCCCTGGTGGAATCGATGCCCAAAGCTCCACAACGCGCCCTCAGCGCCGAAGCCCTTTCTCCCGCCAGCGTGGGCAATGTCGGCGTGGGTTTCGACATTCTCGGGCACAGCGTGGCCGGTGCCGGTGATCGCGCGCAGGTCCGGCGCATCGACGAACCGGTTGTGCGCATCGCGGCCATCACCGGGTGTGTGCAGGAGCTGCCGCTGGATCCGGCCCGCAACACCGCCGGCATGGCGCTGATGGCTCTGCGCAAGGCGCTGGGCCTCCGCCACGGTTTCGAGCTCGAACTGCACAAGGGCATTGCGCTGGGTTCGGGCATGGGCGGATCGGCGTCGTCCTGTGTCGCCGCGCTGGTGGCCGCCAATGCCCTGCTCGATCGACCGCTGAATCCCGAATCGCTTTACGACTTCGCGCTGGAAGGCGAAGCCGTCGCCAGCGGCGGCCGTCATGGCGACAACGTGGGTCCGATGCTGCTCGGCGGTCTCGTGCTGGCCACGCGCGACCGGCTGGTGCGCGTGCCGGTGCCGGCGTCGTGGCACTGCGCCCTGGTCCACCCGCACATGGTGCTGGAGACGCGCAAGGCGCGCGAAGCCCTCGCCGGCGATTACCGCCTGGGCGAGTTCGTGGCGCAGAGTGCGAATCTCGCGCTGGTGCTTGCCGGATGCTTCCGCGGTGACGCCGGCCTCGTGCGCGAAGGGCTCGACGACGTGCTGGTGGAACCCCGCCGCGCACCCTTGATTCCGGGCTTCACGCGCGTGAAGCAGGCGGCCATGGATCATCACGCGCTCGGCGCGAGCATTTCGGGTGCCGGCCCCAGCGTGTTCGGCTGGTTCGAGGATCGTGAAGCAGCCATGGCCGCCGCCTCTGCGATGGCCTCGGCCTTCAGCGACGCCGGGCTGGACAGCGATACGCTCGTGTCCCCGATCCATGGACCGGCAGCTGCCCTGCTGCCCTCGGAGACCCTCGCATGAGCGAGCCCCTGCTTTACCACAGCACGCGCGGTGCACGGCACGGCGCGAGCATCGAGGAAGTCATTACCGCGGGCCTGGCGCCCGACGGCGGCCTGTACGTTCCCGAGGCACTGCCGCGGCTTGCCAAGGCTGACTTCGCTTTGGACGCGCGCCTCGCCGATACCGCCGAGCGCCTGCTGAAACCGTTCTTCCGCGGGCATGCGCTGGCCGAGGCGCTGCCGTCGATCTGCCGCGAAGCCTTCGATTTCGAAGCCCCGTTGCGCGCGCTGCCGCAGCATCCGGGCGCGAGCATGCTGGAGCTGTTCCACGGCCCCAGTGCTGCGTTCAAGGACTTCGGCGCCCGCTTTCTCGCCAGCTGCTTCCGGCATCTGCGCAAGGACCACGCGCGACCGCTGACCATTCTTGTCGCCACCTCGGGCGATACCGGTGCCGCCGTGGCGGCCGCGTTCCATCGCCAGCCGGGCGTGCAGGTGGTGATCCTGTACCCCGATGGGTTGGTGTCACCCCGCCAGGCACACCAGCTCGGTTGCTTCGGAGAGAACGTGCACGCCCTGCGCGTGGCCGGTCGTTTCGACGACTGCCAGCGCATGGTCAAGGCGGCGCTCAACGACGCGGCGCTCCAGGCGCAACGTCCGCTATCGTCGGCTAACAGCATCAGTCTGGGTCGTCTTCTTCCGCAAATGTCGTACTACGCGCATGCGTCGCTGGCGTGGGAACGCGAGCACGGCAAGCCGCTGAATTTCATCGTCCCGACGGGGAACCTGGGCAATGCGCTGGCCGCGCTCTGGGCTCGCGAGATGGGTTTGCCGATCGGCCAAGTTGAGCTCGCCTGTAATGCCAACCCCACGCTGCCCGACTATTTCGACGGCGGGACGTACACCCCTCGTGCCGCCATCGCGACCCTGGCCAATGCCATGGACGTGGGCGCCCCGAGCAACTTCGAGCGGCTGCACTGGACCTTCCCGCACGATGAGGAGCTTCGCCAGGCGACGACGGCGCACAGCGTCGACGACCCGACGATTCGCGCCACGGTTCGCCATCACGCACACATGCACGGCGAGATATTCTGCCCGCACACGGCCACCGCCATGCACCGGCTGGACCAGTTGCCGGACGGGGCGGACGGATGGGCCGTGGTGTCCACGGCGCATCCGGCCAAGTTTGAAACCGTGATCGAGCCACTGATCGGACAGGCCGTGCCGGTTCCGGCTGCACTGGCCCGCATGCTCGACCGGTCGGCGTTTGCCGAACCGATCGAGGCCACGGACGAGGCATTGCGGCGCTGGCTGCTGACCGGCGAAGTGGCCGGGGGCGAGCACCGCGAAAGCGCCTGGGCGAGTTAGGCCAGGGCTTCAAGCACCTGGGCGGTGCTCCGCACCCGGCTGATGCGCGGGAAAATATGGTCGACCGCGAACTGGTGTTGTTCGGCGTTGGCGGCGCTCATGGCGTCCTCCACCAGCACCTGCTCGAAGCCCATCTCCCAGGCCGTGCGCGCGGTCGACTCGACGCCGATGTTGGTCGACACGCCGCCCATCACGAGGGTGCGCACGCCACGACGACGCAGCTGCAGCTCCAGCTCGGTGCCGTAGAACGCGCCCCACTGGTGCTTGATCACCTGGATGTCCGATTCGGCCACGCCGAGCTCGGGCGGGAAGTCCCACCACTGCGGCGGCAGGCCGCCGGCGGGGAACTGAGTGGGGCGGTCGACCGGTTGCCGCAGCGCATCAGCGAAATCCTGGGCGTAGCCGACCCGGACCAGAATCACCGGTGCGCCTACTTCGCGAAAGCGCGCGGCGAGCTTGCCGGCACGCTGGAAGACTTCCTGCGCGGTGTGCGGGCCACCGGCGTACGCAGTGATGCCCATCTGCAGATCGATCAGCACCAGGGCGGTCGAGCGGGGGTCGAGCTTGTCCATCGGGGGCCTCCAGAGCGTTGAAAACGCTCAATTATGGGCTTCTGGCAGGGTCCATGGCCCGTGAAACATTCTTCATGCACAAAAGGTTCTAAGCCCTCTTCGCGCGCCCTCGCGTACGCGCGCGCGAAGAGGTGCCTGCTTTGACGTCGACGCATTCAGCCATCTGGACGTCCAAATGTGATCGGCCAAAACTTTTTCTCATAATTTCACAAGAAACTGTTGACACGCCACTCGGGGAGCCTTTAGGGTCGGTTGCATGTCGCAGCGCACCAACCACTTCAGCACCACCGAAAAGATTCGACCGCCGTCGAATCGCGGCCTGCTGCGACTTCGCAACAACCTCCTTCTTGCCCTTGTACTCGTACTCCTTATTACCAACGGAGGTGCGGGCTGAGGGCGTGTGTCCAGGTAAAGCAAAAATCACCTGAATACGACCAAAGAACCCCGCACCGAACAGGATGCGGGGTTTTTTTATGCCCTCGGCAACGCACCCGCGGAGCCGAACATGAAAAACCCGGAACAGCACGGCAGCGATAACTCCAGCGAAGATCGCGTACGCATCTTCGACACCACGCTTCGCGATGGCGAACAGGCACCGGGCTTCGCCATGGACCGACGCGCCAAACTGCGCATGGCCCACATGCTCGAGGCGCTGGGCGTCGACGTGCTGGAGGCGGGTTTTCCGCAGGCATCGCCGGATGACTTTGCTGCAGTGGCCGAGATTGCGCGCACGCTCACCGTCCCCACCGTGTGCGCACTCGCCCGCTGCCAGCAAGGCGATATCGAAACCGCCGGGCGCGCACTGGAGCGGGCCCGCCATTCGCGCATCCACGTGTTCCTGTCCACCAGCCCGCTGCATCGCGAACACAAGCTGGGCATGAGCAAGGCCCAGGTGCTGGACACCGCCGTCGCCGCCGTCGAACGTGCACGCGGCCTTTGCCACGAAGTCGAATTTTCCGCCGAAGACGCGCTGCGCACCGAGCCGGAATTTCTCGCGGAGGTGTTCAGCGCTGCGGTTGCCGCCGGTGCCACCACGCTGAATGCACCGGACACCGTCGGCTACACCACGCCAGCGGAAATGGAGCAGCTCTTCGCCTATCTGCGCCAGCACGTGAAGGGCGCCGAGCGCGTGATCTTCTCCACGCATTGCCACGATGACTTAGGCATGGCGGTCGCCAACAGCCTGGCCGCGGTGAAAGCAGGGGCGCGCCAGGTGGAATGCACCATCAACGGCATCGGTGAGCGCGCGGGCAACGCATCACTGGAAGAAATCGTCATGGCATTGCGCGTGCGTGAGCCGTACTTCCAGACCGGCACGCGCATCGACTCGCGCAAGCTGTATCCGGCCTCGCGCCTGCTGACCCAACTCACCGGCCAGGCCGTGCCACGCAACAAGGCCATCGTAGGCGACAACGCCTTCGCGCACGAGTCGGGCATCCACCAGCACGGCATGCTCAAGCACCGCGGCACCTACGAAATCATGCATCCGCAGGACGTGGGCATTGGCGAAACGCGCCTGGTGCTGGGCAAGCATTCCGGCCGCCACGCCTTGCGTCAGCGCCTGCAGGCCCTGGGCCACCAGCCCGAAGATGCCGCGATGGACGACATCTTCGCGCGCTTCAAGGCACTGGCCGACAAGAAGCGCGAGATCCACGACGAAGACCTCGAAGCCATCGCGCTGGGCCAGGATCCGGAAGCCGCCGGCCCATGGCACATCGTGCAACTGCACGCCAATTCGCACTGGGGCGGCAGCGCGTCGGCCACGGTGAAAATGGTGCATGACGATGGCCGCGAGATTGGCGAAGCGGCGATTGGCGATGGCCCGGTCGATGCCGTGTTGCGCGCCATGGAACGCGCCACCGGCACCTCGCTGGAGCTGACCGAGTTCCACATCCGCGCCGTCAGCGAAGGCGGGGATGCGCAAGGCCAGGCCGCGCTCACCGCTCGTCACGCCAAGCGCGACTGGAGCGGCCACGGCGTCAGCACCGACATCGTCGAAGCCACCGCACTCGCCGCGCTGGGCATCGTCAATCGCATTGAACGACTGGCGCCTTCGGCGTCCGTCTCGCAAGGAGCCGCCGCATGACTACGCCCTTCCTGTGGCACAACGGCCACATCAAACCCTGGACCGAAGCCACCGTCCACGTCAGCACGCATGCGCTGCATTACGGTTCCTCGGTCTTCGAAGGCGAGCGCGTGTACGCGACGCCGCAAGGCCCCGCCTATTTTCGCCTCGCCGACCACACGCGCCGCCTGTTCGAATCCGCGCGCGTGTACGAAATCGACATCGGCTACACCGAAGATGAGATCAACGCCGCCTGCCTCGACGTGATCCGTGCCAATCGCATGGGCTCGGCCTATGTGCGCCCCATCGTGTTCCGCGGCGCCGGCGGCCTGGGCGTGCTGCCCAAGGCGGGCGATCCGGTGGACGTCGCGATCATGGCGCTGGAGTGGGGCGCCTATCACGGCGACGCACGCGAGCACGGCGCCGACGTCTGCGTGTCGTCGTGGCAACGCCCCGCACCGAACACCGTGCCGAGCTGGGCCAAAGCGGGCGGCAATTATCTCAGCAGCCAGCTGATCGGCCTCGAAGCGCGTCGCGGCGGTTACGCCGAAGGCATCGCGCTCGGCCATAACGGACTGCTGAGCGAAGGTGCTGGTGAGAATGTCTTCATCGTCAAGCAAGGCAAGTTGCTAACACCGCCCACCAGCGCGGGCATCCTTGCCGGCATCACCCGCGACACCGTGATGACGCTGGCAGACGATCTCGGCATCAAGGTCGAGGAACGCGATCTGCCGCGCGAAGCGCTCTATACCGCTGACGAAGTTTTCATGACCGGCACCGCCGCAGAGATCACGCCGGTGCGCTCGGTCGATCGCAAGGCCGTCGGCGGCGGCAAGCCCGGTCCGGTCACGCGCGCCCTGCAGGACGCCTTCTTTGGCTTGTTCGACGGACGCACCGACGATCGCTGGGGCTGGCTCAGCGCCATCGACGCGGGTGAGAACCAGGGCGCCTCGACCTTCCACGGCCGCGCCATCGCACAAACCGCTTCGATCGGAGCCACCGCATGACCCCCCGCACGCTGTTCGAAAAGATCTGGGACGCCCACGTCGTCGCCGCCGAAACCGACGACACGCCAGCCGTCCTCTACATCGACCTGCACCTCGTCCACGAGGTCACCTCGCCGCAAGCTTTCAGCGAGTTGCGCGATCGTGGCCTGAAGCTGCGCCGCCCCGATCGCATGCTCGCCACGCTCGATCATTCGACGCCGACCTTGCCGGCCAATGCGCAGGGCGAACGCCCTTACGCCAATGACGAGGCGAAAGCCCAGGTCGCGCAGCTGGAAACCAACTGCCGTGAGTTCGGCGTGGAACTGCATGGCTGGGACAGCAGCGATCGCGGCATCGTGCATGTGATCGGCCCGGAACTGGGCGCCACGCAACCGGGCATGACCATCGTCTGTGGCGACAGCCACACTTCCACTCACGGCGCTTTCGGCGCGCTGGCCTTCGGCATCGGCACGACGGAAGTCGGCCACGTAATGGCGACGCAGTGCCTGCTGCAACGCAAGCCGAAAACCCTGGCGATCCATGTCGACGGGCAGCTGCCGGCGGGCGTGGGAGCGAAAGACCTGATCCTGCACATCATCGGCAGCATCGGCGTCGACGGCGGCACCGGTTACGTCATCGAATATCGTGGCGCAGCCGTCGAAGCCTTGTCGATGGAAGAACGCATGACGGTGTGCAACATGTCGATCGAAGCCGGCGCGCGCGCCGGCCTGATCGCGCCCGACCATGTCACCTTCGACTGGCTCAAGGGACGTGACCGCGCGCCGAAGGGTGCAGCGTGGGATGCCGCCGTCACCCGGTGGCGCACGCTGCATACGGATGCCGGTGCCAGCTTCGATCGCGAAGTGCACATCGACGCCAGCAGGATCCGCCCGACGGTCACCTACGGAACCCACCCGGGCATGGCCATCGCCATCGACGCGCCGGTCCCCGCCGCACAGTCCGCGCTCGATGCACGCGCGCTGGCCTATATGCAGGCGCAGCCGGGCAAGGCCATGCAGGGCACGCCGGTCGACGTGGTTTTCGTCGGCAGCTGCACCAACTCGCGCCTTTCCGACCTGCGCGAAGCAGCCCACATCCTGCGTGGCCGTCGCGTGGCGCAGGGCGTGCGCATGCTGGTGGTGCCGGGCTCCGAAGCCGTGCGTCGCGAGGCGGAGCACGAAGGCCTGCATCACGTGTTTGCCGACGCTGGCGCCGAATGGCGCGTGCCGGGTTGCTCGATGTGCATTGCCATGAACGGCGACCTGGCGCAGCCGGGCCAGCTGGTGGTGAGTACCTCCAACCGCAATTTCGAAGGTCGCCAGGGCAAGGGCGCGCGCACGGTGCTGGCCAGTCCCGCGACGGCGGCCGCGTCCGCGATCGCCGGGCGGATTGCCGATCCGCGCGAATACCTGGCGGAGGTGGCGGCATGAACGCGCGCACTTCATTCCTGCCGTCCTGCTGTTGTTCTTCGGAGACCTTCTGATGCGCCCCGTTACCCGCCTCCACTCACGCACGGCCGTCCTCGCCGACGAAAACATCGACACCGATCGCATCATCCCGGCGCGCTTCCTCACCACCACCCAACGCGCAGGCCTCGGCAAGCGCTGCTTCAACGACTGGCGCTATCTGCCGGACGGCAGTGACAACCCGGCCTTTCCGCTGAACCAGCCGCAAGCCAGGGGTTGCTCGATCCTTGTCGCCGGCCGCAACTTCGGCTGCGGATCCTCGCGCGAACACGCCCCATGGGCGCTACTCGACGACGGCATCCAAGCGGTGTTGTGCAGCGAGATCGCGGACATCTTTCGCAACAACGCGCTGAAGAACGGCCTGCTCGCCATCGTCATCTCCGACGCCGAACACCGCTGGCTGCTGGGCCATCCCGGCATCGAGCTGACCATCGACGTGCAAGGCCAGTACATCGCCCTGCCCGACGGCGGCCGCATTGCCTTCCAGCTCGAACCCTTCGCGCGCCATTGCCTGCTCAACGGCGTCGATCAGCTCGGCTATCTGCTGCAACACGCCGACGCCATCTCCCGCTATGAATCGCACCAGGAGCAAGCCGCATGAAAGCCCGTATCGTCACCCTGCCCGGCGATGGCGTCGGTCCGGAAGTCACCGCCGCTGCCGTTGCTGTTCTGCAGGCTGTTGCCGCGCACTTCGATCATGAGTTTGCGTTCGAGGAACACCTGATCGGCGGCTGCGCCATCGATGCCACGGGTTCGCCGTTGCCCGACGCGTCGCTCAAGGCGTGCCAGCAAGCCGATGCGGTGCTGCTGGGCGCTGTCGGCGGACCGAAGTGGTCCGATCCGCAGGCCCCGGTGCGCCCGGAACAGGGTCTGCTGGCGCTGCGCGCCGCGCTGGGCGTCTACGCCAATCTGCGCCCGCTCAACGTGCATCCGGCACTGGCCGCGCTGTCGCCGCTCAAGGAAGACAAGCTGCGCCACGTCGACGTGCTGTTTGTGCGTGAACTGACCGGTGGCGCCTATTTCGGCGCGAAAACGCGTACGCCCGATACCGCGACCGACGAATGCAAATACACCGTCGCCGAAGTCGAGCGTGTCACGCGCCGCGCCTTTGAGCTGGCGCGCGAACGTCGCCGCCATGTCACCTCGGTCGACAAGGCCAACGTGCTGGAAACCTCGCGCCTGTGGCGCAGCACGGTGCAGCGCATCGCCGCCGAATACCCGGACGTGAAGCTGGAGCACCAGCTGGTCGATTCCATGGCCATGCTGTTGCTGACCCAGCCGGGCTACTACGACGTCGTGGTCACCGAGAACCTCTTCGGCGACATTCTCACAGACGAAGCCGCCGCCATCGCCGGCTCGCTGGGCCTGCTGCCGTCGGCCTCGCTTGGCGAAGGCTCGCGGGGCCTCTACGAGCCCATCCACGGCTCCGCCCCGGACATTGCCGGCAAGGGCGTGGCTAACCCCACCGGCGCCATCCTTTCCGCCGCGATGCTGCTGCGTCACTCGCTGGGCCTGGAAGACGAAGCGGCCCACGTCGAAGCCGCCGTGGCACAGGTGCTGGAGCACGGCCCGCACACGCGTGACATCGGCGGCCACGCGGGTACCACCGACATTCGCCACGCCGTGATCGCCGCACTCGACGAACACGTTGCCAACGCCGAAGCCTTCTTCTGCGGCGCGCGCGCGTGCGGCTGAGCCGCGCCCGCCCGAACTCACGCGAAGGCGATAGCGCCTTCGCACCCCTTGCCTCTCCCCGCGTGCGTGCTGCTGCGAGGGCGAACACCACACCCCGGGTGTCCATCGCTCTCCCCAGCCCTGTCACCGCAGCGCGCGCACGCGCGGAGGGCAACCTTTCCATCACCCATGTCCTGGAATCTTCATGCGCAGTGACCTGATCAAGAGCGGCCCGGACCGCGCACCTGCACGCGCCATGATGCGCGCCACTGGCCTGGACGACGCGGACATCGCCAAGCCGCTGGTGGCGGTGGTGCATACCTGGTCGAACGTCAGCCCGTGCAACCTCAACCTGCGCGAACTGGCCGAACATGTGTCGGCGGGCATTCGTGCTGCCGGTGGTACGCCGATCGAGTTCAACACCATCGCGGTGACGGACGGCATCGCCATGGGCACACCGGGCATGCGCGCCTCGCTGATCAGTCGCGAGGTGATCACCGATTCGATCGAGCTGGCCGTCGACGGCCACTGCCTCGATGCGATGGTGGTGCTGTGCGGCTGCGACAAGACCATCCCCGCCGCCGCGATGGCCATGGCGCGCCTCGATATCCCGGCGGTGGCGCTTTACGGCGGCACCATTGCGCACGGGACGCACGACAATCATCCAATCACCTTGCAGCAGGTGTTCGAAGCCGTCGGCGCGCATGGCGCCGGCAAGATCGACGACGCCGAACTCGCTTCGGTCGAGCGCGATGCGTGCCCCGGTGCCGGTGCCTGCGGCGGCCAGTTCACCGCCAATACCATGGCGATGGTGCTGACGACGCTGGGCCTGTCCCCTATGGGCTTCAACGACATTCCCGCCACGCATCCGGCAAAGGCAGCTGCCGCGCGTCGTTGCGGCGAGCTGGTGATGGAATGCCTGGCGCAGCAACGCTCGCCGCGCGCGCTGATCAATCGCACGTCGCTGCGCAATGCGGCGCGCATGGTGGCCGCCACGGCCGGATCCACCAATGCCGTACTTCACCTGCTCGCCATCGCACGCGAAGCCGGCGCATCCTGGACGCTGGAGGATTTCGAACCCGCCTCGAAGCACACGCCGGTGATTGCGGATCTCTTGCCTGGCGGCCGCTATACCGCCGTCGAGATGTTCGGCGCAGGTGGTAGTGCGCGCGTCGCACAGGAACTGATCGCCGCCGGGATGCTGGACGATGCACCGACCGTCACGGGTCGAAGCCTGTTCGAAGAAGCTGAAGCGGCACCGCGCGCCGAACAACAGAACGTCATTCTGCCGGTCGCGCAACCGATCAAGCCGCGTGGCGGCTACTCCATCCTCTACGGCAACCTCGCCCCGGAAGGCTGCATTCTCAAGCTCGCCGGCAAGGGCACCAGCCACTTCGAAGGCACGGCACGCGTCTTCGAAAGTGAAGAACAGGCCTTTGCCGCCGTGCAGGGCGGCAGCATCCGCAAGGGCGACGTACTGGTCATCCGCAACGAAGGCCCGGCCGGCGGCCCCGGCATGCGCGAGATGCTCGGCGTCACGGCGGCATTGATCGGTCGCGGTCTCGGCGACGACGTTGCCCTGATCACCGACGGCCGCTTCTCCGGCGCCACGCACGGTTTCATGGTCGGTCATATCTCGCCGGAAGCCGCACGCGGCGGGCCGATTGCCCTGCTGCGCGATGGCGATCGCATCCGCATCGACGCGGGCACGCGCGAGATCGATACCGACGCCGACCTCGTCGATCGCCGCCGCCACTGGTCACCACCGGCGCCGAAGGTCACGCGCGGCGCGCTCGCCAAATACGCACGACTTGTGGGCTCCGCTTCCGACGGCGCCACCACGCATCCCGATACCCACGTCAGCACCTCCCAACGCCAACACGTCACCGATAACGAAGGAGTCACCGCATGAGCAGCAACACCTCCCACCCGACGCTGGCCGATGCCCGCATTGCCGTGCTTGGTTACGGCAGCCAGGGCCGCGCACATGCGCTGAACCTGCGCGACTCCGGCCTGGACGTCATCGTTGGCTTGCGCAAGGGCGGCCCCTCCTGGGAGCGCGCCAAGGCCGAAGGCTTCAACGTGGCCGAGCCGGGCGACGCCGTGCGCGGCGCCGATCTCGTCGCCGTGCTCACCCCGGACATGGTGCAGCCGTCGCTGTATCGCGAGTCGATCGAGCCGAACATCAAGCCGGGTGCCGCGCTGTTGTTCGCCCACGGGTTCAATGTGCACTTCGGCCAGATCGCACCGCGCGCCGACATCGACGTGATCCTCGTGGCGCCCAAGGGCCCGGGCGCTCTCGTGCGTCGCGAATATGAGATCGGTCGTGGTGTGCCGTGCATCTGGGCTGTGCACCAGGACGTCAGCGGTGAGGCGGAAGCCAAGGCCAAGGCGTATGCCGACGGCATTGGCGGCGGTCGCGCGCTGCTGATCAAGACCGATTTCAAGGAAGAGACCGAAACGGATTTGTTCGGCGAACAGGCCGTGCTCTGCGGCGGCGCCAGCGCGCTGGTGCAGGCCGGTTTCGAGACCCTGGTGGAAGCCGGTTACCAGCCGGAGATCGCGTACTACGAAGTGCTGCACGAGCTGAAGCTCATCGTGGACCTGTTCTACGAAGGCGGCATCGCGCGCATGCTGGAGTTTGTCTCCGAGACGGCGCAGTACGGCGACTATGTCAGCGGCCCGCGCGTCGTGGACGCCGCCACCAAGGAGCGCATGAAGGGCGTGCTCACCGATATCCAGGACGGCACCTTCGCCCGCAACTGGATCGCCGAGTACCAGGCGGGCTTGCCCAACTACAAGCGCCTGAAGCAGGCCGACCTCGATCATCCGATCGAACAGGTGGGCGCGAAGCTCCGTGCGCGGATGCCCTGGTTGCAGGCTAACGCACCGAAAGCCGCCGCCGAGCCATTGAAGAAGGTGGGCTGACGCCGTACCGGTCGAAGCGGGAGCCACGGCCATGCTGTCTCCCGCTTCGTGCCACGCCAGAACCACTCATGCCAACCAGGGAAACACTCAGCACATGACCGCCTTGCACGCAGAACGCATCACCGCCCACCCGCTCAACGCGCAGCCGATGTCCGGTGCGGAAGTGGTGGTGCAGGTGCTCGCCGACGAAGGCGTCGACGTGCTCTTCGGTTATTCGGGTGGCGCCATCCTGCCCGTGTACGACGCGGTATTCCGCTACAACGCCACGCACCTGAGCCCGCTTGGTGGCGAGCCGATGCCCTTGATCGTGCCGGCGAATGAACAGGGCGCGGGCTTCATGGCCGCCGGTTATGCGCGCGCATCCGGCAAGGTTGGCGTGGCCATCGTCACGTCGGGCCCGGGCGCGACCAACATGGTGACGCCGGTGCGCGACTCGATGTCCGACTCCATTCCCATGGTGGTCATCTGCGGCCAGGTGCCGACGTCGGCCATCGGCAGCGATGCGTTTCAAGAGGCGCCGATCAGCAACATCATGAGCGCCTGCGCCAAGCACGTGTTCCTCGTGACCGATGCCAGCAAGCTGGAGGACACGATTCGCACCGCGTTCGAGATCGCGCGCAGCGGGCGACCGGGACCGGTCGTCGTGGATATTCCCAAGGACGTACAGAACACGCCTCTCGCCTTTCGCGGCGAGGGCACGCTGCCCATGCCCGGCTATCGGGCGCGACTGGCAACGTTGGAACAGTCGCGTCTGGATGATGCTGCCTGCACCGCGTTCTTTGACGCGCTGTCACGCGCGAAACGACCGCTGATCTACGCGGGCGGTGGCGTCATCGCTTCCGGCGCGGCTGCCGAACTCCGCCGCTTCATCGAGCAACTGGGCATGCCGGTCACCACCACGCTCATGGGCTTGGGCGCTTACGACACCACCGAGCCGCTGGCCCTGCACATGCTGGGCATGCACGGGACGGCCTATGCCAACTACGCCGTGGAGGATTGCGACTTCCTGTTCGCGCTTGGCGCGCGCTTCGACGATCGCGTGGCGGGCGTGCCACTGAAGTTTGCACCAAACGCGCAGTTCATCGCGCAGATCGACATCGATCCGGCCGAGATCGGCAAGGTGAAGGCGGTCCACTGGCATCACAACGGCGACCTGGCCCATGCGCTCGATCGGCTGGCCGTCTGGGCGGTTGCCCATGGCGTCAGCCGTCGCTTCGACGAGTGGCATGCGCACATCGCCACCCTCAAGCGCGATCACGCGCTGGATTACGACCGCGACAGCGCCCTGATCCAGCCTTATGCCGTGATCGAGGCCATCAACCGCCACACGCGCGGCCACGCCATCATCAGCACGGGCGTCGGCCAGCACCAGATGTGGGCGGCGCAGTACTTCGACTTCCGCGAGCCGCGCCACTGGCTGAGTTCCGGTTCGATGGGCACGATGGGTTTCGGCCTGCCGGCGGCCATAGGTGCACAGTTCGCGCGCCGCGATGCCGTGGTCATCGATATTGATGGCGACGCCAGCATCCGCATGAATCTCGGCGAGCTCGAAACCGTGACCACGTACGGCCTGCCGGTGAAGATTGTCGTGCTCAACAATATGGGCGACGGCATGGTGCGGCAGTGGCAGAAGCTGTTCTTCCGGGGCCGCTTTGCGTCGTCCGACAAAAGCCTGCACCGCAAGGATTTCATCAAGGCCGCGCAGGCGGATGGCTTCGAGTGGGCGCGGCGGCTCGAGCGCAAGGAAGAGCTCGCCGATACCGTCGCTGACTTCCTCGCCCATCCGGGCCCGGCCTTCCTTGAAGTGATGATCGATCCGGATGCCGGCGTGTACCCCATGGTGGGCCCGGGTGCGACCTATGCACAGATGATCACCGGGGATTTCATTGCTGCCCGCCATGAAGCCGATGCACCCGGCGACTCACCCACCCACATGTTCTGAGCGGAGACAGCCATGAAGCACACGCTTTCCATCCTTCTGCAGAACGAGGCGGGCGCACTGGTTCGCGTCGCCGGCCTGTTTTCCGCGCGCGGCTTCAACATCGACTCGCTGAATGTCGCCGTCACGCAGGATCCGGCGGTGTCGCGGCTCACGCTGGTCATGCACGGTGCCGACGAATCGGTGGATCAGCTGATCAAGCAGACGCGCAAGCTGGTCGACGTCATCGACGTGAGTCATCCGGCAGAAGAACTCGCCGCATGAACGCGGCGGCGCTCGCCACGGCAAGCCCGGCGCTCGCCGACGACCACGCCTGGCTGCGCCGCATCCTGGAGGCACGCGTGTATGACGTCGCGCGCGAAACCTCGCTTGACGTGGCCCCGGCACTCTCTGAGCGCCTTGGTGCGACCGTGCTGCTGAAGCGTGAGGATCAGCAGCCCGTGCATTCCTTCAAGCTGCGCGGTGCATACAACAAGATGGTCGGGCTATCGCCACAGGAGCGTGCGCGCGGGGTCATTGCAGCGTCGGCGGGCAATCATGCGCAGGGCGTGGCGCTCGGTGCGGCACGGCTCGGCATGCATGCCGTCATCGTCATGCCCGCCACGGCGCCACAGGTCAAAGTGGACGCGGTGAGGCAGTTGGGCGGCGAATGGGTGGAGGTCGTGCTGGCCGGCGATTCCTACAGCGATGCCCAGGCCGAGGCGAACCGACTTTGCCAGGCGCGCGACATGACGTTCGTGCATCCGTTCGACGACGAAGCCGTCATCGCCGGCCAGGCCACGGTGGCCATGGAGATCCTGCGCCAGCATCCGGGCCGGCTTGATGCGTTGTTCGTGCCCATCGGCGGGGGTGGCCTGATCGCCGGCATGGCAACGTATGTCAAGGCAATTCGTCCCGAGGTGAAGATCATCGGGGTGCAGGCCATCGATTCCGACGCCATGGCGCAATCGCTCGACACCAAGGCCCGCGTCGTTCTGCATGAAGTGGGCCTGTTCGCCGACGGCACCGCCGTCAAGCAAGTGGGCGCACTGACGTATGCGCTATGCCAGCGCCATGTGGATGCCGTGATACGCGTGGATACGGATGCGATCTGCGCGGCGATGCGCGATGTTTTCCAGGATGCACGCAGCGTGCCTGAGCCATCCGGTGCGCTCGCCGTGGCCGGCCTCAAGGCTTATGCAGCGAGCCGCCACGGAGCTGGCGAAACCTATGCCGCCGTGGTCTCTGGCGCCAATCTCAACTTCGACCGCCTGCGTTTCGTCGCCGAGCGCGCCGAAGTCGGCGAGCAGCGGGAAGCCGTGTTCGCCGTCACGATCCCCGAAGAACGCGGTAGCTTCCGACGCTTCTGCGCGGCACTCGGCGATCGCTCAATCACGGAATTCAACTACCGGATCAGCGACGCCTCGCAGGCGCATATCTTTGTCGGCATCCAAATCCGCAGCCGGGAAGAGCGCGAGGCGCTTGCCGCTGCGTTCCGCGCGCAGTCATTCGGCGTGCTGGACCTGACGGACGATGAGCTGGCGAAGCTGCACCTTCGCCACATGATCGGCGGTCGCTCGGCGCTGGCACACGACGAGTTGCTCTATCGCTTCGAATTTCCCGAGCGGCCCGGAGCCCTGACGCGCTTCCTTGCGCGGATGCACCCGGACTGGAACATCAGCCTGTTCCATTACCGCAACCAAGGCGCGGACTATGGGCGCATCCTGGTGGGCTTGCAGGTGCCCCGGCATGAGCGCTCGTTGTTCGCACGGTTTGTCGAGGGCCTGGGTTATCCCTGCCGCGATGAAAGCATGCATCCGGCCTATGCGCTGCTGCTCCGGAGTGAGCCGACCTGAACTAACGAAGGACTTCCCGTGACAGGTGCATCGACCAGGGGCACCACCATCCACCGGGGAGAATGCGCCCACCCACGTCCGTCAAGTTCGCCTCGATGTTCTCGGGTGTCGAGTCGCACTCATCGAGCGCCCCCGTGCTACCGACTTTCACTGACTTGGGGTCAAGGTGATAGGGCCATGCGGCGTTCTCGATCGTGCGCCCCGGCACCACCCTGCCCTCGAACGCGATGTTCGGATGCATGACGCGATGCCGGAGGATGTCTTCGAATTGAGCGGCGACGTCCGGGTTGGCCACTTCGACGATGAATTCGTTGGCGTCGATCTTGGGTGCGCCCGCGTAACTGATGAAGGCGAAGTAACGGGAGGGTGGGCGCTCCCCGGCCATGGCGCAGCTGCAAACCAGCGACAAGGCAATCGCGAACCATCCGTTGATGTGTTTCATGGCGCCTCCTGCAAAAGCGCTGACACTAGCAGTCGAGGCAGCGCTTACCGCATCCATGGGCGACCGTTGAGTCGGCGACGGATGCCTTGCATTGCAGGGAATTGTCCTAGCGGAGCGATGTATAAGCCCCGCGGAAACGTCAATCCACAGGCGGCAGCGTATCCAGCTCAATGACATGGTTGTCGTAGTCGCTGAAGTACAGCGCGCTGTCTTCCCTGGACATCATGTAGTCCACCGCCAGCTCGTCCAGGCGACGAGCGCAGGCCAGCTGTTCTTCTTTGCTGACGGCGAAAGCCACGTGATCGCCATTGCGCGATGCGGGCCCCTGACCTTCCACCAGCACCAGCCAGGTGTTGCCGATGCGCACCCGTGTCTCCACGTGGCCTTCCGCATCGGGCGCTTCGCGCACGATCCGCACGTTTTCAAACACGCCGGCGAGCAGGTCGGCGGTTCGACCCGGGTGGCTGACGATCCAGGCGATGTGACTGATGCTGACGGGCATGGCTGAGGATTCGGTAGGCCACAAACGGGGATGCAGCGGGCATTGTCCCACATGAGTCAGCGGAATCCCGGCCTGGATCACGCTATGCCTGACATCCAGCCACGCTAAACTGTAGGTCTTATGGCCTCTCCCTCCCGTAAGCGCCAGCGGCGCGTCTCGAACACCCACAGTGCCGCGCGCCCCAAGCCCGGCGCCAGCGCACCGACCCGCCCCGCGGACAGTTCCACCCGGGCGACGCGCGTGCTGATGTTCCTGATGCAGAAGTTGCCGCCGAACATCCGCGAAAAGGCGCTGGATTACCTGGTGCTCACGCGCATGGACCGCCCGATTGGCGCGCTCCTGCTGTTGTGGCCGACGTGGTGGGCGCTGTGGCTGGCCGCCGGTGATTTCCCGCCGGTCAAGCTGCTGGTGATCTTCACGATGGGCGTGTTCGCCATGCGCGCTGCCGGTTGCGCGATCAACGACTTTGCCGACCGCAAGCTCGATCCGCAGGTGGAACGCACCGCGGGCCGACCGATCGCGTCAGGACGCGTCACGCCGAAGGAGGCGCTGATCGTGTTCGGCGCGTTGCTGGCGTTCTCGTTCATCCTGGTGCTGTTCACCAACCCGCTGACGATCAAGCTGTCTTTCGCGGGTGCGGCGCTGGCGGCCATCTATCCATTCACCAAGCGCTACACGCATTTGCCGCAGGTGGTGCTGGGCGCGGCGTTCGGCTGGTCGATTCCGATGGCGTTTGCAGCGGTGAGCAACACGGTCCCGCCGCTGGGCTGGCTGCTGTTTATCGCCAACATCATCTGGTCGGTGATCTACGACACGCAGTACGCGCTGGTCGATCGCGAAGACGACATCAAGGCCGGTGCCAAATCCACGGCGATTCTTTTTGGCGACGCGGACATCCCGATCCTCTCCATCCTGATCGCCACCTTCGTGCTCGCCATGTTCTTCGTGGGACAGCGCGGGGCACTGGGCTGGCCTTATTGGCTAGCCCTCGTGGTGGCCATCGGCCTGTTCGCGCGCCAGATGTGGAGCATCCGCACCCACGACCGCACGGCTTGCCTGGCCGCTTTTCGCAACAACAACTGGCTCGGCATGGTGTTGTGGGTGGGTATCGTGCTGGCGCTGGCGATCAAGTAACCGCGACGCGCGGACCTTTACGGGCCGGCCCCCGCTGCACGCCATACGAGTTCGCCGCGCGCGCCATCCGGATGTCCGTCCGGCACGGCGAAACGCCACCCTTTGACGACACTCAGGGCTTCGGCATCCACGTTCGCGTTACCGCTCGATTCGGCCACGCGCGCGCTCACGACATGGCCGACGCCGTCCACGTTCAGGTCGAGCAACACGCGCCCGTCCGGTGTTTCCCGCCGCGAGAACAGCGACGTCTCCGGCCAGGGCATGTCGACAGGCGTGAGGGAAATCGACTCCGGCGCGACGGGCGCTGCGATCGCGCCGACTTCGCTGGGATGCACGACACGCGGGCGTTCGCGACGCGGCGTGGTCGCGGGACGGCGCGCCAGCTTTTCAGGCACCTGCACGTAGCGCGCCTTCGGGCCCTGCCATCCGGCGGTCTGTTCGCTGAGCCACGCGGTGCCCGCGATGCCACCCAGCAGCATCAGCAGGCTGAGGGTGGCGGTGGTGCGAAGACGTGGCATGACGCGCATGCGAACGGAACGGCCGTGGTTACGGCCGTTCGAGGATGGCGGTGACGCCCATGCCGCCCGCAGTGCAAATCGAGATCAGGCCGCGGCCCGAACCCTTCTGCTCGAGCATGCGCGCCAGCGTGGCGACGATGCGCGCGCCCGTGGCGGCGAACGGATGGCCGACGGCCAGGCTGGAGCCATGCACGTTGAGCCTGGCCGGATCGATGCTGCCCAGCGGCTGGTCCAGCCCCAGGCGGTTGCGGCAGTAGTCTTCGCTTTCCCACGCGCGCAGCGTGCACAGCACCTGGGCGGCGAAGGCTTCGTGGATCTCGTAGAAATCGAAATCCTGCAGCGTCAGGCCATGGCGCTTGAGCATGCGCGGCACGGCCACCGTCGGCGCCATCAGCAGGCCTTCGCCATGGACGAAATCCACCGCCGACACTTCGGCATCCTTGAAGTACGCCTGCACCGTCAGACCGCGCTGGGCAGCCCAGTCATCACTGGCGAGCAGCACGGCGGCAGCACCATCGGAGAGGCCGGTGGAGTTGCCGGCGGTCAGCGTGCCGTGGCCGGAAATCTTGTCGAAAGCGGGCTTGAGCGAGGCGAGCTTTTCCAGCGTCGTGTCCGGGCGCAGGAAGCCGTCGCGCTTGAGGCCGCGGAAGGGCACCACGAGATCGTCGAAGAAACCGGCGTCATAGGCGGCGGCGAGCTTCTTGTGGCTCGACTGCGCCAGTTCGTCCTGCGCCTGGCGGGTGATATGCCATTCCTTCGCCATGCGCTCGCAATGGTCGCCCATCGACATGCCGGTGCGCGGCTCGGCCACGCCCGGGAAGGCCGGCTTGAATTCCTTGAACGAGAAGCCGCGCGTGGCGGACGCGAGCTTGTCCTGCCAGCCCTTGGCGCGATTGATCGCGAGAAGCCGCTTGCGCAGGCGCTCGCTGAGCACGATCGGCACGTCGCTGGTGGTGTCCGAACCACCGGCGATGCCCGCCTCGATCTGCCCTGCGGCGATCTTGTTGGCAATGATGATGGCGTTATCCAGCGAGGTGCCGCAGGCGCGCGCCGTGGTGATGCCCGGCGTGGTCGGCGCCAGGCCCGACGAGAGCACGGCTTCGCGCGCCAGGTTCCATTCCGAGGAATGTTTGATCACCGCACCCATCGCCACTTCGCCGAGCTCCTCGCCGTGCAGGCGATAGCGCTCGACGAGTGAACCGAGCACTTTCACCGACATGCCGAAATTGCCGACATCGGCGTAGGCGGTGTTGTTGCGACAGAAGGGGATGCGTACGCCGCCGATGACACCGACGCGCTTGGAGCTGTTTTCCATGTCTCTGACTGTCCGGGCAGGCCTAAGCCAGTAAGGCTAACCCGCTATGCCAGCACGCGAAAGCCCAACAGGCCCCAATGTTAGAATTTGAGTTCTTTGCCGTTCGGATTGGACTCACGTGGAAGCACAATCGCTGGTCGCCCTGCCCGTCGTTCTGGCGCTGGAGCTGCCTGAGGGCGCCCGCCTGAATCGTCTCACGCTCGAGCGCGACCAGGCCGCGGAGCTGGCCAGCCTGATCGCCGCCGACCTGCACGCGCTGGTCCCCGCGGTGAACCAGGCTCGCCTGGCCGTGGCCGGCGCCCTGTTCGATGCCGTTGAGCTGCTGCGCCCGGGCTTCCCCGTATGGGCCACGCTCGACGAGCTCGCGCGCCGCGTGCCGCGCGGTCATCTGGACAACGTGGTGGCTTTCGGCACCCATGACGGCCACATGCCGGCCCAGCCGCTGGAGCCGGCCCCCATGTATGCCGACGGTCCGATGCGCCTGCTGCCGCTGACGCTTTTGGCACCGGAGGACCTGGCCGCCGAACTCCTCGAACAGCTCGAAGTGGAACTGGTCGGTCGCGGCGAAGCCGGCGAGCGCACCGCCGACTGGCTGATCCGCCAGCTCGGCCTGCCGCTGGAGCACGTGCGCTACCTCACTCGCAACGACCTGATCGCGCTGACCTGCGTGCAGTACGAACACGTCAACCTGGCCGCGCTCTGGCAGGTGCTGGAAGCCGGCCTGCTGACGCCGTACAAGGACGAACACACGCTGACCGCCCGCGGCCTGGCGTTGCAGTATCACGACGGCAAGGTCCTGGCGCAGTCGCCGTCGGCATGGCTGGCCGCGCAAACCGACGATATCGCGCAACGCCCGCATGACCTGGCCGGCATCCTGTTCGAACTGCGCCAGTACGCCGCCCTGCTCGATGCGCACCACCTCCCGCTGAGCTTGCAGCCCACGCCCGGCACCGCGGCTGCGGCCGGCGATGGTTATCTGGTGGAAGTGTTGGGTGCGGTCGATCCGGCGTATGACCCGCCGAGCCTGTTCGCGCACGAAGCCCCCGGGCTGGGCGTCGTCGCCATCACGCTCGCCCAGCGCGGCGACGGTGGACGCGCCCGCGTGCTCGCGCATGGTTATCCGCTGCACTCCAAAGCGCTTGGCCCCCTGGTGTCGCACCTGGCCGGGCACGTCGGTATTCCGGCCGAAGTGCACGCACTGGGTCGCATCCTGCTTGACGACGAGGGCCAGCTTGGGGCGCCTGCACAGGCCCTTCACTGAAATCGCAAGCCCGCATTAAGGCGCTTCCCAATCCTTGACCGCCCCACTGCCCAAGCGACCGCGACTTGGCGCATGATCTGCGTCACGCGCCCGGGAGGGCGAACGGGGCGGCCACAGGATGCAGATCGCAGACGACCATGAGCAGTCGCCCCGGGATTGGGCATCGCATGTCATTCATGGCGCGCCAGCCCTCATTGCCTACATCGATCGCGACCAGCGCTTCCGCTTCGTCAACCTCGCCCACCAGGCGTGGCTGGGCGTGTTGCCGGAGGATCTGGTCGGCCGTCGCGTCGCCGAAGTCATCGACGAACTGAGCCTGCAGCGCGCCGGCAGTTGCCTCGAGCAAGCACTGGCTGGCCAGCCGGCAGTCTACGAAGGCGAAATGTTCTCCGGCCCCGCGCAGTGCTATGTGCACGGCAGCTTCCAGCCCGACTTCGCCGACGACGGCTCGGTGCGCGGCGTCTTCACCGTGTTCATCGACATCACCGAACGCTACGCCATGGAGTCGCGACTTCGCGAAAGCGAAGCACGCCTGTTCGGCACCTTCCAGAACGCCGCGGTCGGCATGGCCCTGGTCACGCCCGACGGCCAGCTGCTGCGCGTCAACGCCGCCCTTTGCAGCATGCTCGGCTATCGCGAAGAGGAGATGCTCAAGCTCACCATCGGCGACATCACCTACGCGGACGACGTCACCAAGAGCCGCGTGATGGCGACTGAGCTTATGAGCGGCAAGCGCGAGTCGTACCAACTGGAAAAGCGTTACGTGCATCGCGATGGGCACATCGTGCATGTGCAGCTGAGCGTATCGCTGGTGCGTGCGGCCGACGGTACGCCGTTCCATGCCGTGGCGCTGATCGCCGACATCAGCCAGCGAAAAGCCTACGAAGAAGCGCTGTTCCGCGAACGCGAACTGGCCGAAGTCACCTTGCGCTCGATCGGCGATGCCGTCATCACCACGGATCTGCAGCATCGCGTCACCTCGCTCAACCCCATCGCCGAGGCCATGACGGGCTGGAGCCAGAGCGCGGCCATTGGCCGGCACGTCTCGGATGTGTTCCGGCTGATCGATGGCCAGACGCGCGAACCCATGCTTAACCCATTGCTCGACGCCATTCTGCGCGACGCCATCGTCGAACTGCGTGGCGACGCGATGCTGGTCCATCGCAACGGCTTCGAAACGCCGATCGAAGATTCGGCCGCATCGATCCACGACCATGCCGGCAACGTCATCGGTGGCGTGCTGGTGTTCCATGACGTCAGTGCCACGCGCGCACTCGTGCTGAAGATGGCGCACATGGCGCAGCACGACACGCTCACGGGCCTGCCCAACCGCAGCCTGCTGCAGTCACGGCTTGAACAGGTCATCGTCGCCGCCGGGCGGCGCCAGTCGCGCGCTGCCCTGATCTTCATCAACCTCGATCACTTCAAGCTCATCAACGACACCCTGGGCCACAAGGTCGGCGATCAGCTGCTGCGCACCTTCGCTACCCACTTGCGCGGCCTGCTGCGCAGCGAAGACACGGTAAGCCGCACGGCCGGTGACGAATTCATGGTGGTGCTGCCGCACGTCGACAGCGCCAGCGAAGCCAGCCTGGTCTGTGAGCTCCTGATGCGTCGTTGGGCCGAACAGCCACCCAACGAACTGAGCGAACTGCCGCTGAGTTTCAGCGCTGGCATCAGTATCTATCCCGACGACGCGCTCGACGTGGAAACGATGATCCGCCACGCCGATACGGCGATGTACGAGGCGAAGATGCAGGGCCGCAGCAGTTTCCGCCTGTTTACTCCCGCCATGACGCAACGACCCGCCGCACGCATGCGCATCGAGTCGGAACTGCGCAAGGCTATCCGGCGCGGCGATCTCAAACTTCATTACCAACCGAAGGTCGACGCCGATACCGGCGCCGTGGTCGGCGCCGAAGCGCTGATGCGCTGGCAGGTGGACGGTCGCGATGTGTATCGTCCCGACCAGTTCGTGCCGGTGGCCGAGGAAACCGGGCTCATCGGCGTCATCGGGAAATGGGCGCTCCAGCAGGCATGCCGGCAGGCCGCGACATGGCACCGGCGCGGACATGGCATCACCATCGCCGTGAACGTGGCCGCGCCACAGTTCCTGCAGCCGGGATTTCGCGCATCCCTGCAGGAACTTCTGGCGGAGAGCGAGCTGCCGCCGCAACTGATCGAACTGGAACTTACCGAGCGGATGGTGATGTCCGGTGGCGAACAGAGTCGTTTGCTGATGCGCGAGATCAAGGAACTGGGTGTATCACTGGCGCTCGACGATTTCGGCACGGGCTACAGCAGCCTTTCCTACCTCAAGCACTTCCCGATCGACGTGCTGAAGATCCCGCGAACCTTCGTGCGTGACGTGGCGACCGATTCCGATAGTGCGGCGATCACCGAAGCGATCATCACCATGGCGCAGAGCCTGGCGATGGGCGTGGTGGCGGAAGGCGTGGAGACGGCCGAACAGGCGGCGTTCCTGCGCGCGGCGGGGTGCACGGTGTTGCAGGGGTTTCTGTTTGGGCCGCCGATGCCGGCGGAGGAATTCGCGACGTTGCTGTGAGGGGATTCCCCTCAGTTCCTTTTTGTTTCGTCATTCCTGCGCAGGCAGGCACCCCGTGGTGATCTCACACGCTTGCCACCCCACACTCCCACGTCGTCATGCCGGCGAAAGCCGGCATCCAGGGGCGATCAGGCTCATCTGTGCGATACCGCGACCGGGCCGCTTACGCAGCGGGCGTTTCGACCGACTGCCGTCGGCCGAGTCACTTTTCTTTTGCTTGCCCAAAAGAAAAGTAACCCAAAGAAAATGGCATGAAAGCGGGGTGCGCGCTCACGTTAGATAGGTGTCTCACGGGACGCGCAGGCTTAAGTGATCGACGGTGAGGCCAACTAACGTCCGACTGCTTGCTATCCGCCCCACCGCTGAAAGCGGGGCGAGGCGCGACCGGCGGCTCTACATCGGGTGCGCGCGGTGATTGATCCACGCGCGACCACGTTCGGTATTCACCTTACGTCTCCACGCACACCGTCATGCCTGCGAAGGCAGGCACCCAGTGGCGACTGCACTCATTTGTCGCCGCATCCCTCACGCCGTCATTCCGGCGAAGGCCGGAATGACGAGCTTGTGGGTTGGCCATTAGATCATCGCCTCATACATGAAGTAATGGCACTTCTCCATGCCAAGCTTCTCGTACGTCCCCTGCGCGCGAAGATTCTCCGTCTCCACGTACAAGCGCACGCCCACGGCCGACGCCTCCGTCGCACGCCGCGTCACCTCGGCGTACATCGCACGAAACGCCCCGCTCCGGCGCGCACTTGCCACCACGTAAACACTCTGGATCCACCAGAAGTCCCCGCAACGCCAGTCGCTCCATTCGTACGTCACCAGGAGGCAACCCACGGCCTCGCCATCGAGCTCGGCAATCATGTAGAAGCCGCGGCGCGGTTCGTCAAACACGGCCTCAACGCCCCGGGCAATGGTCGCCGGATCCAGGCGCTTCTCTTCGGTTTCCCAGGCCATGGCGATATTCCACGCGGCGATGTGTTCGGCATCGCGGCGTTCGGCGGGACGAATGGTCAGGGACATGCGGTAACTCCGGTCAAGGCTTCGACGGGCGACGCGTGCGCGACGCACCGAGTTTGCGGGTGAGCGTGTTGCGGCCGACGCCCAGCGCGGCGGCAGCGTGCTGGCGATGGCCCTCATGCTGGGCGAGGGCTGCTTGCATCAGCGTGTGATCGAGTGCCTCGCGGGCGCGGGTGTGGATGTCACTTTCGCCGTCGGCGAGGGCTTGCGTCACCCACTCGCGCAACGCATCGGTCCAGTGTCCCAGCGCGGGCACCTGGCTCTCCTTGCCCAGGTCGGAGGGCAGAATTTCCATGCCAGGCGCGATCACGGCGAGGCGGCGACAGAGGTTTTCCAGCTCGCGCACGTTGCCGGGGAAGTCACGCTGCGAAAGTGCTTTGAGCGTCCCCTTGGCGAAGCGCTTGGGCGGCAGCTTCAATTCCTGCGCGGCGGCGGCAAGGAAATGCTGCGCCAGCAGGGGAATGTCGCTGCGACGTTCGCGCAGCGAGGGCAGGCTGATGCGCACGACGTCCAGGCGATGCTTCAGGTCGGCACGGAACTGCCCCCCGGCGACGCGCGCATCGAGGTCCTGATGCGTCGCCGCCACGATGCGCACGTTGCCGCGAATCAGTTCGCGTCCACCCACCCGATAGAACTCGCCACCGGCCAGCACGCGCAAGAGGCGCGTCTGCAAGGCCAGCGGCATGTCGCCGATTTCATCGAGAAACAGCGTGCCACCTTCGGCCTGTTCGAAACGTCCGGCGTGTCGACGCGTCGCGCCGGTGAAGGCGCCCGCTTCGTGGCCGAACAGCTCGCTTTCGAGCAGTTCACTGGGGATAGCGGCGGTGTTGAGCGCGACGAAGGGTTTGTCGCGACGCGCGCTTTCATCGTGCAATGCGCGCGCGACCAGTTCCTTGCCGGTGCCGGTTTCGCCGGTGATCAGCACATTCAGATCGCTGGCGGCGACGCGACCGATCAGGCGAAACACTTCGCGCATGGCAGGGCTTTCGCCGAGCAGCGCGTTCGCCTGCACGCGTGCCACCGCGGGCAGGTCCGCAGGAACGTCGGCGAGCGCGCGCTGCACGGCGGCGACGGCCTGGTCCAGGTCAAATGGCTTGGCCAGATAGTCCGCGGCTCCGGCCCGATACGCTGCCGCCGTGGTCGCGACGTCGGTAAACGCACTCATGACGATTACCGGGCCGATCTGTCGACGCTTGAGTTCATTGAGCAGCGAAAGGCCATCTTCGCCAGGCATGCGCACGTCAGTAAGCAACAGGGCCGGGCGCGTGTCGACGAGCGCGTCATATACGGCTGCCGCGTCACCGAACTCGCGCACGGAGAGGCCTGCGTCACGCAGCGCTTCGGCCAGCACGAAGCGCACGCCGCGATCGTCGTCGGCAATCCAGATGTCGTCACTCATGCGTGCGCTCCAACGGCAACCACAGGGAAAACACGGTATCGCCCGGCCGGCTGGTGAAACGAAGGTCGCCGCCATGCTCGCGCGCAATCTCGCGCGCCAGCGCCAGGCCCAGGCCGGTGCCGTCGCTGCGGCCCGATACCAGGGGATCAAACAAGGTGTCGCGCAATTCGGCGGGCACGCCCGGGCCGTCATCCATCACATCGACCCGCAACGCCGTACGCAGCATGCGATCGCCGACGCGCACGCCGTGCTCGATGCGCGTGCGCAGCGTGATCGCCTGCGCACCGGCTTCGATGGCGTTGCGCGCGAGATTGAGCAGCACCTGTTGCAGGCGACCGGCATCGCCAAGAACGTCCGGGACGCTGGGGTCGTAATCGTGGCGCAGGCCCGGTGCGCCGGGTTCGGCATGCAGCAGATCGGCGAGCCACTCCAGTCGCTCGTGGATATTCACCGGCGCCAGCTTCGCCGCGCCATCGTGATGCAGCAGGCGATTGGCCAGGGCAGTGAGGCGATCGGCTTCGGCGATCACCAGGCCAGCCAGCGATTTGAGATCGTCGTCGGCAACCCGGCGTTGCAGAAGCTGGGCGGCGCCTCGCAAACCGGCCAGCGGATTCTTCACCTCATGCGCGAAGCCTCGCAGCGTCGCGGAGAGTGGTGAAGGCGCCGACGCCACCGGCGCCAGCACATGCACTTCCAGCAAGCGCTGATCGGCGGCGAAGGATTGCAGGCTGACATCGGCGCGAAGTTCGCGGCCACGCTGCGGTCGCAATTCCACGTTGCGCCATTGCACGCCACCCTGCTCATCGACGATCCGCCCGGCCTGCCCAAGCCATTCGGGCTCCTGCAACAGCAGGCCAAGAGGCTGGCCGACGGCCGAGCGTGTGCCGATATCGAGCCACTCGGCCAGGGCCGGATTGATCCACAGCACCTGCAGCCGCGCATCGACCAGCGCCAGTCCGGTCGACATCTGTTCCGCGAGGGCCCGCCAGCGGTCTGTGTCCATTGCACCATCATGGACATTGCGCCTTGTCGGTGCAAGATGAGACGAGTCTTAGCGATAATTCACTGGATTTACAATCACTTGCAGCGCACCTTCTTGCGCTTTCTTACACATCCGGGTTGCTAGCCTCAACTCGCGATCTTCCCCGGCCCGGTCGCAACACCCTTCGCCAAGATCAGGGAACACCATGAACCTTACCCACCGGCTCGTCATGAGCCGCGCCCTTCCTTTGCCCTGCGCCACGACCTCATCGCGCCCGCTGGCGCGCCGGCTGCTGGCCCTTTCCTGCGTCGCGGCCTGCGCGGCCGCCTTGATGCCCACGACCGCCACCGCCGCCTGCACGCCGGTAAATCCGGGCAACGGCGCCACGGTCACCTGCACCGGCGTCGCCAATCCGCTCGCACCGTCGTTCGCCGCCACGGCTGACAACCTCACCGTGAACACGCAGGCAGGCAGCACGCTGGGCGTACTCCTGGGGCTGGGCGGGAGCGCACTGACCCTGACGGGCAACGGCACGACGCTCAACAACGCCGGCACGATCGATCCTTCCCTGCTCGGGCTTCTGAGCTTGCTGTCGTCCGGCACCGTCATCGGCAATCCGAACCTGCTGGTGCCAGCAACGGGCAGCACGGTGCGGGTCAACAACGGAGCCGCTGGCGTCATGCATGGCACCACAGGCTTGCTGGGACTGAACCTCGCCAACCTCACCGGCATGGCACTTTCCGTACGCAACGGCGCGGGTGGTACGACCACCGTGCGCAATGACGGCAGCATGGGTTCCTCGGCGCTGCTGGGCGTCACACTCATTCCGTCCGATGCGCCCGTCGCATCGATTTACGGCGGCAGCACGGTCAGCTTTACCAACACGGGCACGATCACCGGTCGCGTGGGCTTCGAGCGCTCGGCCACGGGCAACAGCTTCGCCAACAGCGGCAGCATCGTCGGTGGCGTCTCGATGGGGACGAACAGCACCAACACCTTCACGGCCGTGTCCGGGTCCAGCGTCACCAACGGTGGCAGCCTCGGCCTGAACCTGCTGGGTGTCGTCGGCATCGACCTGACCTTCGCGCCCACGGGCCAGATCGACGGCGGCGCAGGCGGCAACAACACCCTGGTGCTGCAGAACGTGCTCAACGGGCCGGGCTCGGGCACGGGTGGCGCGGTAACGAACGCTTCGTCGACGACGTACGTGAACTTCCGTCACCTGGTGGTCAACAGCGGTACGTGGAATCTTCAAGGCGCCCTGGTTTCCGGCGACGCGACGATCAACGACGGCCAGGTGAACTTCGACAACAACGCCGCCTTCGGCACCGGCACGCTGACCGTCAACGGCGGCGCGATCGGCGCGAGGGACACGGGCCTGGCGATCGGCAACGCGATCCTGCTCAATGGCACCGGTCTTGGCGTCAACACCAGCAGCAACTTCAGCCTGACCGGCGTGCTCTCCGGCAGCGGCGGACTCACCAAGGACGGCACGGGCGCCCTGCGACTGGGCGCCGCCAATACCTACACCGGCAACACCACCATCAACCACGGCGCGATCGTGCTGGGCGCGGGTGCGTCGCTGGGCGCGAACAGCGCCGTCAGCCTGCTCAATGCCGATGCCACGCTGGATGTATCCGGCGCGGGAGCCATCCAGAGCATCGGCGCGCTGTCCGGCGCCGCGGGCACCGTCAATCTCGGCGGCAACGCGCTGACCATCAATGCAGCGTCGAATACCACGTTCGGCGGCGTCATCGCGGGCACGGCGGGTGTGACCAAGCAAGGCACCGGGACGCTGACCCTGGCCGGCGCCAACAGCTACACCGGCGGTACCAGCATCACGGCCGGCACCCTGGCATTGATTGGCAACGGCGCGCTCGCCGACACCGGCAATCTGTCACTCGGCCATGCCGGCCGCTTCGACATGTCGGCCCGCTCCGGCAACCAGGCCATCGCCGCGCTGACGGGTACGGCAGGCAGCCAGATCCTCCTCGGCGCCAATGCACTGGTGGTCAACAGCAGCGCCTCGACGACGTATGGCGGCAGCATCGGTGGCACCGGCAGCCTGGTCAAAGCCGGCACCGGCACGCTGACGCTGACCGGCGCGCAGACCTACGGCGCCACGTCCATCAATGGCGGCACGCTCGCACTCGGCGCGGGCGGCTCGCTCAATGCAGCCAGCGTGGTCACGCTGACCACGGGTAGCACGTTCGACATGACGCAAGCCGGCGCACAAACCATCGGCGGCCTTGCCGGCCTCGGCGGCACCGTCAGTCTCGGCGCCAACGCGTTGACCCTCAACACCAGCGGCAACAACGTCTTCGGCGGCGTGATCGGCGGCAACGGGGGACTGACCCTCGCCGGCACCGGCTCGCAAACGCTGACCGGCATCAACACCTACACCGGCGGTACCCGCATCCAGTCGGGCACGCTGGCGATGGGCGCGGGTGGTCAGCTGGCACGCAGCGCCGGTGTGACGCTGGCGAGCGGCGGCGTCTTCGACCTGAGCGCCGCCGGCGACCAGACCATCGGCACGCTCGCCGGTGCCGGCGGCCTCGTGCATCTGGGCGGCAACCGCCTGAGTGTGGCCGGCAGCGGCGGCGCGAGTTTCGATGGCGTGATCGATGGCACCGGCGGGCTGCGCAATACCAGCGGCGTGCTGGCGCTCAACGGCATCAACACCTACACCGGTGACACCGTGGTCGATGCCGGCAGCCTGATCGTCGGTGGTGACGCGGCACACGCGGGCGCGCGGCTGGCGGGCAATGTCACCGTGTCGAGCGGTGCTGCGGTGGGTGGATTCGGCACCATCGGCGGCAATCTTTCGGTGCTGAACGGCGGGCATCTCACGCCGGGCGGCCTGGGTGGCACCTTGACGGTCAACGGCGATCTTTCGCTGGCGCTCGGCAGCATGTACGACATCACGCTCGGCGCCCCGGGCCCGGATTTCAGGACGCCCGGCGCGGCGCACAGCGTCAGCGTCGGCGGCAACCTCAACCTCGGCGGCGTCACGCTCAATCCGATCGACGCGGGTGGCTATGGGCCCGGCGTGTACAACCTCTTCAGTTACGGCGGCACGCTGACCCAAAGCAGCGGCGGCATATTGCTGTCGACGCCGGGCCTGAGCATCCAGAACCTCACCGCCAGCAAGCAGATCAACCTGGTCAACACGGTTGGCATGACGCTCAACTTCTGGAATGCCAACGGCCTTGCCAGCGATACGCGCATGGGTGGCGGTAGCGGCACCTGGTCGGTTCCCAACACCAACTGGACCGACGCCACCGGCTCGGTCACCGCGGCGCGACAGGCACCGGATGCGTTCGCCATCTTTGGTGGCGATGCCGGGACAGTAACCGTCGACAACGGCGCCGGTGGGTCGAATCCGGTGCGGGTGCAAGGCATGCAGTTCGCCAGCGACGGTTATCACCTGATCGGCAATGACCTTACCCTCGTGGCACCGACGCCGGGCGCCTCGAGCGAGATACGCGTGGGCGATGGCAGTGCCGGCAGCGCCGCATGGATCTCGACCATCGACAACAACCTGGTCGGCAACGGCCTGAACAAAACCGGCGCCGGCACGCTGGTCCTGAATGGCAACAACAGCTACACCCAGGGCACCACGCTCACGGCGGGCACTTTGTCGGTGAGCAGCGACGCCAATCTCGGCGCCAGCGGTGGTGGCCTCGATTTCGAAGGCGGCATCCTGCGCATCACCGGCACCAGCTTCCAGTCGACCGGTCGCGCGATCACCTTCGGCGCGGGCGGCGGGTTCGACATTGCCGATGCGGGCAACACCTTCACCGTGAACCCGTCGCTTGGCGGCAGCGGCGCACTGACCAAGCTGGGCGCGGGCACACTGGTTCTGTCCGGTGCCAACACCTACAGCGGCGGCACCCTGGTCGCGGCGGGCACGCTGCAGGGCGACACCACCAGTCTGCAGGGCAACATCGCCAACAACGGTTCGCTGATTTTTGCGCAGGCCAGCGATGGCACGTTCAGCGGCAACATCGCAGGTTCGGGCGCACTCACCAAGTCCGGTGCGGGCACGCTGGTCCTCAACGGAACCAACTACTACACGGGCGGCACCACCATCGCGGCGGGCACGCTCCAGGGCAACAGCGCCAGCCTGCAAGGCAACATGGCCAACAACGGTGCACTGGTGTTCGACCAGGCCAGCGACGGTGTGTTCAACGGCAGCGTGAGCGGCGCGGGTTCGCTGACCAAATCGGGCAATGGCACGCTCCTGCTCAACGGTGCGAACAACTACACCGGCGGCACCACGATCAGCGCCGGCACCTTGATCGGCGACACCACCAGCCTGCAGGGCGACATCATCGATAACGGTGCACTGGTTTTCTCCCAGGCGAGCGATGGTGTCTACGCCGGCAACCTTTCCGGCAGCGGTTCGCTGGGCAAGACCGGTGCGGGCACGCTGATCCTGGGCGGCACCCACACGTACACCGGCGGTACGACGATCGCCATGGGCACGCTGCAGGGCAATACATCGAGCCTGCAAGGCAACATCGTCGACAACGGGACGCTGTCGTTCGACCAGGCGTCCGATGGCACGTTTGCGGGCAACGTGGCGGGCAGCGGCTCGCTCACCAAGTCGGGTGCAGGCACCCTGACGCTCAGCGGTACCAACAGCTACGCCGGCGGCACCACGATCAGCGGCGGCACGTTGCAGGGCGATGCGAACAGCATCCAGGGATCGATCGTCGACGATGGCGCACTCGTCTTTGATCAAGCCAGCGATGGAAGCTTCGCCGGCGATGTATCGGGCTCGGGCTCACTCACCAAGACCGGCGCCGGCACGCTCACCCTGGGTGGCGCCAACAACTACAGCGGTGGCACCACCATCACGGCAGGCACCTTGCAAGGCAGCACCACCAGCCTGCAGGGCGACATCACCGACAACGGTGCGCTGATCTTCAACCAGTCCGCGAACGGCACATTCAACGGCGTGATCGCCGGTACCGGAACCTTGCAGAAGGCCGGCAGCGGCACCGTCACCTTGAACGGCAACAACCCGCTCACGGGCGCAACCTCCGTCACGGGCGGCACGCTCATCGTCGGCGATGCCAGTCATCCGGGGGCATCGCTCGCCGGCACCGTCACCGTCAGCCCCGGCGCGACGCTCGGCGGCATCGGCACCATCGGTTCGCTGCATCTTTCGGGCACGGTGGCGCCGGGCGTCGGCAATCCCACCGTCTCCGGCAATGCGACCTTCCACGATGGTTCGACGTACCAGGTGACCGCCACGCCCGGAGGCCAGAGCAGCCAGATCACGGTCGGCGGCACGGCCACGATTCTCGGTGGCAGCGTGCTCCAGCTGAGCCAGCCGGGTCATTACGCGCCGATGACCGACTACACCATCCTCACGGCGGCACAAGGCATCACCGGGATGTTCAACCAGGTGACCGCCGACCTGGCCTTCCTGACGCCGACGCTTGCCTATGGCCCGAATGCCGTCACGCTTTCACTGGAGCGCAACGACGTGGCCTTCGCAAGCCTGGCTGCCACCAGGAACCAGCGCGGCGTGGCGCAAGCGGCCAGCCTCCTGAGCACCGGCTCGTACCTGTACAACCGCATCCTGTTGTCGAGCGAAAGCCAGGCCCGCGACGCCTTCGCGCAACTGTCCGACGACGTGCATGCCAGCGCCAACACGGCGCTGTTCGATGACAGCCACTACGTGCGCGATGCGATCAACAACCATCTGCTTGGCAGGCATGTGGGCAACCAGGGCACGGAAACAACCTCGCCGGACGGCACGTCGGCGTGGACGTCCGTCTGGGGGCATTGGGGCGATCACAAGGAAGACGGCAATGCACGCCCGATTAAAGCCAACGGCAGCGGCATCCTGGTGGGCGCGGACGTGCCCGTCGACGCGTTGCGCATCGGCGCCGCCATCGGCCATGGCCAGAACAGCGTGCGCACCGACCAGGTGGACGCCTCCGCCCATGTCAAAGCCAACTACGCCGGGCTGTATGCCAGCTGGGATATGGGGCCGGTGCAATGGCGCGGCGGCGTCGCCTACGCGTGGCAGCGCGTGGACTCGACGCGTCGGTTTGATTTCAACGAGTTCACTGGCACCGCCAGCGCGCGTTACGACGCCAACACCGCACAGGCCTACCTCGAAGGCGGCTACCGCTTCGACGTCGCGCACGGCACGATCGAGCCCTATCTCAACCTGGCCCAGGTGATGGTGCGCAACGATGCGTTAACCGAGCAGGGCACCGAAGCCGGGCTCAGCGTCGACCGCAGCACATCGCACATCACGGCAGGCACGGCGGGTGTGCGCGGCGCGTGGACGCTCGCGCCGCAGGGCCTGCATGCGTATGCGGGCGTCGGTTGGCAGCATGCGTGGGGAGATCGCCTGCCGGAACAGCGCCAGCGTTTCGTGGGTGGCACGGAGACATTCGTTGCCTACGGCGTGCCGGTCGCTGACAACGCCGGCGTCGTCGACCTGGGACTGCGTTTTGCCCTTGGACGCGCGGTGTCCGCCGATGTCGGGTACCACGGGCAGTTCGCGGGCGAGGTTCGCGATCAGTCGGCGAGGCTGACGTTGAACTGGGCATTCTGACAAGACGGGCCACCACGGAAGCCAGGGATGGGCTTCCGTGGTGTATCCATTGGGCCAACGGCGGATCGCCAGTCTTTGCCGCTGTCAGGTGTTCGGTGACGCCTTGCTCGATGCAGGAAATACGGCAGCCATTCCATTGAGGCTCTCCCACGCCAACTTTTCCCCGACCCAGATTTCCTTGGTCGGGGCGAAGTCGTCTGCGTGATCGAGCGTCGCGGTGGTGATGTCGATGGTGCCGGGCTTGGTCTGCCGCTGGTAGGTCAGCGAGGTACCGCACTTCCCGCAGAACGTGCGCAGCACACCGGGCGAGGATTCAAATACCGTCGGCGTGCCGGCGACAAAGGCGAAGTCGTCTTCGTTGAAGACCAGCCACGCCAGCGAAGGCGCACCGCTGGCGCGCCGGCAGGAGGCGCAATGGCATAGCGTGCTGGCGACGGGCGTTCCTTTCGCCTCGTAGCGAATGGCGCCGCAGAGGCAACCGCCCTGGATGGGCTTGTTCATGGAGAGATCCGGGTCAGGAAGAGTCGCACCTTACTCTCTCCCCACCCCCACCACGAAACGCTCAGCTGTCCGGCCACACCAGCGAGCGATGCAGCTGGGCGCCTGCCCAGGCGCCATCACCCACGGCAAGCGACACCGAATGCGGTGCCCGTGCGACGTCACCACAGGCGTACACACCGGGCAAGCTGGTCTGCTTGGCGTCGTTGGTGCGGATCTGGATACCCATGGGGGTTTCCATCAGTTCGCAACCCATGGCTTCGGGCACCTTGCTCGCTGGCGCACAGGCCGGTGCGGTGAACATGCCGACGAAGGAGAGCACGCGGCCATCGGTGAGGACGATGTCGGCCTCGCCGTCGAGTCGATCAATGCGTGTCTCTTCGATCTGCACGCTCCGCTCTGCCAGGCTTTGGCGCGCGTCGTCGTCCAGCGTGATGCTGCCGTTGGTAAAGAACGTCACCTGGCCCCATTCGGGCAGGAGCTGGGCCTGGTGGATGGAGTTCGGCCCGGTCGCGATGACCGCAATGCGCCCTTGATGGAGTTCGTAACCATGGCAGTACGGGCAATGAAACACGGACCTTCCCCAGCGCTCGGCCATGCCGGGAACAGGCGGCAGCTGGTCAGCAACACCCGTGGCGAACAGCAAGCGACGGCCGCTGAGCACATCGCCGTTCCCCAGGGTTACCTCGAAATGGTCCTTGTCGCCTGAAGCGGCCACCACGCGGCCTTCCGTCCACCGCAACGTCGGATAAGCCTCGAGCTGACGGCGCGCCGTGGCCCAGATCTCCGCAGGATCGACACCATCCTGGCCAAGAAAGCCGTGCGAATGCGCGGCGAAGCGATTGCGGCGCTGACCGGCATCCACGATGTGGATGGAACGACGGGCGCGCACCAGCTGGAGTGCAGCGGCCATACCGGCGTAGCTGCCTCCGATCACGATAACGTCATGCATGGAGTTACTCCTGGCGGGTGCGTTTTCTCGCGTGCCGCCTGGCAAAGTCCGCCGCCAGACTGGCGAGCGTGATGTGGGCGAAACGATCGAGCAGCAGGGCTTCGGCGTCGGCGATGGCGCCGTCAATGGCGGCGTTCACCGCTTGCTCGACCAGGCACTGGGGGTGTTCGTTGCGATGGCCGATGGCGAACATCACCGGCTCACCGAGCGCCTCGTGAAGATCGCGCAAGGTCACCGTGGCAAGGTCGACGGCGATGCGCCAGCCACCGGCGTGACCGCGATCGGAGCTCACCAACCCGGCATCGCGCAACAGACCCATGGTCCGGCGCACCACCACGGGGTTGGTGCCTAGGCACTGCGCCAGCGCATCGGAGGTCATCGGGCCATCGTGCTCGGCCATGTGCAGCAGGGCGTGCAGGACGGAGGAAAGTCGGCTGTCGAGATTCATGTAACTGCTAGAGTTACATTACGCCTGGAGAGCGTCAAGTGCCGGGACCATGCGGCGACGTGCGGCGCTTGCACGAAGCTCTCGCGAAGGCTTCAGACGCGGCGTCTCACGGCTACGTAAATCTACGTAGGCGCCAGTCGTAGTCGTACGGTCGCAAGCTATTGCCGGAACGCGCACGCTTGTGTCCCGTTCCCCTTCGGTGACGACCATGGCAACCCGGACCTGGCTCTTCGGACTCCTCGCCGCCGCGGCGATCAGCAGCACTTCGGCTGCAGCCGCGCCGCAGATATCGGATGACGATATCAGCAACAGCTATATCTACCTGCTCGGGCGGCTGTTGATCCTCAACCAGGAACAGGCGGACTTTGCGCATGGCTTCAAGTGGAACACCTTGATCCACCGCAAGCCGGGCGACGTCGCATGGCCCAATCCAAACCTGGATGTCGCCTACTCCGAAGCCTGGGTTGCCATCGATGACGACAGCTGCGTGATCGTCACGGTGCCGAAGATCAAGGATCGCTACTACACCGTGCAATTCCTCAACGGCTGGGGCGAGACGGTGGCGAACATCAACGAACGCGTCTATCCGCAGCATCCCGATGGCGAGTTCGGCGTGTGCCTGAAAGACTCGAAAGTGAAGCTGCCGGACGGCGCGCAACGCGTGGACGTGCCCGCCAAGACCTTGCGCGTGCTGTCGCGCGTCGAGCTGGGCGCCAACGCCAAGGAAGCCGAAGCCCTGCAGAAGAAGTTCACCCTCCGGCCCACCGGCAACCCGCCGCCACCCAAGATCGCCAAGACGCCGATGTTCGATATCGGCAAGCTGCCGGGCGTGGAGGCCTTCGATGCGGCCAATCTCGCGCTCGACAGCGAGGCCGACATCAACCCCGGCATGGACAAGCTCCAGGCCGACACGCGCGCCGTCGCCAAGGACATCAAGGACCCGGAGTTCCGTCGTCGCGTCGCCAACATCATCCAGAACAAGGCGCTGACGAAGATCGCCTCGTCGCTCACCAATGTCGCCGGCGGCACGGTGAAGAACGGCTGGGCGCTGCCGGCCACGTCTGGCTCGTATGGCAACAATTACCTGCTGCGCACGATCATCAACCTCGGCGGCATCTGGGCCAACACGCCTGAAGAAGTGATCTATTACAAAGCCTTCGCCGACGAACACGGCAAGCCGCTCAACGGCGACGACACCTATGTGCTGCATTTCACCAAGGACCAGTTGCCGGCCGACAACGCCACGTACTTCTGGTCGGTAATCGCTGTCGACACCATCCACCGTCGCGTCCTGCCCAACCCGCTCAAGCGCTATCTGATCAACAACGTCAGCAAGCTCACCTATGGCGCCGACGGTTCGCTGACCCTGTACTTCGGCAAGGTAAAGCCGAAGGAAGCACCGGACGGCAACTGGCTTCCGACGCCCAAGGGCACCGGTTACAGCCTGACGTTCCGCTTCTATCGGCCCAAGGGCGAGGTGGCAGCGCGGACGTACTTCCCGCCGGGGATGTCGAAGTCCGACGCTACGCCGTAGATCGCCCGGGCCTCGCCGTGCGCGCCGTCCAGTCACTTGAGCGGCGCGCGCGTATCAATCTCCGAACCGGTACTCCGCCGCGCGATTCCCGTTGGGCATGATCAGGTAGGACGAGACCGTGATCATGTCGTCGACAGCGAACTTGAGCAGGCCATCGTCATTGACGATGCGTCCGCAGACCGTCACTTCCTGGCGATAGTAGCGAATGGTCGGTGGCTGCAGGCGCCGGCCATCGCGACCCAGCTGATCGATCTTGCTGTTGAGGTCCTTGTAGGTCCCAGGCACGAATCGATCCGGAACCTTCCACCGCTCGCGGTATGCATCCGACTCGTCGTCGGATGTCATGAGAATCTGACCGCCACCTTCACCGGCCTGCAATACAGTGAATTCCTTGCCGTCCGTACGCAAGGTGGCATCAAAGCGAACGCGCTGGCCGATATGCGACTCGCGATGAGATACCCAAATGTCGAATTCAACCGCAGGCGATGCCTCGCAAAATTCCCGAGCACTGAGGGTTGTTGAGATCAACATTCCCAAAGGAAACAGCAGCCCCACCGCGACCAGCACTTTCATCAGGCATCCCTGAGTTCGCCATCGAGTCGCCGGCAAGGTAGCCGCAACAGCCATCGATGGATAGGCTTCCGCACCCATGTCCTCTCACTCCAACCCTCTCCCCAAAATCGGAAGAGGGAGATGACGCGCGACGCACGCCATAAATCCTTCTCCCGTCCGGAAAGAAGGCGCCCAAAGGGCGGATGAGGGGCAGGTGCTCGCCCCAACGATGATACGAAGCGAAGGGGCGGATGCGAGGCAAATCATCTTGGCATGCATCCAATAACCTGCCTCACCGCCCCTCCACCACCGGCAACCACACCGCCGACGCCTGCTCTTTCGAGCGCAATACGGTCACGTTCGCCGCGCGGTAATCCCCGGGCTTCGCATTGAAAATGTTTGGCACGAACGTCTGCGGATTGCGGTCGTACAGCGGGAACAGCGACGACTGGATCTGCACCATGATCTTGTGCCCCGGCTGGAACACGTGATTCACGTTGGGCAGGTCGAACTTGTAGCGCTGCGGCTGGTTGGCGGGGATCGCCGTCGGATGTTCGAAGCTCTCGCGATAGCGGCCGCGGAAGATGTCCAGCGCGATGGGCAACTGATAACCGCCCATGGTGGGGTTGCCTGGCACGCTCGACGGATAGACATCGATCAGCTTGACCACGAAGTCACCGTCCGTGCCTGTCGTGGCGGCGCGGATGTCGGCCACCGGTATGCCCTGCACGCGCACGGGTTCCGTCAGCACCGGCGTTTCATAGACCAGCACGTCTGGACGGCCATCGACGAAGCGCTGGTCGTTGAGCAGCCACTTGCTCCACGGCAGGTAGCCCGCGTACGTGGAGCCATAGCCATAGAACGGATCGAGCACCGGACGCGGCAGAAACGGCACGGGCTTGGCCGGATCGCTGGTGTAGGTATCACCCGCTTGCACGGCACCCGGCGCGTCGAACGACAGCCCGAAGCGCTCGGTCAGGAACAGCGGCTTGAGCGCCTTACCGCAGCCGCTCTCGCACGACGTCGGCCAGGTCTCGAAGCCGTCCCAGTGGTTGTCGCCCGTGTTGTACACCGCCACGCGCGGGAGCTTTGCATCCGGCCCGTCGCGCAGGTACTGCTCCAGGAAGGGCAGCACCATGTCGCGCATGTACTGGGCCGAGGTATCGCCGTTCCATTGCAGCGGACCGACGGAGTAGCCCTTGCCATTGACCTGGCTGTGCGACCACGGGCCCAGCACCAGCCAGTTGTTGCCGATATGCCCGGCCGCCTTCAGCGCCAGCCAGGCGTGATTCGCACCCCACATGTCTTCCTGGTCGAACAGGCCCTGCTCCCACAAGGTGGGAACGTTCGACGGACGCGCGGCCAGCAGCTTGGCCAGATCCTGTCCTTGCCAGAACGCGTCGTAGGACGGATGCCCCATCATGCGCGCCACGAAAGGCAGCTTGTCGAGGCCACGGCTGCGCACGTAATCGCCCGTGGAGCCAGCCTGCAGGTATTCCTCGTACTTGTCGAAGGTGTCACTCGGCGTGACGGCGCCAGGCCCCTTCTGTACCGTCTGCATATGCACGTAGCCGAGCATCATGTTGCGGAAGGCGCCGTAGTGGAACCAGTCGTCACCCATATAGGCATCGATCACCGGGCTTTCCGGCACCGACGCCTTGAGCGCCGGATGCGGCTCAAGCAAGGCCATCGCCGCGGTGAACCCTTCGTACGAAGAGCCGATCATGGCGACGCGGCCATTGGATTCCTTCAGGTGCTTCACCAGCCAGTCAATGGTGTCCCAGGCATCGGTCACCTGGTCGACCTTGGTGGGATTCAGCGGGCCGCGCACGGGGCGCATCATCACGTAATCGCCTTCGGAACCGTACTTGCCGCGCACGTCCTGATAGATGCGGATATAGCCGGCCTTGGCAAAGACGGCGTCACCCAGGGGCACGGCATCGACGAGCTTCGGACTCATCAGGTTGCCCGCGCGCTCTTCGGCGTTGTACGGCGTGCGCGTCAGCAGGATGGGGGCGTTCTTCGCGCCCTTGGGAATCAGGATCACCGTGTAGAGCTTCACGCCATCGCGCATCGGCACCATCTCGACGCGCTTGATGAAATCCTGCCCGCCCGGGACCGGATCGTCGAACGTCCGGGGAATATCGTTCGTGCCCACCAGCGGTGCCTGGCTTTGAGGCGGCGGCGTGAGGGCCGAGGCAAGCATGGGCACGGTGGCGGCAAACAAACCCAGCAGCACCGCTTTGCGCAGCGTTGTCGTCATACCTGTTCCTGTTCGTGGGGAATGATCGATGTGGCCGCCCGATCTTAGCCACGCCGCAAGGGCCTGCGAAACTAAAAACACTAATAGACGTTATTAGCCTTTGTTATGCGCCTGGCATGTCCTGACACCCTGCGCCTCCCCCATCAGTCATCTGTTCGTGCCTTGCCCCGCGACATAAAACCTTCGAATACCTTCCCAGCGCGATATAACGGCGACTCACCATGGGTATTCGACTCGATATTGGTTTGCTGCGCAGTTTCGTGGCCATCGCCGATGCCAACACGCTGAGCCGCGCCGCCGAACGCGTGGGCCGCACGCAAGCCGCGCTCAGCCAGCAGGTGAAAAAGCTGGAGGAGAGCATCCAGCAGCCGTTGATGATCCGCACCGGGCGCGGTGTCACGCTGACGGTCCATGGCGAGCGATTGCTCGCGCACGCGCACAAGATTCTCCGCCAGCACGACGAAGCCGTTGCCGAACTGAGCGGCGATACGCTTTCCGGTCGCCTGCGCTTCGGTTGTCCCGACGACTATGCGCGCGTCTTTCTGCCGGGATTGCTGCAGAGTTTCGCCAGTCGCCATCCGCAGGTATTCATCGAAGTGGTGTGCGCACCGACACCGCGCCTGCTCGAGCGACTGAAAGGAAAATCTCTGGACATCGCGATCGTCTCGCAACCGGACAGCAAGGAGCGTCATCACTTCCTGCGCCGTGAGCCGTTCGTCTGGGTGGGTAGCAAGGGGAGCGACGCCCACCGGCGCGACCCGCTACAGCTGGCGCTGTCCGATCCCGATGCGCTCGACCATATGGCGGCAACTGCCAGCCTTGAGCGTGCGAAGCGCAAGTACCGGATCGCGTATGCCAGTGGAAGCGTGGCGGGACTCACCGCCGTCGTGCGCTCGGGCCAGGCGATCACGGTGATGACACGAACCGGCGTGCCGCCTGACCTGCAGATACTTCCGCCTGCCAGCGGGTTACCGCCTTTGCCGTCGATCGGCATCACGGTGCTGACGGCTGCTCAACGGCCGTCGACCTTACTCAGCCGGTTTGATGAGCATGTGCGGACGGAGTTGCCGGGATTGTGAGCTGTCGGGTCTTACGGCAAGCGAATCAACCACAACATCGTTCGCCCCGCCACCAGCACGGCGCAGGCAGCCAGCAACATCAGCCCCAGAAGCACGCCGAGCGTTGCCGATGCCTGCATCGGAGCCCACGCCGGGAGCAAGGAACAGTCGTATCCACAGACAAGCAGGGTGCGCAATGACCCTGCAAGGCAAACAACGCCCGTCAGCAACCACGTGGAACCGACGGCGATGAACTCCTTCATGGGGCGTCCTTGCGCGAAGGGTAGCGATATCGGAAACGGTAGCTGCTTCGGGCGTCGTTCGAAAGCCTCGTCAGAAACCCGTGGCAACGTCAATCACCACGCCACTGGAAATCAGCGTGAGATAGAACTGGTTGCCGTCCGCGCGAATCCAGCGGTAACCCGGGTCCGGTCGACGCAGGTGGTAATGCTCGTAGTCGGTCACGTAGTACTCGCGCTCGTAGTAGCGCTGCGGCAGGTGATCGCCGCGCTTGTACCAGCCGTTGTGCTTGCCGTTGTCATGACGGCCTTCGTCCTTGGGGTTATGACCGCGATCGTGGTCGTGATCCTGGTCGCCCTGATCCCAACGGTCGTGTCCATGCCCGTGATCGTCCTGGGGGGAAGCGACGGCCAGTCCGCTGCCGGCAATCAGCGCAGCGGTGATGGCGAACGTGAGTAGGCGTTTCATGGGTGGCTCCGGTCCTGAAGGGTGAAGGCAACGGCCCGGTGGGTCGGTGCGGCCAGAAACATGGCACAGACGGCGCACCGGAAAGTGTCGGGTGGCGCGCATTCGGTAAGAGCGCTGGGTTCGGAGTTCAGGTTGATGACGGGACGGGTAACCGGGTTGCCGTGGTCCGGCGCGAGTTAAGTCTGGGTTTTGGCTTCGCAAGAACCCAGAGGGTGCGGTTGTCGCCTGATTTCGCGTGTTCGCCACGGGGTTGCTGCCTGCGCAGGAACCCCGTGGCGATGCACCAATAAAATGGCCGACGCTCTCCAGCGCCGGCCATTTTCGTTTTACCTAGGGAATGCGACCTACGTCATCGCACGCTCACTTCTTCACATCAAACCGATCCAGATTCATCACCTTCGTCCACGCCTTGACGAAGTCACCGACGAACTTCTCCTTCGCATCCTCGCTGGCATATACCTCCGCCAGCGAACGCAGCTGCGCATTGGCGCCGAACACCAGGTCCACGCGCGTCGCCGTCCACTTCGCCTTGCCACTCTTGCGATCGCGCCCTTCGAAGGTTTCGCGCGCCTCCGACGTCGGCTTCCACTCCGTGCCCATGTCGAGCAGGTTGCGGAAGAAGTCGTTGGTGAGCGTGCCGGGCTTGTCAGTGAGAACGCCGTGGTTGTCCTTGCCGGTGTGCACGTTGAGCGCGCGCAGGCCACCGATCAGCACGGTCAGTTCCGGTGCGGAAAGCGTCAGCAGCTGCGCCTTGTCTATCATCAGCACCTCGGCCGCCACGGAGAAGCGGCTCTTGAGGAAGTTGCGGAACGGATCGGCCAGCGGTTCGAGCATGCCCACGGATTCGACGTCGGTCTGCGCCTGCGAAGCATCCATGCGACCGGCGGTGAATGGCACGGTGATGTTGAAGCCGGCGTCCCTGGCGGCCTTCTCCACGCCCGCGCTACCGCCCAGCACGATCAGGTCGGCGAGCGAGATCTTCTTGCCACCGCTCTGCGCCTTGTTGAAATCAGCCTGGACGCCTTCCAGCGTCTTCAACACCTTGCCGAGCTTCTCGGGTTCGTTGACGGCCCAGTCCTTCTGCGGCGCGAGGCGAATGCGTGCGCCATTGGCGCCGCCACGCTTGTCCGAACCACGGAAGGTCGAGGCCGACGCCCATGCCGTCGTCACCAGCTCCGTCACCGACAGGCCCGAGGCCAGCAGCTTCTGCTTGAGCGCCGCGACGTCCTGGTCATTGACCAGCGGGTGGTCCACCTTGGGGATCGGATCCTGCCAGATCAGCTCTTCACTGGGCACTTCCGGGCCGAGGTAGCGCGAGATCGGACCCATGTCGCGATGGGTGAGCTTGTACCAGGCGCGCGCGAAAGCATCGGCAAACTCCTCCGGGTGATCCATGAATCGACGCGAGATCTTCTCGAAGCCCGGATCCATGCGCAGCGTCAGGTCGGTGGTAAGCATCGTCGGGCGACGCTTCTTCGACGGATCGTGCGCGTCGGGAATGGTCTCTTCGCTGTCCTTGGCCACCCACTGGTTCGCGCCGGCCGGGCTCTTGGTGAGCTCCCATTCGTAGCCGAACAGGTTCGCCCAGAAACCACCGCCCCACTTCGTCGGCGTCGTCGTCCAGGTGACCTCGAGGCCACTGGTGATGGCGTCGCCACCGCGACCGGACTTGTAGCTGCTCGCCCAGCCCAGGCCCTGGTGTTCCAGATCCGCGGCTTCGGGCTCGGCGCCGACGTGGTCGGCAGGGCCCGCGCCATGCGTCTTGCCAAACGTATGGCCACCGGCGATCAGGGCGACCGTCTCTTCGTCATTCATCGCCATGCGGCCGAAGGTGTCGCGAATATCCTGCGCAGCGGCCAGCGGATCGGGATTGCCGTCCGGGCCTTCGGGGTTCACGTAGATCAGGCCCATCTGCACGGCGGCGAGCGGGTTCTCCAGCTTGCGACCGTCGTCATCGCGACTGACTTCCGCGCCATGGATGTCCGGGTCGGCCACGATCGAACCTTCGTCGTCGTACTTGCCGGCCGCGCCCTTGCCGTAACGCACGTCGCCGCCGAGCCAGGTTTTTTCCTTGCCCCAATAGACGTCCAGATCCGGTTCCCACACATCCGAACGACCGCCGCCGAAACCAAACGTCTTGAAGCCCATAGTCTCCAGCGCGACGTTGCCGGCGAGGATGATCAGGTCGGCCCAGGAGATCTTCTGGCCGTACTTCTGCTTGATCGGCCACAGCAAGCGACGCGCCTTGTCCAGGCTCACGTTATCCGGCCAGCTGTTGAGCGGTGCGAAGCGCTGCTGGCCGCGGCCGCCGCCGCCACGTCCGTCACCCACGCGATAGGTACCGGCGCTGTGCCACGACATGCGAATGAAGAGGCCGCCATAGTGGCCGAAGTCCGCCGGCCACCAATCCTGCGAATCCGTCATCAGGTCGGCGAGGTCTTTCTTCAGTGCCTTGTAGTCGATGCTGTTGAACGCCGCTGCGTAATCGAAATCCGCATCGAGCGGATTGGATTTTTCCGAGTGCTGCGCGAGCAGATCCAGTCGAAGTTGCTTGGGCCACCAATCGCGGTTGGTCGTGCCGCTTCCCGCGGCATGGGTAAACGGGCATTTGGCTTCGTTTGACATGTGCACTCTCTCCATCGATGGGTGATTCACTAACAACGGCTATGGCAGCAGGCTTCCATGACACACGGGTGATGCGGCGACCCTCCGGCGATCGCGGGCGCGGACGCCATCGATCGCAAGTGCACAGGGTTTCCTGTCCATGATCCGCACGACGCGTGCAAGCAACGAGAAGCGTCCGCGCCGCCGGATCCGTTCCATGGAATCTACGCGCGCAAGGCGATATAGAGAATTTGATTGATTCGATGAAACCGATAGCGTGCAACTATGGTGCGTGGCGACAAGGCGCATCCGCGCCTCGCGACGACGGTGTGCACGCGATGCGAAGGTGATGTGAAGCAAGATGCTTCATGTGTGGCGAGGCTCGCGCCGGATGGCTTCACAGCGCGAGCGACGTGACCGTCGACGCAGGAGGCGACGACCACGCGGTTCCCATGGACAGATGCGGCAGCGCCGCAACGACGATCACTGCGTCGGATGTTTCCGTTCGCGTGCACTGCGCGTCACGCGACGCCACACCCAGCGCCACAACAGTGCCAAAGGCAACGCAAGGATCAGCCAGGGCAGTCCATAGGCCAGCATCCGCAGTGCGTCCTGGATGCCTTCCTTCAACTCATCGAACCAGTCGCCCCAGGAGAACCCACGTCCACTCGCCGTCACCGGATCGTAGAAACGGATCGTCAGCAGATTGGTGTCCAGGCGACGCTGCTGCTGGGCAGCGGTGCGCTGCAAATCGTCGCGTTGCACGATCAGCGCAGCGCGTTCGTGGCCCAGGGCAATCAGATCGCTGGCGGCCAGATCCTTGCGCTGCGAAAACTGATCGAGCTGGGCCGAATAGGCCTCAAGCTGCCTGAGCTTCTGGTCGTTGTCGGCCATGGCCTCGGCAAGGTCTTCGCCACGCGTCGAACGCGAAGCGATCTTCCCTTCTTTCGCCGCCAATGCGGTGATCGGCTCGACCCCCGTCGGCACGATGCGGACGACCACGCCGCCTGAGGCGCCATCCTGCTCGATATTGAGCACATTGCAGTCGCCAAAGCGCGCCGATTCACAGGCCTCGCGCACGGCGAGCACACGGGGTGCAATCTGGTCCGAAGGCAGTTCGATGCGCAGATTGTGTTCGTAGGCGAGCTTGGCGCCGGCTTTGGCCTTTTCGCCCGGGATGGCGCCCTGGGGCGTCACTTGCTGCTTCTGGCTGCATGCCATGACCGCACAGGCCATCAAGGCTACGACCACAACATACCGAATGGTGCGCATGAATCCCCCTTCCTTGCTGTCGCTGGTCCTCTGACACGCCGGCCACGCCAGGATCGATCCCGGCGACGTGCATGCGTGTTCCCCTGTTTTCCCATCGGGCCGACTCGCCGATGAGATGCCGGCACCCTAGCTTTCCGGCCCGGGCCCCGTCAAACCGCCGGTTCGCTCAGCACGGGCTAGTTGTCCACACTGCGTGCGTGGATCGCCTTGTCGATCGCCAGGACGCGCTTCAGGGCGAGCTTGCGCACCTTCGGCCCTAACGACTGGGCGTGCTGGATCCAGTAGATGCGCCAGCGCCGCAGTTCCTCGACGTCCATGGCGTCGAAGCGACGCTTGAAGTCTTCCAACTCGCGAAACTGGCCCATGTCAGCGCCCGGTGGTTCGTTCGAGTTCTTCCGGATAACGCGCGCCCTGGACCTCGATACGCTCGGCGGCCGCCGTGATCTCGCGTACTTCGGCGCCAGCAAGATGCACGCGCGTGGCGTCGATGTTTTCCTCAAGCCTGCTGAGCTTTGTCGTGCCCGGGATGGGCACGATCCACGGCTTGTGCGCCAGCAACCAGGCCAGCGCCACTTGAGCGGGTGTCGCCTGCTTGCGGTGAGCAATGTCCCGAAGCAGTTCCACCATGGCCTCGTTGGCGGCCCGCGCCTGGGCAGCGAATCGGGGCAGCTTGTTGCGGAAGTCGTTGGCCTCGAAGGTGGTGCTCGCATTCATCGCACCGGTCAGGAAACCTCGCCCGAGCGGGCTGTACGGCACCAGCCCGATCCCGAGTTCCTCCAGCGCCGGCAGGAGTTCCTTCTCCGCCTCGCGGAACCAGAGCGAATATTCGTTCTGCACCGTGGTGACCGGTTGCACCGCATGCGCCTTGCGGATGGTGGCCACGCTCGCCTCCGACAGGCCGAAGTGACGGACCTTGCCCTCGGCGATGAGGTCTTTCACCGTGCCGGCGACCTCTTCGATCGGCACGTTTGGATCGACGCGATGCTGGTAAAGCAGATCGATGACATCCGTGCGCAAGCGTCCCAGTGAGGCGTCCACCACCGCGCGAATGTGCTCGGGCCGGCTGTTCAGTCCGCGCTGGGCACCGGTCTGCGGATCGATATCGAAACCGAACTTGGTGGCGATGATCACTTGCGCGCGCAAGGGTGCCAGGGCTTCGCCAAGCAGGGTCTCATTGGTAAACGGGCCATAGACCTCCGCCGTGTCGAACAACGTGACACCGAGTTCGACCGCATGGCGCAACAAGGCGATCATTTGTCCCTTGTCGGGCGGTGTGCCATAGGCGTGGGTCATGCCCATGCAGCCCAGGCCGAGGGCGGAGACTTCCAGGCCGGATGTTCCAAGCGTGCGCTTCTGCATGATGCGAAGTCCTGGGGATACGGATCGGCAGCCGAAGGCGGAAGGCCACCATAGCGCCGGGACGCGTGGACATGAAGTGTCGGACGGAAGTTCACGCGGGAGCCACGCCTTTGCATGCCATGCTTGCTGGATGCCGTCCGTATCCCGGCGCGATGCGGCGCGGCCACATACACGTTGTCCGGGAGAACCGTATGAAGCTGTTTGCCTTGCTGGCCACGACGTCCTGCGCCCTGCTGATGGCGGCTTGTCACTCACCGGAGACACCGAGTGACACGACCGCCGCCCGCACCCCGCCTGCCGCGACGTCAGCCGCCCCGGCACCGGCGATCCCCGCGTCACACACCTACGCCTATCAATGCGAGGATTTGTCGGTGACCGCGCGCTTCGTGGGCCAGGATCGTGTTGACCTGAGCTGGGCGGGCAAGCAACTCACGTTGCCCAGCGCCGTCTCCGCCGACGGCGCCCGCTATGCCGACGAGAAGGGCAACGAGTTCTGGGGCAAGGGCATGAAGGAAGCCATGTTCACGCTCGCCGGCGAAAAGATGCGCACCTGCACCGGCAACGGCGAAGAACAACCGCACGCCCCGCCCGAGGGCGCCACCGCCTACGCCACGGATCAGTCCGGCACGCTAAGCACCCAGTTCCACGCCATCGGCAATGAACCGGGCTGGCTGGCGAATGTCGACCTGGGCGACGCGCCGTCGGTGCATATCGAGATGAACTACGGCGAGCGCAAACTCGATATCCGTGGCGCGAAGGTGGCCGATGACAGCTGGGTCGGACAGAGCAAGGACGGCACGCCCATTACCCTCGCCTTCCAGCGCACGCCTTGCCAGGACAGCATGAGTGGCGCAAGCGCGCCGGCCACGGTCACGCTCAAGGTCGATGGTGAAACCCTGCACGGATGCGGTGGATTCAGGACGCCATGAACGGGCGAAGTCAGTCTCCCGACTGACCTCGCACCGGTCCTCAGTCAATCACTTTCGCTTCGACCTTGCCCGAGCGAACGGCATCGACCAGCGCGGCATGGTCGCGCAGATTCTGCTCCGCATAGGCTTCGGCAAAGCGCGCCAGCGCATCCGGGAACGCGTCGCTCTTGCCAAGGTAGGCACTGAGCAGGACGGCATCGCCACTGCGTGCATGGGCACGCGCCAGCGACCGGCCGCAGAGGCGCCCATAGTTGCGCAGGTTGTTGGGTTTCATGATCTCGATTTCGGGCGAGATCTTCGCATCGCGCAACTGGCGGACGTAGAAGCTGAGCTTCTCGCCTTTGGTCCATCCCAGGAAAATATCGCTGGCCGATTGCATCAGTCGCTGACCGGCCACCACGCGCTGTCCCTGATTGCTGTAGATCGTCGGCTTCACGAACGGCTCGATCACGGACTGGCGCGCTTCCTTGAACTGCAGGAACAACGGATCGCCACTTCCCGATATGAGCAGGATGATGCCGCAGGTGGTGCCGACGCTTCCCACGCCCACGACCTTCATCGCGTGATCGACGGGCTTGAAGCGATCCAGCAGCACGCGCCGCTCCGTGGGCAGCGAGCTTCGATACTCGGCGAAGACCTTCTCACCTTGCTTGCGCGAGATCGGCTTGGCTTCGTGATAGATCAGCGGCGGCTCGTCCTTGATGCGCGGCGGATCGCCACCGGCGACGGATAGCTTGACGAACTCCTTGGTGTGCGCCGTTTGCTCCGTGGCCTTGCGAATGCGTGCCTCGGTGAACTTGCGCATGGCCGCATCTTCCATCTGGGCGATGACGTCCTCGAGATTCATCTGGTCGTACCAGGCCTCAAGCACCGGCATGGCCTCATACGCCTTCATCCACTCCGCGTAGCCATCGGCTGCGTTCCATGCCGCGTCGCGTGCCTGGTCCTTGTTGAAGCCATTGGCTTGCGCGGCAATAAACATGCTCGCCGCCAGGCGTTTCACGTCCCACTCCCACGGACCGATCGTCGTTTCATCAAAGTCGTTGATGTCGAAGACGATCTTGCGTTCGGGCGTGGCGAAGCCGCCGAAGTTGAGCAGATGGCAGTCGCCGCAGATCTGCAGATGAATGCCCGTCGATGGCGTGTGCGACAAATCGTTGGCCATGATGGCCGCCGCGCCACGATAAAACGCGAACGGCGAACGCATCATGCGTCCGTAGCGGATCGGGATGAGCTCTTTCACGCGCCCCTTGGAGGAGTCGATCAGGATCTCCACCGGATCGCGGCGATGAGCGCCCGTTTGCCAGTCACCATGCGACTTGCGCGAGCAGTTCACGCGCAGCGCGCGACCGACGGCCTGTCGTTCGGCGACCGGAAGACGATGGCTTTGCTCCAGCGGGTCGCCATGCTCCTGCCCGGCCAACATCTGCTTGGATTGCTTGCGCGCGCGTTCCTGGTCCGAACGCAGTTTGGACGACCCGCTCATGGCACTTGCCTCCGCTGGACACCGTCGCCACCGCCTGGGGGCGACCGAGTGATAAGGATCGCGCCGCAAGCCGTTAACGCATAGCGAAAAAATACCTAGAAATGCGCGCGTCAAAGGGCAGCTGGCGCAGGCAGCGGCAAGCCTTTCGAAGGCGCGAAACCCTGCGTTCGGAAGGCAAATGTGACAGCACGCCATGCTTGAGGCCGCCAGCGCGGGCGCAAGCATTTTCCTCGTGCCTTTTGAACGCACTCGGCGTACGCTGGATTGACAGCGCCTTCACACCTTCGGCGTCCGCATCCGGGTGTGCCTTGCATAAGCCAATCCTAAGGTCGAATTGCCGACCCCGGGGGTGGTCAGGGCACCATGGGGAGAGCAGGGTGGCAAGGAGCGATTCCGCGGGAGGCAGCGGAACGCCGACGAGGCGCAAGGGGGACAGGCCTATGGGCACGGTAGCGGGACGGCGCTTATTGCTGGTGGAAGACGATCCGCAGGTAGCGATGGTCGTCGACGAGGTGCTGAGCGAGCTGGGACTGGAAGTGCTGGTCAACCAGAGCTTTCAGAACGCCCAGGAAGAACTGGATGCCGGCGACATCGACGTGGCCGTGCTGGACATGTTCCTGCGCGGCGAGAGTGCGTTGCCCATTGCGCGCAAGCTGCATGGCATGAAGGTGCCATTCCTGGTGCTCACCGGCGGCGACCCGACGCCGATCCTGCGCGAATTTCCCGATGTCACCGTCATGTCCAAGCCCTTCCAGGTGGCCGAACTTGAGCATCGCGTGATGCGCTTGCTCTGCCCGGGCTGACGCAAGGCTTGCCCACCCCCGGGTCGCAAAAGCGCTCAGGGGTTGGGGTGGTAGAACTGCAACCCGTTGCCATCCAGGTCATGCAGATGGAATTCGCGCGTACCCCACGGGGTATCGCCGGGCATGGACCACGGGCCATCGGCCTGCCCACTGAGCGCGCCACGTTCGCGAAGCTCCACGAACAGCTCGTCCACTTCCCGCACCAGGAACCGGTACACCGGTCGATCGCGCGTGCGGTCCCGTGCGGCCTCATGCCATTGCAGGTGCAACTCCACGCCATCGCGCCGAACGGCGGCGTAGTGCGGGGCATCCGGTGAATCGATGAACCACAGATCGAAACCGAGGCGTCGATAGAAGCGGATCGCCGTGGAGACGTTGCTGCACATCAGGACCGGATGCACGCATTCGAGTGTGGCCATATGCCTCCGCGAGAGCCCGCGTCGTACCGGATCGCATGCACCGTACCGGCGGGTGTCGTGTGCATCGTGCGACGGGCGCGGCAGGAAATCAAACGCCGCGAAGGCGTGCCCGCTACGACGAAGTTTTACCTACTTATTTCGCCGAAGTACTAATACTTAAGTACCGACATAAAGCCGCGCGCCCGGCGTATAACGACTGCGCGCGTTTGCCGGGCCGCTTTTCCTGCGCGCATCCCGACGGCATGGCCGATCGAACGATGCGATGCCTGCGATGGGCAAGCACTTTGCCCATGCCCGTGTTGAGCGCCTTGGCTGACGTGGCCCGCACTCCTGGCACAGAGTGATGCCCCAACCGCGTCGGCCAAGGCGCCAACTTTTCCCGGTTATGCCTGCACCACGGCCTTGCGCTGTTCGGCCGCCACGGCCCAGCGCCGGGCCACTTTCAGCGCCGTCATGCACGCGGCGTGATCCGTCACGGTGCAGACCGCGCGTTCCAGCAGCTGGATGTCGGCTTCGTGCTGACGCGCGACGTGCGGGTCTTCGAAGAAGATGGCGCGCTGGCAGCGGCGCTCGAGCACGCGGTCGGCGATCTGCGCATCGCCACCGAGCGGGCCGCTGGCGAAACGCTCGATCCACGGCGTGTCGCGCGGCCAGCCGCGACTCCAGGCCAGTTCGTTCAGACGCAGGCCGGTGGTGCCGGTGCCGATGCGGCTGCCGAAGGATGACAGCAGGTCAAAGTGATCGGCAACGAATTCGGCCATGTCGCCCTTCATGGCGTCATGGGCGATCAGCGCGACGGTCTGGCGGCCGAAGTCATGCAGGTCATCGGCACCCGGGTCCGGCGCGAAGCCGGCATGGATGCGCTCCATCTCCACCCAGTCGCGCGCGGCGGCCACCGTGGAAACGAAGGGCTTCTGGTGGATGACGCACTGGCGCTTGAGCGCGGCGCTTTCAGGGAACAGGGACGCGATGTCGGTCGGATCCAGCAGATGGATGGCGCCGTCGAGCTGGCGATCCTCCCCGGGGATGCCGACGATTTCGGCCACGATCTTCATCAGACCGCCGTGGCTGCTGCGCGGATACCGGCGCAGGTCAGCCTCGTAACCGGTCAACAGGCCTGAGTCCTGGATGGCGTCGTAAGTGCGCTCGCCGATATGGAAATGCACGCCCAGTTGTCGCAGGCCCGGGGCGCTTGCACGCAGCCAGCGGAACAGGGCGGCGTCCGGGGTGCGCCAGTGGATGGGGTTGGCAATGAGGCCAAATCGCAGGGATGAGGTGGGCATGTCCGGCATCCTCGCATGATTGTGCGCGCCCGCCCACACGTCCAAAGCCCGCCAAATGACGGCCATGTGACGCATTTAGACGTCCAAACGCCTTTCGACCGCAAGATGTCACGACAGCAGCGCGCAACTGTCATACGACGTGAATAGCCTTTCACACGTCGAGCCTGCGCTATGCATGGAGCATTTCCCCCCGCAAGGAGGCCCCGACGCGCTCTCCCATCCGCATAACCGGTGACCTCCCCGTCGCCGCGGATCAGTGCGCGTCACGCACGGCTGTCGCCTTCCCCTTCGGAGTGAATCAACGTGCGTAAGTCATCGATCAGCCACGCCATCGGCCTGGCCCTGCTGGGCAGCCTTGTTTTCGCGATGTCGCCCGTGCACGCGCAGGACGCCTCGTCCACCACGGATGCCAAGCCCAAGCCCGACGAGAAGGCCAAGAACCTCGACGGCATCGTCGTCACCGCGCGCTCGGGCGTCGAGCAGCGCACCAAGGCTGAAACCAGCTACTCCATCACCACCATCGACGAAGACCGCCTGCGCATGCAGGCGCCGACCTCGGTGACCGAGGCGATGAAGTCGGTGCCCGGCTTCTGGGTGGAAGCCTCCGGCGGCGAAGCCAGCGGCAATATCCGCGCACGTGGCATCCCGGTGGACGGCTTCGGCTCGGTGAACCTGCTCGAAGACGGCATCCCCGTGCAGCACGACCCGGCCCTGGGCTACCTCAACGCCGACCAGGCCTTCCGCCTGGACGAAACCATCGAGCGCGTCGAAGTGGTGCGCGGCGGCCCGTCGACCATCTTCTATTCCAACGCCCCGGCCGGCGCGATCAACTTCATCCCGCGCCAGGTGGGTGAAACCGCCTCGGGCGTGGCCAAGTTCACGGTGGGCGACTACGGCCTGACGCGCGGCGACTTCTGGTACGGCACGCCGCTCAAGGGCGGCTGGAAGATCAGCGCCGGTGGCTTCTACCGCACCGATACCGGCATCCGCGAGCCGGGCTTCAATGCCAACGACGGCGGGCAGATCCGCCTGAACATCGGCAAGGATTTCCAGGGCGGCAGTTTCGACTTCGACGTCAAGCACATGGACGACAAGGTCGCGCTGTACCTGGGCATCCCGATGCGCACTTATCCCAACGGCGACATCAAGGCCGTGCCGGGCTTCGATGGCAACTACGGCACCATTGCCGGCCCCGAGACCGAGCATGTGCAGATGAAGATGGCCAACGGCGGCCTCTACAACTTCGACAACGCCGACGGCACGCACGTCAAGCGCGACCAGCTCACGCTGAAGTTCAACCTGGATCTGGGCGACGGCTGGAAGCTGGCCGAGTCCATGCGCTACGACGACACCCACACCCAGCGCAACGGCGTTTTCCCGAACACGCTGCAGAGCGCCACGGCATTCCTGGCGGCGAACCAGAAGTATCTGCCGGCCGGCGCCGCGGGCCTGCAGCTGCGCTATGTGGACTCGGGCAAGGTCTACAACACCGCCAACCAGAATGGTAACGGCCTGGTCGTCGTGGCTGGCCTGCGCGGCGTGACCATGCCGCTCAAGGAATTCATCAACGATACCCGCGTCATGCGCCAGTTCGACTTCGGCGGAACGCACGATGTCACCATGGGCTATTACTACGCCCGCTTCGACCAGAAGTTCAGCCGCTACTCCTCCAGCGCGCTGACCGATGTGCGCGACAACGCGCTGCTGCTGGACCTCGTAGCCGTCGACGCGGCCGGCAACCCCCTCTCCAAACTCACCGACAACGGCATCTACCGCTACGGTTATGAATGGGAGAACGCCAGCGGCCGTTCGACGACCAACGCGTTTTACCTCTCCGACGAATGGCAGGTCACGCCGGAGCTGCGCATCGACGGCGGCGCGCGATGGGAACAGGTCAACACCCGTGGCCACACCGAGCAGAAGCAACAGGTGAACCAGGGCACGCTGGCGACCTCACAGATGTGGACCGGCACCGGCGTGTTCGTGCCCTGGGACCACACCTTCAACAAGCTGGGCTGGACGCTGGGCGCCAACTGGCAGTTCTCCGATCGCCAGGGCCTGTTCGGTCGCTGGACCTCGGCCTTCCGCCTGCCCAACCTCTCCAGCTACATCACCAGCCCGGCGGCCACGCCGATCATCCAGACCATGAAGCTGGGTGAGATTGGCTACAAGTACACCGACCGCCAGTTCGACATCTACGCCACGGCCTTCTACACCAAGTACAACAACGTCGGCTTCAGCAATGCCGTGTTCAATGCGCAGGGCAACAGCTCGACGGTGCAGCAGGGCTATGCGGACACCAAGACCACCGGCCTTGAGTTTGAAGGCAGCTGGTTCCCGGTGAACTGGTTCGACGTGCAGGTGACCGCCACGATCCAGGACCCGAAGTACAAGGGCCTGCGCTACACCGAGGCGGTGGCCGGTGCACCGGTGCTGCGCAACTACGAAGACAACCAGCTGATCCGCGTGCCCAAGCAAAGCTACCGCGTGGTGCCGGGCGTGAACCTGCTGGACGGTCGCTTGCGCCTGCAGGTGTCGTATGAGTACGAAGGCCAGCGTTACGTCGATACCGCCAACTCGGTGAAGCTGCCGTCCTACGACGTGTGGAACGCCAGCGCGCGCTACGACATCTCGCAGATGTGCTCGCTGTTCTTCTACGTCGACAACATCACCAACTCGCTGGGCCTGACCGAAGGCAACCCGCGCGCCGGTGAACTGCAGAGTGCCGACGCGGGGGCGAACACCTTCATCGCCCGTCCGATCCTTGGCCGCGCCTACCGCGCCGCCATCATGTATCGGTTCTGAGGAAACGGGGCGGGGTTCGCAGCCCCGCCCTTTCCCGCATGCGTGTACTGATGGCCATGTTTTTCTTCACCGCGATGCCGGCGATGGCCTGCGATCTCGAAGCACCCGCGTGCCCGTCCGGCACCTTGCGCATGAACGACATCCAGGTGATTGGCACGCACAACAGTTACAAGCAGGCCATGCCACCGGAAGAGCTGGCCGCGCATCGCCGCCGCGATCCACGTGGTGCCGACGGGATCGATTACGGCCACCCGTCCCTCACGCGCCAGCTCAATGCCGGTGCGCGCACCATCGAACTGGATGTGTACTACGACCCGGCAGGCGGACGTTACGCCCATCCGCCGGGCGCGTTGCGGCAGGGTTACGCCACGTCGCCCTGGAACCCTGAGTCCACCGCACAGATGCAGCGTCCCGGCTTCAAGGTGATGCATCTGTCCGACATCGACTTTCGCAGCAGCTGCCAGACCTTCGTGGCGTGCCTGAGCGAAATTCGCGCGTGGTCGCAGACGCATCCGCGCCATGTGCCGATCATGATCCTGATGAATGCCAAGGACGGGAAAGCCGGGCCTGGCGCGGTGTCGCCGCTGCCTTTCGATGCCGCGGCCTTCGATGCGCTGGACGCCGAAGCTCGCACCCTATTCCCGGCGCCTTCGCTGATCACGCCCGACAACGTGCAAGGCACGCATCCCACCTTGCGCGATGCGGTGCTGGCAAACGCGTGGCCCACACTGGATGACGCGCGCGGCAAGGTGTTCTTCGTGCTCGATGAAGATGCCCGCAAAGTGGCGCTCTATCGCGGCGAGCGGCGCTCGCTCGAAGGTCGCGTGATGTTCGTCAACACCGACGAAACTTCGCCCGCCGCTGCCTATCTGACGCTCAACGATCCCCTCGCGCAGGGCGACCGCATCGCACGCGATGTGCGCGCCGGTTTCGTCGTCCGCACTCGCGCCGACGCCGATACCGTCGAAGCGCGCCACAACGACACGCGACGCCGCGAAGCGGCTTTCGCCAGCGGCGCCCAGTACGTCTCCACCGATTACATGCAAGCGGACCCGCGCTTTGGCCCCTATCGCGTGGAACTTCCACGCGCCGCCGTCGCCCGCTGCAACCCGCATCGCCCCACCTGCGCCATCGACCGACCGACGCCATGACACTTCGCACGAACCGCATCATCCAGGTCCTCGCCCTGCTCGTACTCGCGCTTGGCGCCTTCGGCACGCTGCGCGCGCAGACCGACGCGCCCGCTCTCGTGCTCAAGGGCCAGCTCACCGGCAAGGACAACCAGACCTACCGCACCGAGGCTTTCACGGTGCCCGACGGCACCACACGCATCACCGTGCAGTTCGAGTACACCGGCCGCGACGAAAAGACGACCATCGACCTGGGATTGCTGGGGCCCGATGGCTTCCGCGGACAGGACGGGTTCCGCGGCTGGAGCGGTGGCAGCAAAGCACTTTTCACCATCTCCAGCACCGACGCCACGCCCGGCTATCTGCCCGGGATGATTCGCGCCGGTGAGTGGAAGCTGCTGCTGGGCATCCCCAACATCCGTCCCGACAGCAAGGCCGAGTACACCGCACGCGTCTGGTTCGGCCACCGCGACGATCCGGCATGGACGCCCGCCGTGCTGAATCCACCGATCAAAAACGAAGCCGGCTGGTACCGCGGCGACCTGCACATGCACACCGCCCACAGCGACGGCAGCTGCCCGACGCAGGCGGGCCTTCGTGCGCCCTGCCCGCTGTTCCTCACCGCGCAGGCGGCGGCCGATCGCGGCCTGGATTTCATCGCCATCACCGACCACAACACTGTCGCCCATGCCAACGCCATGCGCGAACTGCAACCGTATTTCGACAAGCTGCTGCTGATCCCGGGACGCGAAGTCACGACGTTTAGCGGCCACGCCAACCTGTTTGGCACCACCGCGCCTGTGGACTTCCGCGTAGGCAGTACCGAGGTACCCGACTGGAACACCCTGCTGCGCAACATCGCGCCGCTTCAAGGCGTCATCTCGATCAACCATCCCGTGCGACCCAGCGGTGAGATCTGCATGGGTTGCGGCTGGACACCCAAGCCCGATGTCGACATGTCGCTCGTACAGGCCATCGAAGTGGTCAACGGCGACGATCCGGGCACACCCTTGTCCGGCATCCCGTTCTGGGAAAAGCAGCTCAACCGCGGCTACCGCATCACCGCCATCGGCGGCAGCGACAACCACGATGCCTTCCAGAAGGTGCGCAAGCCCGGCTCCAACCCCACGGGCATTCCGGCCACGGTGGTGCATGCCGAAACCTTGTCGATGCATGACATCGTCGAGGGCATTCGCGCCGGTCACGTCTTCATCGATACCGACGGCACCAAAGACCGCGTACTCGAGTTCACAGCTCGTACGGATTCTGCGCAGGCCTTGATGGGTGATGCTCTTGCCGTACCGCGCGGCGTCACCGCCGAGCTGTCGCTGCGCGCCACCCATGCGGAGGGCGGCTGTTGGTTGCTGATCGTCGACGGCAAGCCACTCGCCGCACCCGCGCCTCTGACTCAGGACGACGAGACCCACAACGTACGCTGGACCAGCGACGGCAAACGCCACTGGATACGCGCCGAAGTGCGGTCGGCCGACGGGCGCCCGCTGCTCATCGGCAATCCGGTCTACGTGAATCCGTGAAGCCTCACCACGGGCCAGCGCGCTCGCCATGGATGATTTCGGCTAGCGTTGCACGCCCGGGCAAGGCACGCTAACGGGATTCCCTGCCGGACCCTCCCATGTACCTCTCCGCCGCCATCGCCGGATTCCTGTCCGGTGCAGGGCTCATCATCGCCATCGGCGCCCAGAACGCCTTCGTCCTTCGCCAGGGTTTGCAGAAGGAACACGTCGGCCTGGTGGTGGCCACCTGCATCTTCGGCGACGTCGCGCTGATCCTGTGCGGCGTGGCCGGGATGGGTGCGCTGGTGAAGGAGTGGCCCGCGCTGCTGCAGGCACTTCGCTTCGGCGGCGCGGCCTTTCTCGCCGTCTACGGCTTCATGGCGGCGAAGCGTGCCTGGCACGGATCCAGCGGGCTAAGCGCCCAGGGCAACGGCGTGCGCCAATGGCAACGCGTCCTCCTCGCCTGCCTCGCCTTCACCTTCCTCAACCCGCACGTCTACCTCGACACCATGATCCTGCTCGGCAGCCTGTCGACCCGCTATCCAGGCATGGTGCGCTGGGCGTTTGCAGCGGGTGCGTGCGCGGCGAGCGTCACGTGGTTCGTGACGCTGGGATTTGGGGCGCGGTGGTTGTTGCCGGTGTTCGGCAAGCCGTGGGCGTGGCGGGCGCTGGATGCGCTGATTGCCGTGTTCATGCTGGTGTTGGCTGCGCTTCTATTGTGGCGGCCGCTGACCTGATGTTTCATGGGCCAGGGCGTCACAGCACAAAGTGGCGCCCGAGTTCGTCGTGGCGAAGGGCAGTGGTTGGCGGGCGCTTGCCGCTACCTGCCCGCGCATGGCCGATCATTCACCGAAGTGGCCCGCCACTTCGGCTAACCGAAGACGGTCTTTTCCATTTTCCTGCCGATCCAGTAGTAACCGATGGCGCAAAGGGTGATCTCAAGTGTCGGAATAACGATGTTGTACGCATTCATGGCGACGACACTGTCCGCCATCAGCGCATCCAGCGGCGAAGACAGCGACATTAGAATCCACGAGACAGGAAGCGAGATCACCTGCAGGCCGAACGCGACACCCATGCCGCCGTGCAAAGCGTTCAGAAGGCATATACCGGCCAGATACAGGTAAACGCCAGCGAATACCGTACCTGTCGGCGAGAGGCGTTTCACCGCACGCGAAATGCGATGCCCGAATGACGTCTGCGGCGACCCGGAGGGGACGTTGCTCATGCGCGTTTGTCCGCCGCAGTCCGGTGCCCGCCTCTCAATGCCATCAGCGTCGCAACGCTGATCAAGAACCCCGTGCCAAGCAACTCCCAGCCAAACCCGCGGTCAAACAGCCAATCGACAGCGGAACCGAACGCGGCAAAACAAAGCACAAGAACAAGTACGGCTTGTCGGGTGACCGCCGCGCTCACCCATGTCGTGGTGACCATCGAGGCATACGACATAACGATGGTCGCCGCCAGCAGCGCAAGCTTCAGTGCAGGCGACACAAAGTCGCTACCCTCGACGACAACAACACCTTGCCAGAAGGCCAGGACCCCCGCGATGACCAGGCAAAGCACACCCAGGATGGCCTTGGGTACCGCCAGGATCGCATCCCTCCTGCGCGGCGTCGCGCGCTCCGGTCCGATGGCGGTCACGGCATACGACCATGGCGGGTTTGGTGGTTAACAGCCGTGCTACTGGCGTTGCGATGGGCGATGAGCTTCCCCAGCCAGGAGAAGAGCCTCCCCAGCTGCTTGCCGATGAAGTAATACCAGCGCGTGCAAAGGACGATTTCAATCGCTACGACCACTACGTTGATGACCCAGAGGTTGAGCCCGCCGACCAGGGCGACCTCAGCCAGCGGGTCGAGGACAAGCAACACGAGCGCCGAGATGGGGAGCGAGATGATCTGCAGCGCAAATAAAACTCCCTGGCCGCCCTGGATGGCATGGATAACGCACGCAACGGCGAGGCAGAGATATACGCAGGCCAGGACGGTGCCGCTGATCGAAAGCCGTTTCAGACGCTGCCGGAGGCGCCGTCGGAATGGAGAAGGCTTGGGTACAGGCGTGGGCTTGCTCACGCGTGACTCTCTGGTGCGAAACGGGTTGGCGCCACGATCTGCGTATCGTCCGGCTCCATTTCCCGTCCATCGACGGCGATATGGGATGCCCAGGCCGCGAGCGACTTGCCGAGCTCCCTTTGCTGCGATCGCGCAGTGACCAGAACGTCAGTGGCCACCTTCATGACCAGTCCCTTGTCGAGCAGGACAGGGGGAGTTCCGGGTCCCAGCGCGAGGGAAGCGTGATAGCGGATCGCGTTCTCACTGGTGAAGTTGTCCGGGCTATAACCCATGGCCGTCAAAAGCCGCATCGATGCATCGACCAATGCCTCGTGATCGGCATCGATCCGCTCGACGGCACCTTCCACTTTGCGCCGACCCTTGGTCACTACCCGCCAGAGGCCGTCGCACCGCGTGTTCAACGCGGCCAGCTTCTCCCGTGATTGCCCAAGGTCGGCCCTGCTCTGCGAAAGCGCCTCGTGGCTTTCTTCAAGGTCAGCGCTCACTTTCTGCTGGTTGCCGCGGGCCGCATCGAGCTCGGCGAGCAACTTGTCGTACCGCGCCTGATTGTCTGCTGCAAGATCGGTAAGGTCGCTCACGCGCCTGGCATGGCTTGCCTTGAGTTTGATATAGGTCGTCGGCTCGACCCACCGCACCTGATCAAACTTCTGCTCCACCACGCGCTTGAGCCAGCCATAGCATTCGAACAGCGCGAGGAAGAGCGTTGCCAACAGGTAATACGCGATGACACCAAGCAAGGCGAGACCAAGCGGCTTCCAAAGGGCGTCCACTTGCCCGAAGTAATGCGCCGAAAGGTAGTCCAGCCGGTCCTCGATACCGCGCGTCGAAAGCGCCAGCACCAGAAGGGCTTTCCAGTTCACGAGAACCCATGCAATGACGAACGCACCCGCGAAGGGGCTGGTTATGCGCTCATTGACGTGCGATTTGAACGAATCGATCAGCGTCTGCAGCATGCCTGCCGCGTTGTCGTCCTGACTTGCCATCCCTGCCCCCTGTCGGCATTGACTGGCCGCGCCGTGGCGCCCCGCGGGCATCCTTGGAACTGGCGGACCGAATGTGTTTGCTCAGCGGGGGTTTTGCCGCGAAGAGGCAAGGCTGTCAATGGGGGCGTGGCGGGGGAAGGAAGCGGACCGGCCGCTTCCTTCGGAGGTGTGGCTTAGCGGTCGATGCCGTGCGCCCGCAGGGTGTCGGCGATATCCACCTTCCAGATGTTGCGCGAGCCGTTCAACGGCTCCTGCATCCGCTTGGCCAGCGTCGCCGCGGTATCCGGCGTCTTGGGGAAGTTCACCTCCTCCAGGCGACTGCTCGACACGTACAGCTCGCCAAAGCTCCGCCCCAGCGACGGCGCGATATCCAGCGAGGTGCTGTTGGCGTCACCCTTCAGACGCTCCGGCTTGCCCCAGGCGCCATTGGCCTGGCGGAAGGCGATGTAGATGTCGGGGCCGCCGATGGAGTCGCCTTCGTTGCCGGCGTAGAGGATGAAGCGGCCGTCCGGGTCGATGCACGGGTCCATGCGGTTATGGTCGGTATCGCCGAGCGTGACCTGCTCCGGCGCGCTGTAGCCGGTGGCGGTCTTGTGGATCACGTAGATCTGGTACGCCTTGCCCGAGTCCGGGCGATGCGCGGAGAAGTACACATCGCCGTTGGCGGCGACGGACGGGCTGTACAGCATGACGCCGTCATTGTGCGCGCCGTCGACATGCATGGGCTGGCCCCAGCTGCCATTGGCCTGGCGCTCGACGTACCAAAGGTTCTTGCCGGCGAACTTCTGGCCCATCATCTCGGCGACTAGCGGCTTGTCGCCCGGCTTCACGGGACGGTTGGAGACGAAGAACAGGCGCTTGCCGTCGGGCGACAGCGCGGGCTCGGAGTCATGCCACTGGCCGGAGAACGATGCTACTTCCGCTGGCGACCAGCGTCCCTGCTGGCGATGCGAAAGCATGATGGTGTCGTCGCGTTCGGCGAAGTCCGAGCGCATGAAGTAAACGGTGTTGCCATCGGGCGTGAAGGTCGCCGAGGTTTCCTGCATGCCGGTGGAAATCACGCCGGCACCGAACAGCTCGCCCGCCATGGCCGACGACGAACCCAGCGCCGTAGCAACCATCCAGAGGAAGGGGATCAAACGCATGTGGAGCTCCCGTCCGAAGCACCCTGCTCCGGTTGCAAAGCAGGTTCACAGGCGTACGCGGCGTGCGCAGTGACTTTGGGATTGGCGGGCGGTGGCGCGTGACAAGCGGTGTGCCGCTTGTGATGAACGGTTCAGCTCATGCCCAGCGCGTGGCGTGCCTGCGTGCGGAACCGGCGACTGAGGTTCAACCGCGTCCCATCCTGCAACACCACCTCCGCACTCCCCTGAAACAGCGGATGCACCTCGCGAATCCGTTCCACATTCACCAGCGTCCCGCGATGAATGCGCAGGAACCGCGTCGGATCCAGCGTGTTGGCGAGATTGCGCAACGTCTCGCGATGCAGGTAACTTGCGCTGCCCGCATGGATATGCACGTAATTGCCATCCGCCCGAATCCAGTCAATATCGTTGGCCGCAATCACTCGCACATGCTCACCCACCTGCACGCTGATGCGTTGCAGCCAGCGCGACTCCGGCCGCGCCGCAGCCACCTCGCGCGCCGTCGCATGCAACCCCTGCCAATGCTGCCGCACCCGCTGCATCGCCTGATCGAAGCGCCCCTGCTCGATGGGCTTGAGCAGGTAATCGATGGCGTTGGCATCAAAGGCGCGCAACGCATGCTGACCAAAGGCCGTGGCGAACACGATCATCGGCCGCAACCCGGGGTTCAACGAATGCAGCAGCTTGAACCCATCCATACCCGGCATGCGAATGTCCAGGAACAAGAGATCCGGATCCAGCACCTCCACCGCCTTCTGCGCCTCGGCCGCATTGCCGCACTCGCCGACGATCTGGATATCCGCATGCGCCGCCAGCGCTTGCCGTACCGCCAGGCGCGCCAGCACTTCGTCATCCACCAGCAGGGCACGAATCGGCGGCAGGCTCATGAGGCGAAGGCCTGAAAGGGAAAGCGCACCTCGACGCGCGTGCCGCCGTCATCGCGCGGCTGCAGCTCAAGGCTGGCGTTGACGCCGAACAGCGCCGCGAGACGAGCGCGCGTATTGCTGAGCCCCAACCCATCGCGCGCACCCTGCGCCGGCAAACCCAGCCCATCGTCATCCACGCGCAGATACAACGCATCACCCTCACGCCGCGTCACGATATGCAGCGCACCGCGCGTGGGTTTCGCCAGCAGGCCGTGCTGCAAGGCGTTTTCGACCAGCGGCTGCAGGATCATGTTGGGCACGGAGGCTTGCAAGGTATCCACCGCCGCATCGAGATGCGTGGTGAGTCGGTCCTGAAAGCGCACCTGCTGGATATCGAGATAGCAGCGCAACAGTTCCAGCTCGCGCGCCAGTGGCACCTGCTGCGCGTGGCGCTCTTCCAGCGTCAGGCGCAGGAAGTCGCTGAGTTTGGCGATCATCAGGCGCGCCTGCATCGGATCGGCCAGCGCCAGCGCGGAGATCGCGTTCAAGGTGTTGAACAGAAAATGCGGCTGCAGCTGCACGCGCAACGTCTGCAATTGTGACTGCACCAATTGCGTTTCCAGTTGCGCATTGCGCAGGCGCTCGTCACGCAGGCGACGATGCGAATCGATCGCCCGACACACCACCAGCACCACCCAGTACGTGATCCAGCTCAGGTGCACGTTGTAGGCGAACTGCATGCGCACGTACGTCAGGAACGCCATGTCCGGCCGCGTCGACGGCGGCCCGCAGATCACCCAGTACAACACCAGTAACACGCACACCTGGGTAACGGCCACCAGCACGCTCGCCGGCCCATGCAGCAGCACAAAGCGACCCCAACCGGGCGTGACGCGACGCGCCAGCCGGGCCACCAGCGGCGTCAGCAGCATCCACAGATAGAAATGCAACAGGTTCCACGCCAGCGGACGCCACCAGATCACCGGCATGTCTTCGCTCAGCGCGGAGAGCACGTTGCTGGCCGTGAAACTGGCGGCCAGCGCCGTCCAGAACGCCAGGATCAGCAGGGCGGTTTTCCAGGAAGGAAAGCGGTTAGCCACGCGCACATCGCCCACCAGGCCCCGGCGGCCTTCGAAGCGGCGAGTGTGCGTGGCGCGACGGGGCAGTGGAAGTGTCAGGAGGCATGTCTCCGGGTGGGGGTCAGCTGGCGGCGCAGGTGGAAGGCGGATGCACGCCATGGGCCGCCAGCAGCGACGCCAGGGACACCTGCCACGTGGCATCGGAGCCTGGCGCGCCCGAGCCGCCGGCGCGGTCGCTGCTGAAGTAGATCGTGCGGTGATCGCAGCCCCACTGCGGCGCCATCGCGTGCGTGCCGGCGTTGACGCTGTCGCCCAGATCCTGGGGCTCGCTCCAGCCATCCTTGCCATGGAAACTGATCGCCAGCCGCATCACCTTCGACGGGTCTTTGCGCATGCTGAACACCATCGCCGAGCCATCCGGCAAGATCGCCGGGTCGCGGATCACCGTCGCCGCATCGCCGATCGCCACGCGCTCCGCCGCCTCGTACTGACCGCCCCGGTAGGCGCTGCGCATCAGCTGCAGCTTGTCGTCGGCATCGCAGCCAATGAAATACACGCTGCCATCCCCCGCCACGCCCGGCGCAAATGTGCGCGTGCAGCGATTCACGGCATCGGGCAGCCGCACCGGTTCACCCCAGCCGTCCCCGCGCCGCTCCACCCGCCAAAGGTTCATGCCCTTTCCCACGCGCAACGCCCCACCCATCACCGCGTCCAGCGGCTTGCCGCCCGTCGTTGCCGGCCGGCTGGATGCAAACACCATGTACGAGCCATCCGGCGCCATCGCTGCGTCGAAGTCGCGTTCATGACCCGGCAGAGCCGGCCGTGGCGCCGACCATCCCGCGCCCTCGCGATGCGACGCCATCAGCGCGACGCCGTCCCCCTCGAACCGTATGAAAACCACCGAACGCCCATCCGGCGCAAAGGCCGGCGACGAGTCGGAGGCGCCCATCAGCTCGGGCGCGAAACGTGTCGGTGGGGGCAGGCTAGTCGCCGCCGTGAGTGCCAACAGCAACATCGCCAGTCGCATGGGTGCTATTCCGGTGGAAGGAGGCTTGCCACGCTATGCGCCGCGCCAACGCCCGTCGACCGATGCATGACAGCCGGGCCGCAACGTGTGACGAGCGGTCCATCGCGCCGGATAAGCGGATCGCTTCCGTGCCTCTCAAAGGGGGCCAGGTTCACTTCTCCAGGCGCGGTAACTCAACCTGACCCCGTTCCACAGTCCATCGCGCCGGATAAGCGGATCGCTTCCGTGCCTCTCAAAGGGGGCCAGGTTCACTTTTCCAGGCTCGGGAAACATAACCTGGCCCCGTTCCACACAACCCCGGCCAACCCAACCGCTCGTCACATCGGCCAACCCGCCCATCCCTCACCGTTTACCGCTCATCCCAAACCCACTGCACCCAGCCGCCCCACCGCCAACACTGCACGCCTCCCCCATCGCGAGGCACCTCCATGCGCCACTCCGCCCGCTCGACGTTCGCCCTGGCCCTGATCTGCGTCTCCCTCAATTTACTGGCCGCCAACGGCCCCACCCCCAACGGCCCCCACGAAACCGAGAAGACCGCCGAAGGCGCCAAGGCCGTCGACGACCACTGGCTGCGCGCCGAGGTCAACGGCGACACGGATTTCCTCAGCCACTTCCTCCTCCCCGGCTACCGCTCCGTCAACGCCAACGGCAGCGCCATCTCGCGCGAACACATCATCGCGGGCGCGGCCAAGAACAAGGATTCGGACAAGGCTAAGCAGGAAGTTGCCGCGTGGATGAAAGCCAACCCCACGGAAACGGCCGTCGCCCTGCACGGCGACATCGCCGTGGTCTCCTTCTACGACCCCGCGCTGGGGCCGGACAAAGGCGTGCGCTCATCGGATGTGCTGATTTATGAGGATGGCGCGTGGCATGCGATGTACTCGCAGCATAGTGTCGTCAGAAAGGATTGATCGAATCGCCGAAACCGGACCGGGTTCACTTTACCACCCAAGAAAAGTGAACCCGACCCGCGGGCGCGCTTAGCGCGCCACCTTCTCGTCGCGACGCTAAGCGTCAGGCCAGGAAGTGCCCCTGACCTGTGCCACCTGTGCGTTCCGAAAATTGTCCGTGGCATCGACCATCACGCGTTGGGCCTGAACACTCGCCAGGAGCGAAGCGATGGCCTCGAACCGCGCCGCGGCATCACTTGGATCAACACCTGCGTCGCCGTGGCCCGCGAGTTGCCGAAGGGCTTCTTTGTTGACGGCGCCGAGCACATCCTCGATCTCATTGAGACGACCGCGGATATCGGCGAGATCGCTGAAATAGATCGCTTTCGACGTCCACGAGGCGAATTCAATAAGATCCTCGTCCGCACCCGCAAGCTGCTGCTGCCACGAACACCCGTCCGGATGCTTAGCGCGGAGCTGTTGGCGCTCGCGCTGGACCCTGCATACCTCAGGTATCTCGCTCATTGTATCCGTTTGCATGCGAACTCCATCATTCCATCGGGTCGCACGCAAATTGGAGACCAAGCTGATACATGCCGTGCTTATGGCGCTCGGCGACTTCAGGTCTTTCGACGCGGTGACGGACGACGTGACGCTCGTGTTGACCGGTTGGTAGTTCGAAATGGGGGGCATGGCATGTTCCTCGTCATGTGACGGGGCCATCGTACGAAGCATTAATGGGGGCAACTTTCACAAAAGCTGCATTCTGGCGTGGTAACTGCGCTGCAAGGTTGCGGGTTGGAAAGAATCAGCGGCGCGACACCCAAGCGGCGCAGCAGATCTAAGCGCAGCCACTGCGCCAACAGCTGCGAAAGCAACAGCGGCAGATGGAAATGCAGCAGCAACAACATCAACCAATGAAGCAGATGCAGACGAACTGTCGATCGAACGGCAATACCGTGGCCTGCCATTCACGGGCTTGGTAATCCGTGAGCGGAGCCGAGGAAGAAGGGCACGTCTTCCATGACATGCGGAACGGAGCCAGGCCCGCTTCACCATAGAGGGGAAGCGAACCTGACGCAGACAAAGAGACAAGACACGAGGGCGCCTCAGTCGTCCGGACTTGAATACGCCAGCGCCCGCTTCACGCGCTCAAGCGTCCACATGGGCAGGTACTCGCCATCACGCAGAACCAGCCCGATCGTCGACAGCTGACGCATGGACGTGCAGATCACATCGGGCATATACACGTTGCCCTTCGGCCGCACGATAAACATCGATGGCTTGCCGACGAAACGGCGCATATGAAACACCGTCGACGGGAAACACCGTCGGCGCCCCTGCACCAGCTTGTGCAGGTATTGCCCGTAGAGGCACAGCAGTCGCATGTCCTCGCATTCGATCAAATAGGTGGGGCACCGCGTCTCCTCAATCTCGAGGTAGATGGCGCGTTTGGACGTGATCGTTCCATCGGGAAGCAGGCGACGGAGTGGCGGGTGCGGCGTGGGGTTTTGCTCTCTCATGGATACCCAATGGTCATAAAAGGCCAGAAACGCAGTCGCCAGCATCAGGAAGATGACCACGACGACGTAGGGCGGAATCACCACGTCCCACGGCAGGGCCCACGGGCCGGCGAAGCGCGGGGAGCCCAGGACGAAGGCGTCCGGGCGAATGACAGCAAGAAGATCAGTCATGGCGATCCCGAGTGCGAAAGGCGATGCCGCGCCGGCCCCGCCCGCGCGGCACGGAAGTCGAGCTGTCCCTACTCAAGCCGCTCCACCGCCGTCTTCGCGTACTCCATGCCCATGTGTACGTACATCCGCGCCGTGCCAAGTTCGCAGCGGGCCTCGACCGCTTCCGGACGATCCGATGGAAACAGCCGCTCACTGGCGCTATTCATCAGCTCCATCGCGTAGCTCCACCAAATCATGGCTTCGTGCATCCGCTGCCGGGACTGATCGACCGAGAAAGTCAGATGTTTCGTACTGCCCAACGACGGGCGATATTCCCTGTCCACGTACTTATCTCCTCAAGAACGCGGCACGCCGTGCAGGCACGAACGCGCCGCGCATGGTGCAAAAAAGCACCGCTCAAGTCATGAAGGCTCACCGGCCTGCCCGTGACCGGGCGCCGGAAGGCTTGGTTGCAAAGTGGTGCGGCCAGCCACCCTCCGTCCTCCGCTAATAGGACGGAGGTGCTCGAAAGCGCTGTAACGATCCGGGCGCGGCGGATGGCCGCCGTTCGTCAACCGCGTCTGCGGAGGGTGCGGACGTCCCGGGGATCGGTGAGGGGGCCGCTCTTTGGGCGCGGCGGGGGGAGTATTGCCGTAATATTTGGCGTAGCCATCTTCAATAGCCTTCTATTGGGGGTGGTTAGCGGGCCATGTGGTGTTCCTAGCACCCATGGCCTGCGACTCATTCGCTTCATGGTTGAGCGATGTGCTGCCTGTGTTTCGACTGAGACGTAGAGCGACAGGCAGCGAAGGGGACACTACCAAAAAAGCGCTTTGCGTGCCGGTAATGAGTTACCGCCAGCCACATCAAGTAGGCGAGAAAACCCTCAAGCCTAGCGACCGTAGGTTTACTATGGCCTAGGATCGAATTTGCCTCCCTTCTTCACCCGGGACCTACTCTGCACTTCAGGCCGCGATCGAGCCGACACGACCGCCGCAAGAACGTTCCTAGAGCACTGATCTGGCCGTGCATGATTTCCCCGCGCACAGACCTCAATATGTGAATCGCGCGCGTTATGCCTAGAATGAGCCGGAATAATCCGAGGAACTTAGGGGGCTAGGAATGAGCGAAAGGGACAATCTGCTGGAAGGCATAGCGAAGACTATCCAAGCCTATCGCCAAGGTGAACTGGAAGAGCCGAGTCCATTGCATGTGGATCGCTGGGCGAGACAGTTCACACCCAAGAATCAGATCCCCTTTCTCAGGGAGTTTCAGCATGTCATCGCGCAGACTTTTCTGACAAAAGACGTAGTCATCAAATTCCTGAGCGATTTGGTCACGAACGAAGCCTTGGCGGGTAAAGACCCCAGATCATTTTGGAGCCAGGCAAACGTGCTTCGAATCCAAAAAGACGGGCAAAGCCAGAAAGAAATGGTGAAGCTTTTCGCCACTTCCCTTGAGGCGGCGTATGGGCTGAAGCTAGCCAGCTGTGGCACTAGGGGTGGAGCGTACATATATCTGGACGACGTTTTATTCGGTGGTGGACGCGTAGGAACTGATCTGGAGGATTGGATCAAAAATACAGCTCCGCCAAGTTCGACCGTTCACGTAATCTTGATTGCGTATCACCGTCTCGGCCAGTATTTCGTTGAGAAAAAGCTGAACAGGGCTGCCAAAGACGTAGGCAAGAGACTCAACCTCAAATTCTGGCGCTTAGGAGAACTTGAGAACAGACTGAATCGAAGAAATGAATCCGATGTCCTTTGGCCGTCGGCCGCGCCAGATCATCCCGCGACACAGGCATACCTACACGCCCAAAGCCAGGGCAAATTCCCACTGCAATTACGCCAACCTGGTGGGAAATTTGATCTTTTCTCTTCTGAGGAAGGTCGACAAGTACTGGAGAGCGAGTTCCTTATTGCGGGTGTAAAGATTCGATCACTGTCCAATCTAAGTGATTGGTTCCGGCCACTTGGATGTGGACCCTTTGGCGCGGGCTTCGGGGCGTTGATAGCAACCTACCGAAATTGTCCAAACAATTGCCCACTGGCTCTTTGGTGGGGCGATCCCCAACAGGCATCTGGAGCATTAGATTGGTATCCGCTTCTGCAGAGAAAAACCTACGCAGCCCCGGAGAATGCGTTTGATGTCCTCTATAACTCCACGAACTGAGACGCCACAAAACTTCCGCATGTACGTGCGTGCGGAAGTCGTTGTTGTTCACAAAACCAGGGAGACTTTTGGCGGCTTATCAAACATGGCACCTGGCTTCCCGATTCGGATAAATGGGGTTCGGATAGCCACGTCTGAAGCGCTCTACCAAGCTTGTCGCTTCCCTCACCTTCCGAATGTACAACGCGAGATCATCGAGCAGCACAGTCCAATGACTGCGAAGATGAAGAGCAAATCTCATCGAGAGGACTCAAGGGAAGATTGGGACCAAGTACGCACAAAGATCATGCGCTGGTGCCTGCGAGTGAAGCTTTCACAAAACTTTGAAGAGTTCTCACGGCTTCTGCTTTCTACGAAAGATCGCTCAATTGTTGAGCAGTCGAGCAAGGACGACTACTGGGGCGCTAAGCTGATGGGCGTTGCCCATGAAACACTGATCGGAAGAAACATCCTTGGTCGACTCCTCATGGAATTGAGAGAGGAGATAAAGAATGATGCTGTTGGGGCACGACAAGCCGTGTCACCTCCCAATATTCCTAACTTCCTCTTCCTTGGCGAAAAAGTTGTGTTACAGAAAGAAGATCGTGATTCTGAGGACCTTGCGGTTAGACAGACGGACCTACTTTAGCCGTACAAAATGTTCTCCTGGCAGATCGCCGGCGCGGTTCGCGGCCCCAGCATTTTGCTGGTGCCCCGCCAAATGAAAGTTAGTACGACTCCAAAATGTGATTGCGGCTCGATTAGGGGTTCAGTGGCCTGACTGACTTTTAAGAGCGGCGATTTTCGTCCCAGAGAATCCCTGGGTCAGAGTGCACTTGATCGGCAAGCTCGGACCGTTCCTCTCGCTATCCTAAGCCTTTGCGAAGCGCCACGCACATGACGGCACGAGGTAGTGCACTCTGACACCGGACTTCCTTTCATGGGTCGCGAAATACGTTGGCACCTCGGTAGAAGGATTACGATTTCTATTTCCAACGATTGCTCGCTACATTGTTGCCACGCAACTAAGAGAGGCAATGCTTTAGAAATTCGCTTCCGGCGAAGCATTGTCGAAGCGGGTGAACGAGCTGATTACACTCAATGCCGAGAATGGAGAAGCGCCGCTCATCCGCTCTGCGATGGAATCATTGCTGGTGAAAGAAGATCTGTGGTCAAGGAACGCCATCATTGCGACAGTGAAGGAGGCGCTCCAGGTCATGCAATCCGGCGATTTAGCCTGCCCATCGAAGTGTCGGGCGACAAGGACATCCGCATGCAAGATGTCGTCGAACGCGAAGCTTGTACCTGCCGCATGCTTCGCCCAGGAACAACTAGGGTCCTGGGCGCAGCAAAAGCGCGAGCCTAGACTTCAAGATGCTGCCTCAGTCGAACTTTTGAGGAAAGGATGGTCTCACGATGGATGACGCAGAGGCAGCTTGGATCTGCCGCGCGATTGATTCTTGCTGAGCTCGTCGCACCCAAGAATAGGCTGCCAAAGACGGTTGTTTGGTGGTAGGCGGCGCTTGGATTGAGTAGGTATTTGGCAAACTCGGCCATCACAAGGCTTGCCGCAGCAGTGGCTACGAAAGGTACCGACGGCCTGAACTCAGCGTCCAAGTTGACGCCGAGCCGCGCCATGGCTGCCTCGCTGACGATCGAGCATATGGTCTTGCCTTCCGACATCTGCTTGCGGAGCCGCTCTCGTTTATCCGGCGCGGCGCTTTCGAGATCCTCTGCGGTCAATTGCCGGCCTGGCTCAATGAGCGCTCTGATATCCAGGCCGGTCAGATCGGCCTGCATTGCGTGGGTATCAACCTCAGGGAGCTTGAACGTGCACCTTAGACAAGCTTTGCCAAGATTGTCGAGTCGATGCTGAACGACTGCGGCACCCAGGTTGTTTATACCTCCGTCCAGAATGATGTCAGGCCAGAGCATCTGCGCATCATGGCGGGCTACAACGTCGTCAAGGCCATTGATGACAACGCTAGGGGCGAGCGCCTGGCACGTCTCGCGGCTGGCGGCATCGGCGATGAAGTCTCTCTCACCAGATGCGGTCGCTGATCCATTGTCCGAGATCCACTCGGCCAATCGTGCGGCCTTGCCTCGCTTGGACCAGCCGTTGCGTTCCATAAGAACACAGGTCCCCATGTTTTCGTCCGCGTACTGTTGCTTGTCAACGACGTGCAATTTGCCTCGAAGAGCAAGCTGAGCCGCTAAGAGCGCGACGCCTGAGCCTATGGCACCGCCACCTACAAGGAGAGTGTTGGGGATCTCCAGCGTGCTCGGCAGCGTAGGGCCAATGTCCCCGGGATCATCCGAATGGTCGAATAGGGAGAACGTCATGTTCTCGATCGGTGGCGATATGTCATCACTCATTTCAATAAGACGTTTAAAGACCTCCGACACACCGATCGATGCGGCGAAAAGGCTGGATATCGGATTGGCTTGAGAAAAGTCGCCATCAAGAGACGCGGGGCCGGACGTCGCGCGACAGAGCCATCCGTTTGCGCTCACAGAAACGCACGGGGCTCCCGATCGCGGTTGGCAACCGATGTTGAGAATAGCCTTGGCATCTGATAGATCGCTGTCGAGTTGGCCGATACGAATAGTCGGCTGCTGTCGGACGTAGCAGGTCTCACATATCTGGCGCACTTCCTGCGTTAGATCGTCCAAGCCTTCTGGAATATCGATCAACAGTTTCCCCGCGACGCGTAGGAGAAGGCGAACGGCGTCCACGAAGATCCAACGCCCGTTGGGAGTCCTTAGGGCGCGCAGCTCTCCCGTAAGCACAACAAGCTGTTCATGGAACGCCATATCGTCGATTGAGCGGCCAGTCAGTGCTGCTGCTACAGCCATGGGTCTGCTCGCTGCCTTGTCTTGGTCAATCATGTCTGACCTCCACGTGCATATCGTTGGCGGTTGGGCCCGACTGCACAATTCGTCGTGAAAATTCGACCGGTGCAAGTCGGCGGTACCGCCCCTGTGTGAACTCATGCCACCCGCAGTCTTCCAGACCGGTGCTTGGGTCCTGCGCGTAGTGAGGACAGACAACGGACAGGTAGTCTTGGATTCTTATGCCCCGGGCCCGGTCGACTGCGGAAAGGTCGATGAATGTTCCGGGATGCGAGTGAATTTGCCCAACAAGATAGCGGTCGATTGACTCGCCTAGATCGCTGAGCGTGTTCATAGCGCGGAGCGACAGACTCAAATGCAGCGGCGACCTTGTGATTCCTGATCCGCGTGGCTCCACGGCATGAGTAACCTCCACCGTGCCTTCGCCGATCCTTCGGCCAAACCAAAGAACCAGCCCTTCATTGCCATGTAAACCATGAGGCAGCATGAAGCGAACGGACTTGGCGAGGAGGTCTGAGGGGAGGATCCATTGGGCCATACTCATGCTCGCCCCCTACCCACATAAGTAGTGTCCAATTCGTGCTGGAGTTGGAGCAGGGCAAATCGAACAGGACGCTCGGGCTGACGAAATGCCGCCCGCCCGGATTGCGCCCATTCCGGATGCAACCGGTGCCCCTCCTGCGTCCAGGACACGCATGCGTCCAAATTGGCCGGCCTGAAGCCGTAGCATTGAGGCCACGCAGTAGGGTCGTTATCCGCCCTGGTTTCAAGATTCAAGAACTTCAGAGATGCAGGGTTGAACAGGCCGCCCCAGTGAAGCTGGGCCATGTAACGGTCAGAGGGATGCTTCGCAGGATGCATCAGGGCTCGAAGCCCGAGCGGGACGGTATCGTCCCGCTCGAGGGTCCATCGAGCTGCTTCCGGCAACGCCTTGACCTCGATCAGTTCCTGCTCGAAAAGACTGAGCTCGAAGGACGAGGCCATGGCATCAGCCCTGCTCGAACTGTTCGACGAGGTCGAGCTTCAACTTCTCATGCCCCTTGGCGATTTCTCCCAGGGTGGTAGAGGGGTTCCTCAGCACTTCACCGTCGTGGGCAAACATGTAGACCTTTTGATGGCCTGCAGGATCACCGAGGTGGAAGTACTCGAGGACGCGCGGCATGAGCGCGGCCAGCGTCTCCGTGCGTGCCGCTCCATCGTCCACGAACTGGTGATGTGCGCCCAGGTAACGCACATGAAGGATCAGGTACTGATCCAGCGGCTTCTCAGCAGAATGAACAGCGTCGGTCATGTCGATTCTCCAGTAACAAGGGGCCTGCCGACTTGTGTCAGCAGAGCTCGGCGCTTGACTGGGCGGCGGAGCGTGCGGAGAATCGTGGTCGCCAAACCGGACGAGTAGCCGCATCGCTCGTTCACCCACGGCCGAGTGCGTTTTCGTGCTCGGCCGTTTCTATTTGTACGTCTTCAAATTCCCTCCTCCCTATAGATAGAACCCACGGTTGAAGTTGTCTGCGCCCAAGCCTTGCCTGGGCCGCTGGATCGCGCGCATTCATCCAACCAATTGATTTTGCGGCTTTTTTTGTTTTGACGGCCTGTTGACGATGCTGAGTTTACAAACTATGATTAATATCGTCAATCTGTAAACTGACGATTGAGGAGGAGTGATGATCGGTAAGCGACTGAAGAGGGCAAGAGAAGCCGCAGGGCTATCTCTTAGGGACCTCGAAGCAGTCATCAAAAACGAGGTTTCGGCTCAAGCGATTGGCAAGTACGAGCGTGACGAGATGATGCCTGGCTCATCGGCGCTTCTAGCCTTGGCCAAGGCTTTACGAGTGAGCACTGACTATCTGCTAAGTACTAGGGAAATTGAACTTTGCGGCGTCGACTTCCGGAAGGCGCCTCAGGCCGGGGCAAAAGACGAAAAGGCTGTGGGAGCGGCGGTTCTTGACCATATAGAAAGGTATCTAGAGCTCGAGGAATTGATGCCAGATATCCACGATGAGTGGACGGCATTGAAATGTGCAGAATTCACGATCGATTGCATCGAGGCTGCGGAAAGCGCAGCTGAGAAATTGCGCGAGGTCTGGAAGCTCGGCATTGATCCCATTCAGAACATGGCTGAGCTCTTAGAAGACAAGGGGGTCAAGGTTGTCTCCTTGGATCTTCCGGTAGACGTTTCGGGTTCCAAGGCTTTCATTAAAGCGACTGACATTCCCGACTTGCCGATCATCGTTGTGAATAAGGCGCATAACGGAGAGCGGCAACGGTTCACGATGGCTCATGAACTCGCCCATCTGGTTCTAAGTCCAATTGGCTTGAGCGATCAAGATCAAGAGAGGGCAGCGGATCGATTTGCAGGCGCGTTTTTAATGGCGAAAGAGATCCTCCTGAAGCTACTCGGGGGACATCGAACGGCCATTTCTTTGGGAGAGCTCACCGAGCTCAAGAAGATCTTCAAGGTGAGCATCGCCTCTCTGATTGTGCGGTGTTCTCAGATCGGGGCGATTTCGAAGGCTTTGTACGGCCGCCTTTTTGGTCAGATCAAAGCACTGGGGTGGAACTCCCTGGGCTCTACTGAACCAGGGACCCTAGCGCCGGAGGCGCCACAGCGAATGGAGCGGCTTTGTATGCGGGCCATTTCGGAAGGCGCTATCTCTATGGCCAAAGCTGCCGAGCTTCTGCGCACCAATATTCGAGAGCTTGAAGAACGTCTGACGGCGCAAGAGGCTTAAAGGAATGGCGATTCTGGTGTCTGACACTTCAGTGCTGATTGACCTTGAGAGAGGACAGCTCTTAGAGCAGGTCTTCTCCAGTGGCCTCACATTCGTAGTGCCGGATTTTCTCTACCAGAAGGAGCTCGAAGACACGAATGGCCCCTACTTGAGGAAGCTTGGCCTCGGTGTGCTGACCCTTAGCGGATGTGAAATGTTGCTCGTGCAAGCCATTCGAGCTTCCCGGAGCAGTTTGTCAGTGCCAGATTGCTCTGCGTTAGTTTGCGCGCTGCGCAAAGAACATGTCTTGTTAGCCGGGGACGGGGCACTGCGTGACGAAGCCAAGGCAAAAGGGGTGGATGTTCGGGGGCTTTTCTGGGTATTGGATCACCTTGAAGCGAGCAGCCATGTATCGCCTGCTGATCTCCATGCGGCGCTTCTCCAGATTTCGAGCCACCGACGTTGTCGCCTACCAAGGAATGAAGTCTCGGAGCGCCTGCAGCGATGGGATCCCGGCGGAAAAAATGACGACGGAACTGTCGTCTCTGGTTGAGTCAATGACGGGGCCACGACCGGGATCAGAGTGCCAATAACGGGGCCAGATTGGACTACCCCCCGATTTCACGGACACCTGAAAAGCGAGCAAAATCCTCGCACGGAGGTGTTCTATGGAGAAGCGCCAGACGTTCAGCCCCGAGTTCAAGCGTGAAGCCCTTCGGCTGATGAGAACCAGTGGAAAGCCGGCGGCGGTGGTAGCGAGGGAGTTGGGTATTCCTCGCAACCGGCTGTACAAGTGGTCTCTCGATGAGCGAACCAAAGGTCAGCAGGCCTTTCGAGGAAGCGGCCGACCTAAGGCCGGCCAGGACGAGCTGAGTACGCTCAAGCGCGAAATCGCGCGCTTGAAGGAAGAGAACGAGATCCTAAAAAAAGCGGCGGCGTACTTCGCGCGAGAGCTGCCGTGAAGTACGCCTGGATGGAAGGCGAGCGTGCTTTTGGCGTGCGGACATTGTACCGAGCGCTGGACGTGTCGCCGAGTGGCTTCTATGCCTGGCACGAGCACCGACCGAGCGACCGTGAAGTCGACAACCAACGGCTTCTTGGATGTATCCAAGCGCTGCATCAGGACACGCACGAGGCATACGGCACCGAGCGGATGTGGCGCGCGCTGAGGCTTCGAGGTGAAACGTGTGGGCGGAATCGGGTACAGCGCCTTCGGCATGCCAACGTCATTGTGAGTCGTCGACGTCGACGGTACATACGCCAACGCGGGCCATATCAACGCGTGCCGGCCGCACCCAACCGCTTGGCTTGGCCGTTTGCCAGCGATCCGATCGACCGCGTTTGGGTCGCCGACATCACCAACATCCCCACGCGTCAGGGCTGGCTGTATCTGGCCGCAGTGCTGGATCTTCACAGTCGCCGCATCGTGGGCTGGGCCATGAGCGCCAGTCCGGGTCAGGCCTTGGCCATCAACGCCCTGCAGATGGCACTAGCCCGTCGCCTGCCCGCATGCGGAACGATCCACCATAGCGATCAGGGATCCCAGTACACCAGCAAGGCGTACCAGCAGCTCGTGGGTGAGGCCGGGCTCACGCCGAGCATGAGCCGCAAAGGCATGCCCTATGACAACGCAGTCATGGAAAGCTTCTTCAGCTCACTCAAGCAGGAGCTCACACATCATGAATCGTTTGAAGATATCGACACGGCAAAGGCAAAGGTCTTCCACTACATCGAGGTCTTCTACAACCGGCAGCGACTGCACAGCAGTCTGAGCTACCAATCGCCGGTCGACTACGAACACAATCTGCCGGTGGCTTAATTAACCCGTCCGAGATATCGGGGGTGGCTCAACCTGGCCCCGTTACTGGTTATCGCCCAATTACGGGCCAATGAGCTTGCCACGCAACTTATGCGGGCAGGCTAGATATCAAACGAAAGGTCTCCATCCAGGGTAACGTAACCTCTGATGTAGGCTCGCCAGACCATAACTAATGGCCAAATGGCGGGCCAGGCCTAGATGGATAGAATCTGCGCCAAGGGGAGCTGGGCTACTTAAGCTCATACGAGGGGAACGGCCATGGCACGCGATTCTGGATCGAGGCAGCGATCGACTACTGTGACCTCCACAATTCGTAGAGTTGCAGCGTTTGTCGCCGCCTTGGCAGTTCTTGTCGGTGCTGTCACCGCACTGATCGATAAGATCGACCCCTGGGGTATCTATAAGCGAATCGCGCATGTAGATCGAGAAACGCAATCCGCTTCGAAGGAAATGCCAGACAATGGGCAAACAAGATTGGATGCCGAATCCGAGCGGAGGCAAAAGCTGGCGACTGAGCTCGCGCTAAGTGAAGAACGCCGCAGGGAGCGAAAGGCAAAATTGGAATCGATGTTCTCGGCAATCCATGGAGCATGGATATGGATGGGAAACGATTCATCGCTTGTGTTTGACAACAATCATTCGGGGGTCTGCAAATCGCTTACGGAATCTCGAATGACCGTGACTTTTGAGAGTCTCGATTCCATCAAAGGTGAAACTTCTGGCAAATACTCCTTTAGCCAGAAGTTGGTTGCTGATTACAGCCCTCCAAATTTTCATGGCTTTAGCGTCGCCAACCCTCAGAGTTCCGTCTGCAATTCGCTATCGACAAACAGAAAGGATGCAAGCTCGGTCGAACATGAAGAGCATGGCAGATTGAAGGGAACGTTTGATGAGAGCAACGACCCAATTCTCCGCCTGACCGCAACTGTGGTTGATTGTGCCGAGAACTCCGAATCATGCTCAGACGATGACCTCAAGGATGCTGAACTAGGTAGCGTTCAGATCATTGGTGATGATCGAATTAAAGTTGGAGTGAGAGCGTACAAGCGCGATCAATAGCTAGACCCGAGTCAACCTGGACTTACTCATTCTGAGCCTTGAACCGAGCCAAATAGGTCTCCAAAACCCGGGTGGTCGAAAACCCGGGCCAGAGTCTGAGGTTTCCCCACGAATTCACGCTGGCAAACACATCTGATCAAGTACCTCGGCCGCTAGCCTAACCAACCGTTCCAGTCACTTTGCAGTGGGCTCAGCTGGCCAGCCTCTGACGAGCGCCTCCCTGCCGACGCGAAGAACCGAATAGGGCCTTCTTGTTGATGAGGTTGGTGACAACCGGTGTGCATGGCCTGAGGCGTTGCATGCCAGTCCCGCCAACCAGCTGGCGAAGGCGGCCAGGCTGTTGACCAGAAGCAAGATTTCAATGCGCTTGCCAACACGGATCAGGCTGTCTTCGAAACCCTGCCCGTAGCGATGCGACTTCAGGTCACGAAACGACGACTCGATCTGCGTGCGTCGGGAGTACGAAACCCGGGTCAGAGTGCACTTAATTTGTGCTGAGAACTCCAGAAGCTACCAACGAAGGGGTCACCATTTCACAGTTGCCGTTGCCGTTGCTGTTGTCGTGGCCGTGGCCGTGGCCGCCTGCGCAGCCGTAAGATCAGACATATCTATCGCCCAGATGAGTCAGGTAACCCGCGTAAAATCAGGAAACTAACGTGCTCCACGCACGCTAACATTGATGATGTTAGTTGAGCAAAGCGCGTTCTGCGGGCAAGTGACTCTTAGCAAGCGATTGAACGTGTGGCCGGCGATCTCGCGTTGGCAGCCAACACGGCGTCCTGACGTTATTTGCTGGTCTTCAAGAGAGTGGAGACCAACGCCATCCTTCACCGCCCGTAACAAAGTCGGATTCACTTCATCGGTCGCGATCAAGCGTCAGTGCCAACGACCGTAGCCGCCCACTAAAGCCAAACGGCAGCGCATACGCACTACTCACCGCCGACGTATACCCCCGCCCCACCCCAAAGCTCCCTAACACCGACGCCCCCAGCTTCTCCACACGCCGCTGCCCCACCAACCGCTCCCCTTCGAACAAGCTGACCACCCCGGCCTTCCCATCCGCGTCGAGCTTGAACGTCAACTTCAGCACCTGCGTCCCCGGCTGAAGGGTTGAGTCCGCCGACCACTCCTGCACGTTTCCGCCCACGTTGTTGGCAAAGGTCAGGCGCCCCTGTCGCACATACCAGGCGAACCCGCCCAGGCGGCTGCCGTACTGGACAAGCACTCCGTCAGCGCCAGTCTCGGGCACCTCCACGTTGGCCGTCAGCGTGAAGCTGTGCCGGGGCAGCTTGGGGAGTGCCTTGGTTGGGATGCGTGGCATGGGCGGCACGAAGTCGAACTGCGTGCGGGAACCATAGGCGGTGGGTGCGCCGTAGTCCTTGCCTTCGACGTAGTTGGCCAGCGGGTAGACATGGTTGCGTCGTGCCTCGCGATCGAACTGCGCCTTCATCGCCGCCAGCTTGTCGGGATAGCGTTTTGCCAGGTCGTGGGCCTGGCTGAAGTCCTTGCTTAGATCGAACAGCTCCCAGGTGTCGGCGTCGAAGCTGTCTTTGAAGGGTTTCAGCCAGAGCGTCATGTGGCGCGCGCTGGCCATCCAGCCATCGCTGTACAGCGCGCGGTTGCCCAGCATTTCGAAGTACTGCACGCGGTGCGCGGGCGGGATCGGCTTGCCCTTGAGCGCATCGGCAAAGCTGACGCCGTCCATCGGCAACTGCTTGATGCCATCCACGGTGGCGGGTGCCGCGATGCCGATGAGCTGCAGCACGGTGGGCACGACGTCGTTGGTGTGGGTGAAGCCACCGAAGGTGCCGCCGTGCGTGGCCATGCCGGTGGGCCAGGAGATGGCCATGGCCACGCGCAGGCCACCGAAGTGCGAGGCCACTTCCTTCATCCACCGAAACGGCGTGCTGCCGACCCAGGCCCAGGCGGCGGAGTAGTCGTTGAAGTGCTTGGCGCTGCCCAGTTCGTCCAGATGCGCGAGTTGTGCGCGGACGTCTTTGGTGTTGTCCATCAGGCCCTGGATGCCTTCCATGCCGCTGGCACCGTTGTCGCCGACGACGTAGATGACCAGCGTGTTGTCGCCACCGGGGCCTTTGCGGATGTCGTCGACGAGGCGGCCCACTTCGTAGTCGGTATGCGCGAGGTACGCGGCGAAGACTTCCATCTGGCGGGCGTAGAGTGTCTTTTCATCCGCGCTGAGCGCATCCCACGCGGGGACTTCCGCAGGGCGCGGCGTGAGATCCGTGTCGGGCGGCACGATGCCCAGGCGCTTCTGTCGCGCGAAGATCTCCTCGCGCAGCACATCCCATCCCTGATCGAACTTGCCGCGATACTTCGCCACCCAATCGGCCGGCACCTGATGCGGCGCGTGCGTGCCACCGGTGGCGAAGTAGAGGAAGTAGGGTTTGTCGGGCGCGAGCGCTTGATGGGTATGCACCCAGTGCATGGCGTGGTCTACGAGATCGGTGGTGAGGTGGTACTCGATGCCCGGGGTGTGCACGGGCTCCACCGGCGTGGTGCCGCGGTAGAGGCTGGAAGGCTCCCACGGGTTGTCGCCACCGGGGTTCATGAAGCCATAGAAGTACTCAAAGCCCAACCCCGTAGGCCAGCGATCAAACGGCCCCACCGGCGACACCTCCCACTCCGGCGTGTTGTGCCACTTGCCGATGGCCGCGGTGCTGTAGCCGCGATCCTTGAGGATGCGGGCGATGCTCGCCGTCTGCGGGTTCCATGCGGAGTTGTAACCGGGCGTGTCGGTGGCCCAATCGGCCACCCGACCAAAGCCGACGGCGTGATGGTTGTGCCCGGAGAGCAGCGATGCGCGCGTGGGTGAGCACATGCCGGTAGTGTTGAAGTTGGTAAAGCGAATGCCCTCGTTGGCGATGCGATCGAGGGTGGCGGTTTGTGCCACGCCGCCGAAGCTGCTGGGGTCGGCGTAACCGACGTCGTCCAAGAGGATGAGGACGATGATGGGGGCGTTGGCGGGCGCTTTGGGTGTGGGGCCCCATGGGTCTTGCGATGGGGTTTTATCAGCGGCCCAGGCGATGCAGGCGGTGCCCAGCGCGAGGATGGCCAGGATGCGGATGGGCCAATGTTTGGTGTGCGTGCGTGGCATGGGCTGCGGCCTTTGGGTGCACGTTTCACCTTAGGTGAGGGGTGCGGGGGCAGCAATGTGGGGGAGGTATCTTCTGGGGGTAGCGGGGGTTGGGTGTCAGGTCAAAGGGTTCAGAACACGCTTCACCCCGACAAACCGGGAAGTGTGTTCTGCCCCTTTGGTACTCCTGATGATTCTGTTTCCAACCGATGATCGTGAAACACGACCGGGATCTATTTGCAGTAAAACAGCGCGGAAGGCGGTGACTTCTTTCGACGCATAAGCTGGCAGGTCGCGCTATGTTCAACCACCGTCCAAACAGTGACGTCAGTACCAAAGTACTGGCACTGAACTTTGTTGCCTTTGCTTAGCTTGTAGGTAGCACTGTAATGGTCCAGGCTCATGCTTTGATCCGTAACAACCAGCTCGCCCGTGCCTGCCGTTACGATGACGTTTACAAGTTTGGAATACCCGCCGCCGTTATTACCGCTCCAGCCGGCAGGTGTATTCACCAGGACATGACGCGTCGTTATGGAACCCGGGCACTGCATTTGTGGCGTGGCGGCTTGCAAGGCAATAAGAAGCAGATGAATCATCACGTAGCTCCATGTCGATTGAACGCGAGGTAACGCCGAGTGCCTTTTTGGCCGAGGCGTTACGGATTCGATATCGTCGTGTTTGCGTACCGCTCCAAGAGGCCGTTCACGCAGCGCGTCGGAACGGTTCGGCCAATGTGGTCACGTCAGCCAGGTCTTCCTTGTCGGTGAGTGCCCGGAAATTCATGCGCCCATCAGGCCACCGGCGTTGCCGCCTGCGCCTCGTTAGCCCCCATGCTGCGTAGCTTGCGGTAGTGATAAAACATCACCGCGAGTATCAGAAAGATGCCGGGCCCATTGAGCCCGCCATTGGCATCATGCGGCGTGAAGTACAGCGCGCAGCCCAAGGCCAGATTGCCCAGGCAGAGAAAGAAGAACGTCTTGCGACTGCCCGGCAATCGCATCATCCCACCGGCGGCGAGCGCGGTGACCATGGAGACGCCGACATAGGGAACCATCATGCCAACCGCTGGAATGGCGACGAGGCCACCCAACGCTGTGAAGGCGAGTAGCCGCATGCTCTGCAAGCGGCCGTCCTGCCCCCTGATGGGCTCGCCGGAAAAGCTCATAAGTCACCCCTGACTTGCGACCCGTCGCACGATCAGCCACGCAGCCCGTGGCCTACGCTCCCCCTGGAGCGACGGCGGGTCGGGGCGATAGTGCGGGCTACCCCGTAGCTGTGCAAGCCGGGTTAAAACCCGGCTCGATCACCATGGGATGGCAGAGCACTGCTCCGGGTGCAAATTTGGCAAAGTAGTCTCGGCCATTCGGGCCGACCAGGCTCGGTATAGGGACTTAGACCATGCAGGGTACGCAACTCTCCATAGAACGAGATCTGCTGGTGCACGAAGCGGCAACTGCACTCGGCCTCCTGATTTTCGAGTTCACGCGACTCGACATGGAGCTCGGTTTGTTCCTGACGTGGTCCGACAACGGCCAATCGATGGGCGAACTCGTCAAAAAGGTGAGCGCGCAGACATTTTCCCAGCGAATGGATCTTCTTCGACAACTGGCGGTGAAGCGTTATGCAGAATCGCCCGAGACCCAAAAGTCATTCTTCACCTGGCTTGCTGACGCGAACAAGTTGCGGGTCATCAGAAACGAATTGTTTCATGGTCGATGGGGCTTTGAACCGCGGGATGGTCGCGTTGCCAATGTCACAGGCCTCCCCAACTCTGATGAACAACAATCCACCTTCTATTCCATTAGCGAACTACACGACATCGTCGAAACGACACGTTCACTGCGAACGAGACTGGACGATCTCAGGTCAAGCCATCCGCTATAGAGGGTGTAGCGCCAGGGCCCAAGCTCACCTATTTCCTCATAGCAATAAGCGAACCGTGAGAACGCGGGGCATGGTGCGGCCGTGCATATGTGTTGATGACGCCCAAGCCAAGCGATTCCCCCGCGTACCGACGGCCGAGGCTGAACCACCCATCTACCTACGCCACTCCCCCGCCCGCTCCCGAATCACCTCCCACAACTGATTCGCCACCGGCCCATGCGGACGATCATGCCGACGTGCCGCCACCAGGTCTTCCACGCTCCCCGTCAGGTACTGCCCCGCGAGCGACACCAAACTCCCATCGCGCAACTCCTGTTCGATCAGAAAGCGAGGCAGGTGTCCCCAGGCCATGCCTTGCAGGATCACTTCTTTCTTCATGAGTTGGTCCGCGACCGTGCATTGCGGCGCGCCATCGACCACGAAGTAGTCGCGGGGCTGCGAGCGTTGCGCGGTGTCGCGCATGATGCATTGCGTGAGATCGCGCAGCTGTTCGCGTCGTATCGAGCGCGTGACGCGAAAGGGCAGGAAGCCCGGAGCCGCGACGGGGATGAATGACACGGGGCACAGGCTTAGCCATTCGAGGCGGGCGTCGTGCTTGTCGACGTGATGGAAGATCAGGTCGGCGTCGTCATTGAACAGACGTTCCCACGGGCCTGTGATCGCCTCGAAGTGGAGATGCAGGCGCGTGCTGGGATGCTGTGCGAAGAAGCTGCTCAGCAAACGAAGCGTTTGCGGCACCGGGCACATGTCTCCGATTACGACGCGCAGCTCGCTCTCCGCACCCATGGCCAGTTGTGCCGTGTGCGCATGCAGGCTTTCCAGTTCGCGTAGCAACGCTTGCGCGCGTCGATGAAATGATTGGCCCGCCGGCGTGAGTTGCACCCGGTAGCCACCGCGCTCCAGCAGCGTGACCCCCACTTGCCGCTCCAGCTTGGCCACGGCCGCGAACACGGCCGGGTGCGAGCGGTTCATCACCTGGGCGGCGGCCTGGAAGCCACCCGCCCGGGCCACGGCGTCGAAGCACTGGAGGTCATGCAGGGTGAAGGCGCTCATGTCCGGAATACCTACAGAGTCGTTAGGAACTTTGTAATTTCTACAGGAAGCGGCGACGCATAGCATCACTCCTCGAACCGGGACTCAGCCCGGACCCCACCCCAAGGAGCGCGGCGCCATGAACGACACGACTTTCATCACCACCGGCGACGGCGTTCGCCTGGCCTATCGCCTTGAGGGCGAAGCCAACAAGCCCGTCCTGGTCCTGTCCAACTCCATCGCCACCACACTGCACATGTGGGATGGCCAGATCGCCGCGCTGACGGAGCACTTCCGCGTGCTGCGTTACGACGGCCGTGGGCACGGCCAGTCCGACGCGCCAGCAGGCGCCTATTCGGTGGATCGGCTGGGTCGCGACGTCATCGAGCTACTCGATGCGCTTGGCTTTGAGCGGGTGCACTTTCTCGGTCTGTCGCTTGGCGGCTATGTGGGGCAGTGGCTCGGTATCCACGCGCCGGAGCGCATCGATCGATTGATTCTGAGCAACACCTCTCCTCATCTGGGTCCCGCCAGCGAGTTCGATGCGCGCATTGCCGCTTTGCAGACATCGCCTGATATGGACGCTGCGGCGGAGACATTCCTCGCCAATTGGTTTCCCGCGGCCATGATCAAAGCCAAGGATCCTGCTACTGAACCCTTCCGCGCGATGGTGCGCTCAACCACACCCCAGGGGCTGGCAGGCAACTACGCCGCCGTGCGAGATAGCGACTTGCGGCGAACGATCGCGCTCATCAGTCGCCCCACGCTGGTGATTGCGGGTAAGGACGACACAGTGACGTTGGCAAGCCACGGGGAGTACATCGCTGCGGCTGTGCCGGGAGCGCAGCTGGTGATGATGGAGGCAGTGCATTTGCCGAATGTGGAGCATCCGGATGGGTATGCGGATGCCGTGCTGAATTTTCTGCTTGGATGAGTGACTTGGTGAGAATGCTATGGAAGCTGAGGCCGCCGGCATTGGGAAGAGCGCAAGGGAGTGAGCTTCAGCAAAGCGGCGCGCCGCTTTGCGCGTACGCTCCATCGTTCAAGTGGGTAGGGCATACCGAACGTGCGAGCCCCCTGTTCCTCACGACTCGCTTGAGCTCCTCTTGCCGAGACGCAGATTTCTACCCAGGCAGCTCCTCCCATAGAGATAAGAAATCAAGCCAAACATGGCTGCCGTCACCGATCCCCTGGTAGTTGGCCCGCCGCCCAAGACCCCATAGGCGAGAGCGATGGCCAGTGCTGCCATCACCATGCCAAGCGTCAGCCACCTCAGGCCCACATATGCCCTGGACGCATGGGTCCGAATCGCCTTCGTTGTCCAGGGCATCCACATCACGATGAGCCCCACCAACACCGTAACCGCCGACATGATCCTGGCCACGCTTGCGAGTTGGGAGCCGGGAAAGAAGAGGATGCTGCACGCTGCGATGTAGAGCATCGCACTCATCACCCAGAAGAATGTGACCAGCAACGATCGCATTGGAATCCCCTACCCCGTGAGCTCGCCGACGGAGACTTACCTCCAAGCGAAAAATTGGGTGTTTGTTGCTTAGTGTGCCCCTGAGCCATCTGAGCTCGGAAGACGCGACAATATTCGCCCGCTCAATGCCCCAGGCGCTTGCCGACGACAGCAAGGCATTTTTCGATGGCTTCGGAATCCTTAGCCTTCATCATGCATTTGTACTCGCTGCGGTTGTACGTCTTGCCAGACATACATCTGTCCAGGCTGCCGTCCACGGCCTTGAGCAAATGCTCGCGCATATCGTCTGCATCGGCTGGCGGCACCTTGGAAACGGCATAGTCGATTTCCTTTTCACTCACCAGACGGCACTCAGCCTCGGTAAGCGGACGCGAACTACAAGCAGTCAGCGATACGCACGCTGCCATCAGCAAAAGCCACGATTTCATCCATCACTCCCTAATAGATGTGTTCCTGGGTGCGAACGCATGCGGAACATCGGCTGATGCGTTCTCGATCAAGAGCTGGTTCCCCCCTGGGGTCGAGTGGGCCATGGATTGGCCATCGACAAGTCGCCGCGCCGGCCCCCATCCCTTTTGAGGGGAGCAGGCGGGTAGCACGTTATAGCAGCGACCCCCATGACAGGGACAGTGACATGGGCCCGATCACGCCATGTCCTTGGCGGTAAAAGCACTGAGTGGGACACAATAACGGCGGCGCGTACGTCGCCCTGGCAACCGGGGCATGTGCTCTAACCGCACTGAATTCAATTCATCACTACGCCAGCCGCTCCAACAAGCGATCCAACGCTTGCCCATACTGTTCACGCATGCCTTCTTCCCGCTCCTGATTGCCTTGCACGGATGCCAGCGCCAGCCCACTGCCATGGGCATGGTCAATGAGGATGTCGCGCCAAAGCACAGGCTCGTCGGTTACATCCGCCAACCGGCCTGCCACGTACTCGGAGATTTGAACGCTGATTCCGGCGAGCGCTTCTGGTGTGGCAAAGATCGCCAGTGTCAGCTGTGGATGTCGGCCCACAGCCTCGTAGTAGCGAATCAGCACGGTCCTTACATCCAGCGGGAGGTCCGCTTCGTTCAGTACTTCGGCATATACCCGGTCCGACACGATGCGCAGCAGCCCCGCCCGATTCGTCACGTGACGATAGAGACTCATCGGCGTAACCCCCAGGCGAGTGGCCAAGGCGCGCATCGTCAGTGCTTGGCCGCCGCCCTCTTCGAGCATGGACAGCGCAGCGGACAGAATGCCGTCGAGGGTGACGCCTTCACCCCGCGCGGGACGGCCACGGGCTCGACTCACGGCTGCACCCGGTAGGTGGATTGCACCAGGCCCGATGGAAAGCTGCGGGATGACTCAAGTGCCAGATCGATGTCCTGCGGCAGGGCACCAAACAACGATCGTCCGCCGCCGATCAAGACAGGGACCGTCGTGATGGTGATATCGGTGATGAGTCCATCGCGCAGGAAAGATTGGATGAGTTGTCCGCCGTCGACGTAGATGCGCCGAACGCCTTGGTCGGCAAGATCCGTCATCAGCTCCCGGGGTGTGCGGTTGGCGAAGCGGACCTTGCCGGCCAGTGAATCGGGGATGGGAGTCCCGGCCAGTTGGCGGGAAACGACGAGTACTGGCCGGTCGTAGAACCAGTCGCCCATCGTCACGACCTTCTCGTAGCAACCCCGGCCCATGACGATCATGTCCTTGTCGGCAATGAAGTCGGTGTAGCCGTGGTCTTCGGTCGGGTCGTCGCGCTGCAAAAGCCAGCCTATGTCGCCATCCGCGCGGGCGATGAAGCCATCGAGGCTGGTGGCGATGAAGGCGTGGGCGGTTGGCATGGTGGTCGGCTGCATTAAATATACGATGTATGTTTAATGCAGGTGGCGCCGGGACGCAAGCTATCCATGGGGAAATCGCGAAGCGACCAAAGCGGCAGAACACTGTTCTCCCACGCAACGGGAGAACTGTTCTGGACTACGCCCGATGCAGTACGAGAGGACTCTCCGCCCCTCACCCATGCCTACCCACCCTTTTCCTCAACCAGCCGTTCGCTGCCGATATAAACCGACACTCCATCGAATCCGTCGATATCGCCAGGCTTGATCGGATGCGTCGAGCGATAGAGCCCGTGTCCGGCAGGCGTGCCGTTATCCCAGTAGAGCGCGCACCGCACCACGTTGGCGGCGTGCTGGCTGCAGTCGTACCACGCGCCGCCATCGGAACCACCGGCCCAGCGAGCCGACGCAGAAACGTTGGAGGGACGATCGGGTGGCGCGGGGCCTCCGCAGGAGGCCGTGCTGGCGATCGCCAACAAAAGTACGCAGTAGCTACTTCCTTTTCTCATCCCGCTTCCCTTCCTTTTCAGGATTGTCGGTGACGTGCCGAGGCGGCAGTGGGAGTTCCCCTGAGTGCCGGCAGCAACTCACCTGTTTTTCCACCGGACAATCTGCGGCCTCTCACTACCTGACATGCCCCATCAGACCATGGCCGAGTGTTATCCGTACTTGACCACGCGCTCAAGCAACCAGCCCAGCCAGTAGTACTGAAGGGCGCCCGCACCGACCATCGCGACAAGGCTGGCCGCGTTTGATGACGCGCCGACGAGTGACAGCAGCGCGCCGACCCCGCGCACGACAGGATAGGACGTGGGCAGCGTGATGATGTAGGTGAATAGGGAGGTGGCGAAGAAGTCTCTCGACCACACCGCGACAAACAGAAAGGCTGCGAGGAAGATCCCTGCAAAGACCCATCCGGTACGAGACCTTAGACTCGGCACGTTGCCCCCTTTCGTCGTGACGACTCCGGTTCGGAGGCACACGATTTGCCACTCCGTGCGCTCAGCTGCATCGCCCCCGGCTGTCGCGTCATCATCTACTAAAAACGAGAGGGCGCGATAGCTCCATGCGAACCGGCATATTCAAGCCTGTGCGCCCCTACCCCACCAGGGACCGTTCGATCACTGAAGTTGCCGGCAGAAGCTAGCGTCCCGCAGCTCTCGCAACCGCCCATACGTCAACACGCTTGACGCCTGCCCTGCGCAAACACCGCGCACATTCAGCCAGCGTCGCACCGGTGGTCATCACGTCATCGACCAACGCAACGTGTGCCGGCAGCACCGTGCCGTGGCGCACTTGGAAGGCACCCCGCACGTTTTTTCTCCGCGCCAGTCGAGCCAGATCCGTCTGCGCTGACGTGGGACGTGTTCGGCGCAGCACGTCACGCATCAGCGGCACGCCCATGGCCTTTGCCAGCGGCCTGGCCAGTTCCAGCGCCTGGTTGTATCCGCGATGCCGCAACCGTTGCGTACTCAATGGCACCGGCACGATCGCCTTGGGCAATTCAGTGGGCCACGCCTGCTGCAACCACAACGTCGACAAACACCGCCCCGCCGCCAAATCACGCCCGAACTTGAACCGCGACTCCAGCCGATCCATCGGCCAGTCGTAGCGAAAGGGCACCCAGGCGGCATGCCATGGCGGTGTCTTGCGCAGGCATTCGCCGCAGGCGTCAGTGGGCAGGGGTAGCGGCAGGGCGCAACGTGCGCAGCAGCTTTGGTTGAGCGGCATGTCACGCTGGCATGGCGTGCAAAGGTCCATGCCGTCGCCGGGAGCCTTGCACAGGAGGCATTGCCAGGGGATGAGCCAGGTGGTGGCCCATTGGGCCAGTCGAACGAGCGCGTCCATGCGCGGAATCCTTTCATCAGGTGGGGGTGCATCGCAGGGCGACTCCACCTGTCTAAAACGTCACATCCTGGGCTTGAACAAAGCCGCGTCGAGGATCGACCACAGGTGGATGATCCAGCCCAGCCACACGATCCACAGGATGGCGGCGAGGACGAACATCACCGCGGCGATCAGCAGGCGGCCCTGCACGAGCTGGCCGAGGCCGGGGATGAAGAAGCTGCAAATGGCGGCAAGCACATTGCCGGTACTGCCTTGTCCTGCACTCATGGGTGCCTCCTTAGGGTCTGCGCCCGATGGTAGCTCAGCCATACCCCGGCGCATCGTCAACTTTCCGTGACCTTGGAAAGTTGACAGGGCCGGAACCGCTGCCACACTGTCGCGCCTGTCCCCATCCCCCCCGGAGAGCCGCCCCATGGCCCACGCCATCCGCCACGACTGGACCCGCGACGAGGTTGCCGCGCTGTTCGGCCTGCCGTTCAACGAGTTGCTGCATCGCGCGCACTCGGTGCACCGCGAGCACCACGACCCGAACGCCGTGCAGGTATCGACGCTGCTGTCGATCAAGACCGGCGGCTGTCCGGAGGATTGCGCGTACTGCCCGCAGGCGGCCCGTTACGACACCGGCGTGCAGGCGCAGAAGTTGATGACGGTGGATCAGGTGCTGGAACGCGCGCAGGCGGCGAAGGATGCCGGCGCCAGCCGTTTCTGCATGGGCGCGGCGTGGCGCAGCCCGAAGGATCGCGACGTGGCCAAGGTGGCGGAGATCGTCAGCGCGGTGAAGTCGCTGGGTCTGGAAACCTGCGCGACGCTGGGCATGCTCAATGGCGACCAGGCGGCGACGCTCAAGCAGGCCGGTCTCGATTACTACAACCACAACCTGGATACCGCGCCGGAGTTCTACGGCGAGATCATCCACACGCGCCAGTACCAGGATCGCCTGGACACGCTCGACCACGTGCGCGAAGCGGGCCTGAAAACCTGCTGCGGCGGCATCGTGGGCATGGGCGAGACGCGCGGTCAGCGCGCGGGCCTGCTGCAGACGCTGGCGAACCTGCCGGAGCATCCGGAGTCGGTGCCGATCAACCAGCTGGTGCAGGTGGAAGGCACGCCGCTCAATGGCACGCAGGCGCTGGATCCGTTTGAGTTCGTGCGCACGATCGCGGTGGCGCGCGTCCTGATGCCGGCGTCGATGGTGCGTCTGTCGGCCGGTCGCCAGCAGATGGATGACGCGGTGCAGGCGCTGTGTTTCTTTGCCGGCGCCAATTCAATTTTCTACGGCGAGAAGCTGCTGACCACGGGCAACCCGGACGTGGAGCACGATCGCCAGCTGTTCGCGCGCCTGGATCTGAAGCCGCTGGAAGTGGTGGAAACCTCCAACACCGTGCACGCGGACATCATGCAGCACTGCGCGGCGTAAACCGCGATGTCGCCGCGCCCCGATGCCCTCGCGCGCCTCGCCGCTCATACGGCGGAGCGCGCGAAAGCCGGCCTGCGTCGGCGGCTGCGCGCGTTCGATCACATGGACGGGCCGTGGCTGGAGCGCGACGGGCGCACGCTGCTGTCGTTCTGCGGCAATGACTACCTGGGCCTGGCGCAGCATCCGCAGTTGATCGCGGCGCTCAAGCGCACGGCCGATGACGAAGGCGTGGGCAGCGGGTCGGCGCACCTGATTGCCGGGCATCGCGCCGAACATGCCGCGCTGGAAGAAGCGCTGGCCGAGTGGACCGGGCGCGAGCGTGCGCTGCTGTTTTCCACGGGCTACATGGCCAACCTGGGCGTGATGCAGGCGCTGCTCGCCGAAGGCGATGTGTGCGTGCAGGACAAGCTCAACCATGCCTGCCTGCTCGATGGCGCGAAGCTGAGCGGCGCGGAGTTGAAGCGTTATCCGCATGCGGATGTGGAAGGCGCGGCGCGCCAGCTGCAGTCGCGCCCGGGCGCGTGCGCCCTGCTCGCCACCGATGGCGTGTTCAGCATGGATGGCGATGTCGCGCCGCTGCGCGAGTTGTCGGCACTGTGTGCACGTGAAGGCGCGACCTTCATGGTGGACGATGCGCACGGCCTGGGCGTGCTGGGGCCCGAGGGCGCCGGCAGCGTGGCGGCGGCGGAGCTGTCGCAGCACGATGTACCGGTGCTGATGGCGACGCTGGGCAAGGCGCTGGGGTGCTTCGGGGCCTTCGTGGCCGGGCGGGCCAGCCTGATCGAGGGCCTGGTGCAGTCGGCGCGGACCTTTGTCTACACCACGGCCATGCCGCCGGCCATGGCGGCCGCGACGCTGGCGGCGGTGCGGGTGGCGCGTGAAGACGCCTGGCGGCGGGACAAGCTTCAGTCGCTGATCCGCCGTTTCCGGGACGGGGCGGGCCAGCTGGGCTTGCCGCTCATGCCCTCCGATACGGCCATCCAGCCGCTGCTGATCGGCGATGCGAACCATGCCGTGATGGCCGCCGAGGCCCTGGAAAGCGTGGGTTTCCTGGTGGGGGCGATCCGGCCACCGACCGTGCCGCAGGGCAAGGCCCGGCTGCGGATCACCCTCTCGGCCATGCACGAGGACGACCAGGTGGACGCCCTGCTGGAGGCCCTGTCCGGGCTGCCCTGGGCGACGGAAGTATAATGCGCGGCTAACTGCCGTATCCCCGCCATGTCCATCCTCAATCTCTCTGCCTACAAGTTCATCAGCCTGGACGACCTCCCGGGCCTGCGCGAGCGCATGCTCGAGCGCTGCCTTGAGCTCGACCTCAAGGGCACGATCCTGCTGGCCCCCGAGGGCATCAACCTGTTCCTCGCCGGCCCACGCGAGCCGATCGACGCCTTTGTGGCGTGGCTGCATACCGATTCGCGCTTTGCCGACATCGTGCCGAAGGAGTCCGTTTCCGACGGCGTGCCGTTCGGGCGCATGCGCGTGCGGCTGAAGAAGGAAATCATCACCATGCGCATGCCGGCGATCCGGCCCGAAGGCGCGCGTGCGCCGTCGGTGTCGCCGGTGGTGCTGCGGCGCTGGCTGGAGCAAGGTCATGACGACGATGGCAAGGCCGTGGTGCTGCTCGATACGCGCAACGATTACGAAACCGATGTCGGGCTGTTCAAGGACGCGGTGGATTACCGCATCGCCAGCTTCACCGAGTTTCCGGCGGCGCTTGCGGCGGATCGCGCGCGCTTCGAGGACAAGACCGTGGTGTCGTACTGCACCGGTGGCATTCGCTGCGAGAAGGCCGCGCTGCACATGCAGGACATCGGCATCGAGCGCGTGTTTCAGCTCGAAGGCGGCATCCTTAAGTATTTCGAGGAAACCGACGGCGCACACTGGGACGGCGATTGCTTCGTGTTCGACGAGCGCGGCGCGGTGGACAAGGGCCTCGCACCGGCACCGCTGACCGACAGCAAGGACGCCGCATGAGTCTTTACATCGAGCAGCGCCGCACTGGCCCCGTGCCGATGGTGGTGCTGCACGGCTGGGCGATGCACGGCGGCATCATGTCGCCGCTGGTCGAGGCGCTGGAATCGCGCTGCACGTTGTATGTGGTGGATCTGCCCGGGCACGGGTATTCGCGTGATTGCGGGATTTCGCTTGAGCCTTCCGCGTGTGCGGCAGCGATTCGCGCGCAGACGCCGCCCGCGCTGTGGCTGGGCTGGTCGCTGGGTGGGTTGATTGCGCTGACGGGTGCGCTGGACGATCCGCAGCATGTGCGCAGCCTGGCCGTCGTTTGCGGTACGCCGAAGTTCGCGCGCGATGCCGGCTGGCCATATGGCAGCGATGGCAAGCTGGTGCGCCAGCTCGCCGACGATCTGGAAACCGACTACAAAGGCACCATCGATCGCTTTCTCGCGTTGGAGGCGATGGGTAGCCCCGATCCGCGCGCCGAGTTGCGTCACCTGCGCGAGATTGCCTTTGCGCACGGCGAACCGGACATGCGCGTGCTGCAGGAAGGCATCCATATTCTTGACGACACTGATCGTCGCGCGGCGCTGCCTGACGTCAGGGTGCGTAGCGCGTGGGTCGCCGGCAGTCGCGATCGCCTGGTGCATCCAGACGCGATGCGCTGGTCGGCCACGCAGTGCGGCGGCACCTTCACCCAGATCGAACACGCGGGCCACGCCCCCTTTCTCGGACACACCGACGCCGTCGTGCAAGCGCTCGCGCCGTTGCTGGATTCTTATCGATGAGCGATTTTCACGTCGACCGGCGCCAGGTTCGCCGCAACTTCGGCCGCGCCGCGCGCACCTACGAGCAGCACGATGCGCTGCAGCGGCAGGTGCAGGACGTGTTGCTGGAACGCCTGGATTTTTATCTCGATACGCCCGAGCGCGTGCTTGATGTCGGCGCCGGCACGGGTCGCGGCAGTGCGCTGCTCAAGAAGAAGTACGGCAAGGCGCAGGTGATCGCGGTCGACATGGCCGTGCCGATGTTGCGCGAGGCGAAGCAGCACGCCGGCTGGTTCAAGCCGTTCCAGCGCGTGTGCGCGGAGGCGACGTCCCTGCCCTTCCCCGACCACAGCGTCGACGTGCTGCATTCGAACCTGTGTTTCCAGTGGGTGGATGATCTGGCGGCGCTGTTCGGCGAGTGCGCGCGCGTGCTCAAGCCCGGCGGCTTGCTGGCGTTCACCACGTTTGGCCCGGATACGCTGCGCGAGTTGCGCGCGGCCTGGGCAAGCAGCGATGAGCAGGCGCATGTCAGCCGCTTCCTGGACATGCATGATTTGGGCGACGCGATGATTTCGGCGGGCCTGCGCGATCCGGTGCTGGACGTGGACCGCTACACGATGACGTACAGCGAACCGCGCATGCTGCTGAAGGAATTGCAGGGCCTGGGCGCGACCAATGCCGATACCACGCGTGGTCGCGGCCTGATGGGCAAATCGCATTACCGCCGCATGCTGGAGACCTACGAGGGCATGCGCGTCGACGGGCGCATTCCGGCGACGTGGGAAGTGGTGACGGCGCACGCCTGGGGCCCGCCGCCGGGGCAATCACGCCGCGCGGGTGGCGGCGAGATCGCTACGTTCTCGGTCGACAGCCTGCGTGGTTCACGCCGTCGCTGAGTCGGCGTTTTCGACACGCACCGCCTGGCGGCGCGACCACCAGCGATAACCGATGCCGCCGGCCAGCATGGCCGGCACGAAAACCCATGCCTCGGGCATGCCGCCGCCAAGGCTGACCAGTGCGGGGCCCGGGCAATAGCCGGCCAGGCCCCAGCCAACGCCGAACAGCGCGGCGCCACCGATCAGCTTGCGATCGATCACCTGGCTGAGCGGCACGTGGAAACGGGTGTCGAACAGCGGGCGCGGCTGGCGCAGCACCCAGCGGAAACCGATCGTGCTGACGATCAGCGCGCCGCCGAGCACGAACATCAGCGTGGGATTGAAGGCGCCAGCGATATCGAGGAAGCCCTGCACCACGCGCGGGTCGCTCATCTGCGAGACGACCAGCCCCAGTCCGAACAAGGCGCCGGCAAGCAAAGCGGCAAGGATGCGCGCCATGTCAGATCACTCCCAGCAGATGGCGCGCGACAAAGACCGTCACGAACGCCGTGATCATGAAGGTGAGCACGGCCGCGAGCGATCGCCTGGAAAAGCGCGCGAGGCCGCAGACGCCGTGGCCGCTGGTGCAGCCGCTGCCCATGGCGGTGCCGACACCCACGAGTAGCCCGGCAAGCACAAGCACGCCGCGCGAATAGCCTTCGCGAGGTGCTTCGTGCGGAAGCAGATGCAGTGCGAGCCCACCGGCGATCAGCAGACCGGCGACGAAGGCGATGCGCCAGACGCGTTCGCTTGCTGCCGTGTCACTGATACCGAAGGCGATGCCGCTGATGCCGGCGATGCGCCCGTTCAACCACAACAACAGCACAGCGGAGAGGCCGATGAGTGCCCCGCCCGCCAAACCTGCGAGCCACATGCTCATGACGCTTTACCCAGGCGATTGAGCGGGAGGCGGAAGTAGCGGTTGCCATCCTCATCCGGTGGCGGCAAGCGACCGGCGCGAATATTCACCTGCAGCGACGGCAGGATCAGGCGCGGCACCGGCAGCGTGGCGTCGCGCGTGGTGCGCAGGGTGACGAAGCTGTCCTGCGACGCGCCGTTGCCGACGTGGATGTTTTTTTCGCGCTGGGCGGCGATGCTGGTCTGCGCTTCGGCGCTGCGCGATGCGGGCGGGTAGTCGTGGCAAAGGAACAGGCGGGTGTCTTCCGGCAACGCGAGGATGCTGTGGATCGAGCGATACAGGCGCGTGGCATCACCGCCGGGGAAGTCGCAGCGCGCGGTGCCCGTTTCCGGGGCAAACATCGTGTCACCGATGAATGCCGCGTCGCCGATCACGTAAGTGAGGCCATCGTCGGTGTGGCCGGGCGTGGCCATCACGCGAATGTCGAGCACGCCCGCGTGCAGCACATCGCCATCGTCCAGCAGCTGGTCGAACTGGCGGCCGTCGGGCACGAATTCGTCGCCCATGCCGAACAGCGCCTTGAAGCGGGCCTGGACCTGGGTAATGCCGCGGCCGATGGCGAGACGCGCGCCGAGTGCATCACGCAGGTGATCACCGGCGCTCAGGTGATCGGCGTGGGCGTGGGTTTCGAGGATCCATTCGACCGTGAGGCGGTGCTCTTTGACGTAGGCGAGCACGGCATCAGCCTGCACCGTCGAGACGCGTGCGGCAGCGGCGTCGTAGTCGAGCACGGGGTCGATGACGACAGCGCTGCGGCCTTCATGCACCACGTAGGTGAAGGTGTTGGTGTCAGCGTGGAAGAACGCCTTCACTTCGGGACGGGAGCGTGTGTCTGGCATGGTTCAGCCCTTGCCCTTTACTTTAGAGATTGCTAAATTAGATTCGTCTGTATTGGAAGTCAAGCCCATGGCATCACGCAGCTCTCCTGCCGCTCCGCTGCGCGGCGACATGCAGGCGATGGCCCGCCACGCCGAGGCCGCCGCCCAGTTGCTCAAGTCGCTCGCCCACCCCGAGCGCCTGCTGGTGCTTTGCCGCCTGGTGGAGGGTGAGGCCAGCGTGTCCGAGCTGCAGGAGCAGTCGAGCCTCTCGATGTCGGCGCTTTCCCAGCATCTGGCGGTGCTGCGCGATGCGGGCCTGGTCGATACACGGCGGGAAGCCCAGAGCATTTTCTACTCCCTTGTGGACAGTCCCGCCATCGGCGTGTTGCAGGCGCTGCATGACAGCTACTGCGGCAAGGGCAAGCGCCGTTAAGGCATCGAAACCGCTGAAAACATGACTTCTTCCGCACGGCCTGTGGTGTTAGGCCAGTGAGTCATGCGTTGCGTTTCGTAAGTGTGGCGTAGGGAAACGAACGACGCGTCGTGCGAGAAAATGCCTTGTTTTCGGCCGTTTTGAAGCTGTCTTGACGCTGCTTGCGACACAGCGAAACGCGGCCTATGCCATCCGTCCGAACGCCGAAAGTCATCTGTTACGCGCCTCGCAGCGATGGCTAGATGCACCCTCCACAACACGTAGTCAGCATGGCGCCTCCGTTCAGGGGTAGTTGGCGCAGTACGACGCGTCAATTCACCTGGAGGAAGCATGTACATGTCGCACGACCATTCCGCTGCCGCCGTTGCGCAGGCCGCTCAACCCGTTTCGTCCATCACGCCCGATTACCTGCTGCAGCTTGGCATGGGTTTCTGGGCGTCACGCACGGTACTTTCCGCCGTCGAACTGGGCGTTTTTACCGAGCTGGCCAAGGGTGGCCGCACCGCCACCGCGCTGATGGGGCTGCTTGGGCTGCACCCGCGCTCGGCGGTCGATTTTCTCGATGCTTTGGTGGCCCTGAAGCTGCTCCAGCGCGACAGCGGGATCTATCGCAACACGGCGGATGCCGACCTTTTCCTTGATCGCGCCAAGCCGTCGTATGTCGGCGGCCTGCTCGACATGTGCGCAACACGCCTGTACCAGTCGTGGGGCAATCTCACCGATGCGCTGCGCACCGGCCAGCCGCAGAACGGCTCGGCCAAGGACGACACGGCGTTCGATCAGCTGTATCGCGATGAAGCGAGCTTGCGGGAATTCCTGTCGGCCATGACGGGCGTGAGCCTCGGCGCGGCGCAGGCGATGGCGCAGAAGTTCCCATGGCATCAGTACAAAACTTTTATCGACCTGGGCGTGGCGCAGGGCGCGCTTCCCGTGCAGGTGGCGCTGGCGCATCCGCACCTGACCGGCGGCGGTTTCGACCTGCCGGTGGTGGGCAAGGTGTTCGACGAATACGTTGCCAAGCATGGTTTGCAGGAGCGCCTCCGTTTCTATCCCGGCGACTTCTTTGCCGACGCGCTGCCGCAGGCCGACGTGCTGGTGATGGGCCACATCCTTCACGACTGGAACCTTGCCGAGAAGAAGCAGCTGCTGGCCAAATGCTACGCCGCGCTGCCGGAAGGCGGCAGCCTGATCGTGTACGACTCGATCATCGATGACGCGCGCAAGGAAAATGCGCTGGGCCTGCTGATGAGCCTCAACATGCTGATCGAAACGCCCGGAGGCTTCGATTACACCGGTGCCGATTGCATCAAGTGGATGAAGGAAGCCGGTTTCCGCGAGGTGCGTGTCGAGCACCTGGCGGGGCCGGAGTCGATGGTGATCGGCATCAAGTGATGCTGCGTGGCCTTCTCCCACGGACGGGAGAAGGCCTTTAGCGCTTGCCGTAGCGGAAGCACGTCACGGCGTGGTCGTTGACCATGCCCGTAGCTTGCATGAAGGCGTAGCAGATGGTGGAGCCGACGAAGCGGAAGCCGCGCTTGCGCAGCGTTTTGCTCATCAGATCGGACACGGCGGTGGTCGCCGGCACCTGGTTGGAAGTCTTCCAGTGGTTGACGATGGGCTTGCCGCCGACGAAGGACCACAGGTACCTATCCAGGCTGCCGTGTTCCTCGATGACTTCGAGCGCGATGGTGGCGTTATCGCGCGCCGAGCTGACTTTGAGCCGGTTGCGGATAATGCCCGGGTCCTGCAGCAGCTTCTCCAGCTCTTTGTCCTTCATCGCCGCGACGCGCGCGATGTCGAACTGATGGAACACTTCGCGATAGCGCTCGCGCTTGGCCAGCACCGTGCTCCACGACAAGCCGGCCTGCGCCCCTTCGAGCACCATGAATTCGAACAGCCCCTGGTCATCGTGCAGCGGCACACCCCACTCGGTGTCGTGGTAGTGCTGCATGGCGTCGGAGCTGTCGGTAGCCCAGGGACAACGGGTAAGCGGCTTGGCTGGCATGTCGGGCTCGGCGTGAGGGGCAAGGCGCGCACACCTTACACCCTCCGCCGATGCGCTCAGATGCTCAGCGCGGCGCGGCGGCGCTGCCGCACGCTCAGTACGCCGAGGATGACGATCAGCATGCCCAGCACGAGGACGAAGATCGTCTCGCCCAGGTGGTCGCCGCGGATGCCATCGGCGAAGTGCGTGGGCAACTGGCTGCCGTTGTCGTCCATGCTGACCGCGGCCATGCCGGTGTAATGCATGCCGCAGACGGCGACACCCATGACGAGAGCACTACCCACCATCTGTACCGGGCCACGCATGTTGAAGGCCAGCCATAAGGCGGCGATCGACGCGACGACGGCGATGAGCATGGAGATCATCACGATGTTCATGTCGTAGCTGAGGAAGGCGCCCATCATCATCGCGGCCATGCCCAGGTAATGCATGCCGGTGACGCCCAGGCCCATGAACAGGCCACCGACGAACAACTTGCCCCAGCCGAAGGTGCCACTGCTGGCAATGCCAAAACCGAGCGAACAGGACACGAAGGCGATCACGGCGGACATGATCGTCATGCTCAGTTCGTAGGTCACCGGCATGCCCATGTCGCAGGCGAGCATCCCGATGAAATGCATTGCCCAGATCGCGCCCACGCCCATGACGGCGCCAGCGGCCACGATGGCGCCGAAGCGTTGGCGCGTCGACTGCGCCTCGGGGATGGCTACCGCCAGTTGCAGCGCGGTGAAGGATCCGAGCACGGAAACCACGTACGACAGCACGACCAAAGTCAGGTTGAACGTCTGGTGATCAGGCATGGCACGACCTCCCTGTGGGACGACGGAAAAATGCACGTTGGGGTACGACGGCGCGGCGCGCGGCGCGCTGCGCGCTGCGTTCGGGCGGCAAGGCTTAATCGGATACGTCGATGACGCAGGCCGGCGCGCCATCGCTGCGGCAATGCAGGCGATGCACCTCGACATCGTGCCTGCCCATGGCGCCGTTCAACACGCCTTCCAGGTAGCCGGCGAAGAAGTGGCAGCCGGTGTGGCCACCGGGCGGGCACAAGGGACTGTTCTGGATGTGGAACTGGCCGTCGCGGCACTCGGCCGCCACCAGTTCACGCAGGGCCGGCAAGGCAATGCGCTTGATGGCGTCGACCAGGGGCAGCTTGGCCCCCATGGCGTAGTCGCGCTTGTAGATCCACGTGCCGGTGCGCTGGCCCGCCAGCAACAGCGAGGGCTTGCGCGCCGGGTCGGCGACGGCGTGCTCGAGCGTGAGCAGCCACGGGTAGACCTTGGGATAGTCACGCGCCAGTTGCGGCAGCACGGCTTCGACCTGGCGGACGTCGGCAGGCAAATCCGGCGATCCGGCGGCCGGCGCGGGCACCGGCGCGGGTGTCGCCACGGGCGCCGGAGTAACGAGCGGCGGGGTTGGGGCATGGCCCACCCCGGCCAGCGCGGTTTCGAAGCTGCGCACGCGGGCATGCGTGGCGAGCCCCTCTTCCAGCGACGACTGATGTTCGGCCGGACCACGCACGCGCATGGTCAGCCACGTTCCCCTTTGGTCCTGGGACAGGCGCTGCCGCAGCAGGGTATACCCGCTGGCAACGACCAGGCGTCCAAGGTCAACGAGCAATCCCTCGCGACGATCCGACAGGATCTGAAACTCCAGCTCGATCATCAGGCCCCCCATAAGGTCGATGCTGGTGCGCGCTTTTGTTATCACGACGCAAAATGCAAAGCAAAAGATTTCGTTGCTGCGCTGCGCTTGGGGCGATTGGTCCTAAGCAGAAACGAAGACTGGACTTCCAAACGAAATAGCTTGCGACGAAACTGTCGCCCCGCTTGCTCGCCCCTCCCGGGCGTACGTGAGTACGCTTACCTGCTTCGAAGGTTGTCCGGCCCGATGTCCTCTTCCTCCTCACAACGCAGCGCCGTGATCGCCATGATCGCGACCATCCTGATCTGGGCCTACAGCTGGATCGTGATGAAGCAGGTGCTGCAGCACGCCGGGCCGTTTCAGTTTTCGGCGATCCGCTACGTCCTGGGCTCGGTGGTGCTGTTCATCGCCCTGATGGCAATGCGCCAGCCGCTGAAGCCGCCGCCGCTGGGCCTGACCTTCCTGATCGGCATGAGCCAGACCGCTTTTTTCCAGGGCCTGGGGCAGCTTGCGCTCGTGTCCGGTGGCGCCGGGCGCATCGCCCTGCTTGCCTACACCATGCCGTTCTGGGCGGTGCTGCTGGCGTGGGCCATCCTCGGCGAGCGGCCGACGCGGCGCCACTGGATCGGACTTGCCTTCGCGGCCGTGGGCCTGATCTGCATCATCGAACCGTGGCGCGGGCTGGGTTCGAGCACCAGCACCTTGCTGGCCATGGTCGCCGGGTTCTGCTGGGCCATGGGCACGGTGCTGAGCAAGAAGATGTTCATCGAGCACCGCCCCTCCCCTCTCAATCTCACCGCGTGGCAGATGGCCTTCGGTTCGCTGGCCTTGTGCGTGCTGGCGGTGTGCATCCCGCAGCGCCCGATCGAATGGACCTGGGGCCTGATTGGCGGGCTCGCTTACAGCGTGCTGCTGGCGTCGAGCCTGGCCTGGGGCATGTGGCTGTTCGTGCTGCAGCGCCTGTCGACGGCCATCGCCAGTTTGTCGAGCCTGGGCGTGCCGATCGTCAGCGTGGTGCTGGCGTGGATGATCCTGGGCGAGCAGCCGGGGCCGACGGAGTACGTCGGCATGGCGTTCATCGTGCTGGGGCTGGTGGCGGTGAGCGGCGTGCGCGTGTGGCGGAAGGCCTGGCGCGGCGCGCAGCCGTCGAATTCGAACACGCCGTAGGGCACGCTGATCCGCGGGTTGGCGGCGTACCACATGATCTCCGCCAGATCGGGCAGGAAGATGTGCTGCGGCGCCGGCGTACTCGTTTTGGGCATGCTCTCGTCGAAGCGATAGTTGCCGGACCACGCGTAGTAATGCATCTCCCCCAGCGGCCGGCTGCGGCGGTCGCCGCGGTCCGGTTCGATGTGCCAACCCGGTGCGGCGGGGTCGGTGGTCGAGATCATGTTGACGTAGCGCGCTGATCCTCCATCGAAGAAGTACCAGTAGCTGGGGCCTGCCGGCGGCGTGAGCTTGAGCGCGACGTCCGTCATCACGGCGTCGCTCTTCGGCAACCGCGTGAAGGACAGCGTGAAGTGCGGGTTGGCGGACAGGTGGTAGTGGGCGCGAAGCAGTGGACAGGTCGTTGCCGCACTCGCCGGGCCGATGCAGGCCAGCAAGCCCGCGACAATCAGCGCCAGCGCCCTTCTTCCTTGAAATGACACGAAGGTTCCTTGCCGCCATGGGAGACGGCGCAACCTAGCGCACGACTCTGGCGAATCGCTGGCAGCGAAACGCCGGAGTCGTGGCGGCGCCGTTCGATCAGAACGGCAGGGCTTCCAGATCCACGTTGCCGCCGGTCAGCACCAGGCCGACGCGCTTGCCGGCGAACTGTTCCGGGCGCTTCAGCACGGCGGCGAACACCGTTGCACTGGACGGCTCGATCACCAGCTTGAGTTCGCGCCAGAGGGTTTTCATGGCGGCAACGACTTCGTCGTCGGACACCGTCACCACCTGGGTGCCGTGCTGCTGCAGGGCTTCGAAGTTGGATTCGCCGATCAGCGTGCGCAGGCCGTCGCAGATGGTGTTGGCGGTGATGCCCGCGATGCGCGAGCCCTGTGCCAGCGACTGGGCGGCATCGTCGGCACCTTCGGGTTCGGCGGCGATCATCTGGATGGAAGAATCCAGCGCGTGCGCGGCAATGGCGCAGCCAGCGGCCAGGCCGCCACCGCCGACCGGCGTCACGATGATGTCCAGATCGCCCGCCTGGTTGAGCAGTTCGAGAACGAGCGTGCCCTGCCCGGCCATGACGCGCGTGTCGGCGTACGGATGCACGAGGTCGGCGCCGGTCTGGCGCTGGACTTCGGCGGCAGCGGCTTCGCGGGCAGGGGTGTTGGGAGCACAACGATGGAGCACCGCCCCGGCCTGCTCGATGGCTTCGAGCTTGGCCTTCACCGCGCCCTCGGGCACGACGACGTGCGCGGGAATGCCGCGCGTGGAGGCGGCAATGGCCAGTGCATTGCCGTGGTTGCCGGACGAGTGCGTGACCACGCCGCGCGCGGCTTCGTCGTCGCTCAGCGACCACACCGCATTGCAGGCGCCGCGAAACTTGAAGGCACCGCCGCGCTGCAGGTTTTCGCACTTGAAAAACAGCTGCGCGCCGGCCAGCGCGTCCAGGCGCGCGTTACGCATCACGGGCGTGACCACCGCGTGCGGTGCGATGCGCGCGGCGGCATCACGGATGGCATCGATTCGGGGCAAGGCGACACTCATGGCAGGACGATCTCCACTCCACAACGGTAGGTACGGGCTTCGCCGGCTTCCAGGCGAATGGCTTGCGCGCAGTCGGCGCGATTGAAGGCGTTGGACCAGCTCTCCATGGGCTCCAGCGCGACCGAGCCGCGCACGTCGCGCGTGACGGTGTCGGCGGTGAAGCCAAGCATGACGCCGGATGCCTGCCAGAGCGCGATGGCGAGGCCGTTGGCCGGATCGCGCAGCCAGGTGCGCGCGCGGCCATCGGCATCGGGGACGAGGTCGGCCCAGGCGTGGTTGAGTTCCTGCGCGCCGATGATCTTGTAGCTACGGAAATCCAGCCCGGCCTCGCGCTCCAGCGGCGCGCGCGCGGCATCGCCTTCGAGCGGGATGTACTGGGCATCCGTGCGCACGACTTGGCGCGCGGGAATCTTCAGCTCCAGCTGTTCGATCGGCGTCTCGCCAAGACGGAAATACGGATGCCAACCGAAGAAGCACGGCGCGGCCTGTTCGCCGACGTTGTGCATGCGCGCCCGCACCTCAAGGCCTTGCGCGTTGAGCACGTAGGTGACCGTGAGGTCGATGGCAAAGGGATAGCCCGGATGCACGCCCGGGCGGATGGCCTGGGTGGTGAAGGTGACGCGCGCGCCGGCTTCGTCGGCATGCCGTTCGGTCAGGTCGAAATCGACGCCACGGACGAAACCATGGCGTGCTGCGCGCTGGTCGCCTTCGACGCCCGGTTGCAGGTCGTATTCGGTGCCATCAAACGTGTAGCGCGCATCGGCGATGCGGTTGGCAAAGGGGACCATGACGGCGAAGCGGGAGCTGGGGCGGCTGTCGAGCTCGGCAGCGTCGCGGTAGCCGTCGGCGAGGTCGAATGAGGTGCCTTGCCAGGCTTGCTCGATCGACATGACGGTGGCGCCGCGGCGGGCAATGCGGACCTTTCGGCCGTTCGCATCGTCGTGCAGGACGGCGATTTCATGGGGCCCGACGGTGGTTCGCTCAGCCCGGAAGGCGACCATGGTCTTGTCCTGCCATTAAAGCCCCGCATGTTAGCCTGATCTATCCCCTCATTCCCCCTGCGATCGTCATGAACACGGTTTCCGAGCAGTCCACCGCCCCCATCCGCCTCAGTGACTACCGCGCCCCCGCCTGGCGCGTCGAGCGCGTCGAACTGGTGTTCGACCTCGATATCGACAGCAGCGAGGTGACGTCACGCCTGCATCTGCGCCGTGACCCGGCGCAGGACGAGACGCTGCGACTGGACGGCGAAGGGCTGGACCTGCTGTCGATCAGCCTGGACGGGGTGGCGCTGGAGCCCGGCCAGTTCCGGCTGGTGGACAGCGCGCTGGAAGTCGAGGGCGTGAAAGACGGCAGCGTGCTGGAAACGCGCGTGCGCACGCATCCGGCCGCCAATACCGCGCTGGAAGGACTGTATCTGTCCGGATCGCGCGAGGCCGGCTTCCTGCTGACGCAGTGCGAAGCGGAGGGATTCCGCCACATCACCTTTTTCCCGGATCGCCCGGATGTGCTCGCCAGCTACACGGTGACGCTGCGCGCCGACAAGACGCGCTTCCCGGTATTGCTGGCCGGCGGCAATCCGGATGGCGCCGGCGAACTGGAAGGTGGTCGTCACTGGGCGCGCTTTGTCGATCCGCATCCGAAGCCGAGCTATCTGTTCGCGCTGGTCGCCGGCCGCCTGGAGAAGATCGAGCGGGATTACGTCACTGCCGACCAGCGCCCGGTGAAGCTGGTGATCTGGTCCGAAGCCAACGTGATCGATCGCTGCCACTACGCGATGGACGCGCTGGAACGTTCGATGCGCTGGGACGAGGAAGCCTACGGCCGGAATTACGATCTGGACGTGTTCCATGTCGTCGCCACCCATGACTTCAACATGGGCGCGATGGAGAACAAGGGCCTCAACATCTTCAACGCGAAGTATTTGCTGGCCGATCCGGACTCCACCACGGACGACGAGTACCGCGCCGTGGAAGCCGTCGTGGCGCACGAGTATTTCCACAACTGGAGCGGCAATCGCGTGACCTGCCGCGACTGGTTCCAGTTGTCACTGAAGGAAGGCCTGACTGTTTTCCGCGAGCAGCAGTTTTCGCAAGACATGAATTCCGCGCCGCTCAAGCGCATTGAGGACGTCTCGCTGCTTCGTCGCGCGCAGTTCCCGGAAGATGCGGGCCCGTTGGCACATCCGGTGCGCCCGGCGCAGTACAGCGAGATCAACAACTTCTATACCGCGACCGTGTACGAGAAGGGTGCGGAACTGGTGCGCATGGTGTCCGGGCGCCTTGGCACGGAAGGTTTTCGCCGTGGCATGGATCGTTACTTCGCGCGCAACGATGGCCGCGCCGCCACGCTGGAGGATTTCCTCGGCGCGCTGGGCGAGGCCAACGGCGTCGATTTGTCGCCCTACCTTTCCTGGTATGCGCAGTCGGGCACGCCGCGCCTGAAGGCGCGCGGGAGTTTTGATGCCGGCAAGCGCGAGTACACGCTGACCTTGTCGCAGCACACGATCGCCACGCCGAATCAGCCCGAAACGCAAGCTTTGCCGATTCCGGTGAAGCTGGCGCTGTTCCATCGCGATGGCCATCTGCTGCCGTTGCATTTGGACGGCTATACGGCGGGCGAGACCGAGCTGGTGGTCATCGTCGACAAGGGTGAACAGCAGTTCGTGTTCCGCGACGTGGCCTCGGAGCCGGTGCCATCGCTGCTGCGCGGATTTTCGGCGCCGGTGATCCTGGAAAGCCAGTCCTCGCCCGGCGATCTCGCGCTGCTGCTGCGCCATGACGTCGATGGCTTCAATCGCTGGGAAGCGGGCCAGCAGCTGGCCGTGGCGGCGTACGAAGCACTGCGCCAGGGCACGTCGGGTGATGCCGTCAGCGCCTGGTGCGATGCGCTCGCAGCGCTGTTCGATGACACGGCGGTGGACGATGCCCTGCTGGCTGAACTGATGACGCCGCCGGGTGAAATCGAGCTGGCCGAGCGCGAGCGCGAAGTCGATCCCGACCTGATCCATGCGGCGCGCAGGGCCTTGCAGCAGGCGCTGGCCGAACGCATAGGCCGTGACGCGCTTGAAGCGCGCTACACCGCGCTGGCCGGCGAAACCACGGCGGATCTCGACGCCGCGAGCCAGGCCCGTCGTCGCCTCAAGCGGCGTGTGCTCGAACTGCTGTCGTTGCTCGATGCATCGCGTGGCCACGTGCTGGCCACGCTGCAGTACGACAACGCGCCGAGCATGACCGACCGCCTGGCCGCCTTGTCCGTGCTGGTGCGCACCGACGCGCCGCAGGCAGCCGCTGCATTGACGCATTTCCGCGAGCGCTACGCCGACAACCCGCTGGCGCTCGACAAATGGTTCAACGTGCAGACGCAGCGCCAGGGTGCGGCGTCGCTGGTGCGCGTGCAGGAGCTGGAACGCGATCCCTCGTTCACGCTGAAGAATCCCAATCGCGTCAATGCGCTGTTCGGCGCGTGGGCACGCAGCAATCCGGTGGGTTTCCACCAGGCCGATGGCGCGGGCTACCGCCTGCTCGCCGAACGCCTGGTGCAGCTGGACGTGCTTAATCCGCAGGTGGCCGCGCGACTGGCGACGGCGTTCAACGGTTGGCGGCGACTGGAACCGGTGCGTCGCGAGCGGGCGCGCGCGGCCGTCGAGCAGATGGCAGCGCAGCCGGGGCTGTCGCGCAACCTGACGGAAATCGTGCAGAGCATGCTGCGCGATTGATCGCTTAGCAGAGGGAAGGTTCGCTGATCGCCCCGGGTGTTGCCCGCTCTTGCGAACGGGTCACCCGGGCGGCTTGCGATCCGTGCCGGTCAGGCCGGCAGGTGTTCCAGCGCATCGCGCAGGCGATGCATGCGCAGTTCCAGGCGCGGGCGCAGCGCACGGCGTTCGTCTTCGGCGCGCTCGTCCAGATGTTCCATGGCCATTTCAACGCGGCCAATTTCGATCAGCAGATCGTGGTGCGGGTACAGCGGTTCAAAATCCAGACGCATGTTCATGTCTCTTTCCCCCGAGCCCTTTCGGCTCAACAACCCAGCAGGGAAGGGAAAGCAACAGCTGTGCCACGAATGTGATGCAGATCACGCACGAAATGGGCGTAGATCACCGAATGACGCTGAGCGTCAGGAGGCGCCAAAAACCGGCACAAATTTCCGTTTTAGTCACCCCGTGTTCACGGTAAAAGGGTAAATATCAGCCCCACGACGGCGCAGCGACGCTGCCCGCAGCCAGTCAAGTTTCTGGCGCCCGGCAACACGGTCATCCTGGATTCCCCCTGTTCCTGAGACCGCCGGGCGCCAGATCTCATTTGGAAGCCCCAAAAAAACGACGGCGCCCACTGGGCGCCGTCTTGCTTCCTCTCCCGGCACGCAATCAGACCCCTGTCAGTCCGATCTCGGCGCGCGTCTTGTTTCGCGCAGCGTCTGCCCGTGAAAGTGCGTTCACATCCAAGCAGGAAGCGTGCCAGAGATTTCCTAGTCAGCGCTAAGATACTGACCGGGTTACCATAGCGCCCCATTTGGTCACTTTTTGCGCCGCCAAGGCAGTCTTCGCCATGTTCCACCCCACCCATTACGACGTCATCGTCATCGGCGGCGGCCACGCCGGCACCGAAGCGGCCCTTGCGGCTGCCCGCACCGGCGCGCGCACCCTGCTGCTGAGCCACAACATCGAGACGATTGGCCAGATGAGCTGCAATCCAGCCATCGGCGGCATCGGCAAGGGTCACCTGGTGAAGGAGATCGACGCCCTCGGCGGTGCCATGGCGCAGGCAGCTGACCGCGCCGGCATCCAGTGGCGCACGCTGAACGCCTCCAAGGGGCCGGCCGTGCGCGCGACGCGCTGCCAGGCCGACCGCAGCCTCTACAAGGCCGCCATCCGCCGTATCGTCGAGACCCAGCCGAACCTGGAGCTGTTCCAGCAGGCCGTGGACGACCTCATCCTTGAGCATGGTCGCGTGACAGGCGTCGTCACCCAGATGGGCGTGAGCTTCCGCGCGCGCGCCGTCGTGCTGACGGCAGGCACATTCCTGGCCGGCAAGATTCATATCGGCCCGGCGCAGTACGCGGGCGGTCGCGCGGGCGATCCGCCAGCCAGTGCCCTGGCGCAGAAGCTGCGCGAGCTGCCGGTGGCCGCCGACCGCCTGAAGACGGGCACGCCACCGCGCATCGACCTGCGCAGCATCAACTTCGAAGGCCTGGAAGAGCAGCCCGGCGACAACCCCGCTCCGGTGTTCTCCTACCTCGGTTCACGCGCTGACCATCCGCGCCAGGTCAGCTGCTGGATCACGCACACCACCGAGCGCACGCACGAGGTCATTCGCGGCGCACTCGACCGTTCGCCGCTGTACACCGGCCAGATCGAAGGCGTGGGTCCGCGCTACTGCCCGTCCATCGAGGACAAAGTGGTGCGTTTCGCGGAGAAATCCTCGCATCAGATTTTCATCGAACCCGAGGGCCTGGATACATTCGAGATTTATCCGAACGGCATTTCCACCTCGCTGCCGTACGACGTGCAGCTGGACCTGGTGCATTCGATCAAGGGCTTCGAGATCGCGCACATCACGCGGCCGGGCTACGCCATCGAGTACGACTACTTCGATCCCCGCGGCCTGCATCCGTGGCTGGAAACCAAGGCGCTGCCGGGTTTGTTCTTTGCCGGGCAGATCAACGGCACCACCGGCTATGAAGAAGCCGGTGCGCAAGGCGTGGTGGCGGGGCTCAATGCTGCGCTCAACGTGCAGGGCAAGGCGCCGTGGTATCCACGACGCGACGAAGCCTACATCGGCGTGCTGATCGACGATCTCACCAGCAATGGCACGATCGAGCCGTACCGCATGTTCACTTCGCGCGCGGAATATCGCCTGCACTTGCGTGAAGACAATGCCGACCTGCGCCTGACCGAAACCGGACACCAACTCGGCGTCGTGCCGCAGGCGCGCTTCGATGCGCTGCGGCGCAAGCGCGATGCCGTGACGCAGGAAGTGCAGCGACTGGGCACGCTGTGGGCGGCGCCGAACAATCTTCTTGGCGCGGCCGTGGAGCGCCAGCTGGGCATCGCGGTCAGTCGTGAGACGAATGCGCTGGATCTGCTGCGCCGTCCGGAACTGGACTACGGCAAGCTGATGTCCGTGCCGGAGCTCGGGCCCGCCGTCGATGATGTGGACGTCGCCGCGCAGGTGGAAGTGCAGACCAAGTACGCCGGTTATCTGGAGCGCCAGCGCGAGGAGATCGAGCGCCAGCGTCGTCACGAGACCACGCGCATTCCGCAGGATTTCGACTACGACCGCGTGCGCGGGCTTTCCGCGGAAGTGACGCTCAAGCTCAAGCGTTCGCTGCCTGAGACCATTGGCCAGGCGTCACGCATCAGCGGCGTCACGCCGGCGGCCATTTCATTGCTGCTGGTGCACCTGAAGCGGCGCGACGCCGCGTGACGTGTCGCGCCCGGCGCGGCGTGAAAGCGCGCGCAAGCCACCCTTCGTGCCTTACGTCGGGTCGCACATCAATGTAATCATGCGCCCTTACCCTCCTGGAGCAGCAACGATGGAAGTGTGGATCGGTCGGGATGGCGAGCGTCATGGTCCTTACCAGGAAAGCGACGTGCGCCAGTGGCTGCGCAGCGGCGAAGTAAGTCCCGCCGACCTGGGCTGGTACGACGGCATGAGCGACTGGAAGCCGCTGTCGAGCCTGTATCCGCAAGATCTTCCCGATGCAGCACCGGCATTCACGCCGCCGCCGGTTCCGCCTGCCGACCACGCATCCTCGTGGGCAACCGCCGCACAACCGCGTGCCGCGCTCATGACGTACGCGGGATTCTGGAAGCGCGTCGGCGCCTATATCCTCGACGTGCTGGTGCTGTGGATTCCCAACATGATCATTGGCGGCCTGATGGGCGCCAATGAAGCGTATGCCGTCTATATGCAGGCGAGCCAGGCGGCGGCCAGCGATCCGCAACTGGCGCTCCATGCCTTGCAGACCTATTTCGACAGCATCATGCCGGCGCTGATGGTCGAAACCGTGCTCGCGTGGCTGTACTTCGCCGTGCTTGAAAGTTCGTCCTGGCAGGGAACGGTGGGCAAGCGTGCACTGGGTATTCGTGTCACGGACATGGATGGCAAGCGCCTGAGTTTCCTGCGCGCCACCGCGCGCTATTTCGGCAAGGTCATCAGCGCGTTCACGTTCTGCATCGGTTTTCTCATGGTGGCGTGGACTGAGCGCAAGCAGGGCCTGCACGATCTGCTGGCGCAGACGCTGGTGGTGAATGGTCGTCCGGAAGGGCAAGCGACGGTGCAGCAGGACAAGCCGCAGGATTCGCAAGGTGGCGGCACGTTCAGTGCCTGAAGGGCACCTCTGCGTCCCATGCATCGGGCCTTGAAACCCAGTGTCTCGCTTCAGTTTGTCGCCACCGGTTGACCGCCTGCGCGGGCATGACGGCCGGTGGGATTCCACGCCCGTCCCAACCCGCTATCATCCCCCTTCCCCCAGGCCGCCTTGAGGCCCGTGGGAGTATTCCCAGCAGACCAGCAAGAGAATCATGCTCAGCATCGAACATCGTATTGCCCAGGACATCGCTGCCAAGCCGGAACAAGTGCAGGCGGCCGTAGATTTGCTCGATGGCGGCGCGACCGTCCCGTTCATTGCCCGCTACCGTAAGGAAGCGACCGGTGGACTCGACGATACGCAGCTGCGTTTGCTGGAAGAGCGCTTGCGTTACCTGCGCGAGCTGGAGGAGCGCCGCAGCGCGATCCTCGCCAGCATCGACGAGCAGGGCAAGATGACCGATGCGCTGAAGAACGACATCCTCGGCGCGGATACCAAGGCACGCCTGGAAGACTTGTACCTGCCGTACAAGCCCAAGCGTCGCACCAAGGCGCAGATCGCGCGCGAAGCCGGCCTTGAGCCGCTGGCCACGGGCCTGCGCGAAGATCCCACGCAGTCGCCGGAAGCCTTTGCCGAACAGTTCATCGATGCGGAGAAGGGCGTGGCCGACGTACGCGCCGCGCTCGATGGCGCGCGCGCCATCCTGATGGAATCCATCGCCGAAGATGCGCACCTCGTGGGCGAGCTGCGCGACTGGCTGTGGGACAAGGGCCAGATTCGCGCCAAGGTGGTCGAAGGCAAGGAAAATGAAGGCGCGAAGTTCCGCGACTATTTCGATCACATGGAATCGATCGGCAAGATTCCTTCGCATCGCCTGCTCGCACTGATGCGTGCGCGCAACGAAGGCATCATCGAACTCGAGCTGGCACCGACCGTCGAGGCCGAGCAGGGTCACATCGAAGGCGAAGGTCGCGTTGCGGCCCACGCGGGCATCCTCGATCGCGGTCGTGCCGCCGATACGTGGCTGCGCGAAACCGTGCGCCTGACCTGGCGCGTGAAGCTGCATCTGCATCTGACGCTGGATCTGTTCGGCCGCGTGCGCGAAGGTGCCGAAGACGAAGCGATCCGCGTGTTCGGCGAAAACCTCAAGGACCTCATGCTGGCTGCGCCTGCAGGCGCGAAGTCAGTGATGGGCCTGGATCCGGGTATTCGCACCGGCGTGAAGGTGGCCGTGGTCGATGCCACCGGCAAGGTGCTGGCCACCGAAGCCATCTATCCGCATGAACCGCGCAACCAGTGGGATCAGTCGATCGCACGCCTGGCGGTGCTGTGCAAGCAACACCATGTGGACCTGATCGCCATCGGCAACGGCACGGCATCGCGCGAAACCGACAAGCTCGCCGGCGAACTGATGAAGAAGCACGGCGATCTGAAGCTGTCGAAGATCGTGGTGAGCGAAGCGGGCGCGTCGGTGTATTCGGCGTCCGAAGTCGCGGCGAAGGAATTCCCGGATATGGACGTGAGCCTGCGTGGCGCGGTGTCGATCGCGCGTCGCCTGCAGGATCCGCTGGCCGAACTGGTGAAGATCGAACCGAAGGCCATCGGCGTGGGCCAGTACCAGCACGACGTGAACCAGGTGAAGCTGGCGCGCGCGCTGGACGCCAAGGTCGAGGACTGCGTGAACGCCGTCGGCGTTGACGTCAATACGGCTTCGGCCGCCCTGCTCTCGCGCGTTGCCGGCTTGTCGCCGAGCGTGGCCGAGAACGTGGTGAAGCATCGCGATGCGAATGGCCCGTTTGCCAACCGCAAGGCGCTGCTGAAAGTGCCGCGCCTGGGTGACAAGGCGTTCGAGCAGTGCGCCGGCTTCCTGCGCGTGCCCAATGGCGACAACCCGCTCGACGCAAGCGCGGTGCATCCGGAAGCCTATCCGGTAATCGAGCGCATCATTGCGCAGTGCGGTCGCGAGGTGAAAAACATCATCGGCGACATGAGCTTCCTGCGCGGCCTCAAGGCCGAGCAGTACACCGACGAGAAGTTCGGCGTGCCGACGGTGCGCGACATCCTCAAGGAGCTGGAGAAGCCGGGCCGCGATCCGCGTCCGGAATTCGTGGCGCCGAGCTTTGCCGAGGGCGTGGAAGATCTGAAGGACCTGCGTCCGGGCATGATCCTGGAAGGTCGCGTCACCAACGTGGCCGCGTTCGGCGCTTTCGTCGACATCGGCGTCCATCAGGATGGTCTGGTGCACGTGTCGGCGCTGTCGCACACCTTCGTCAAGGATCCTCGTGACGCGGTGAAGGCCGGTGACATCGTCAAGGTGAAGGTCATGGAAGTGGACCTGCCGCGCCAGCGCATCGGCCTGTCGATGCGCCTGGACGACGAGCCGGGCCAGCAGCGCAGCGGCCCCAATCCGGGTCGCGGTCCGCGTCCGGGCGGCGACGGTGCGCCCAAGGCGGCCCCGGCACCGGCGAACAGCGCATTTGCCGATGCGCTGTCGCGGGCGATGAAGCGCTGATACCCCGATCAACCGGCCGGCGGCCATGTGTCGCCGGCCGGGACGGTCATCGCTTTATTCGCTGCGAAACATCTTGCGATGCACTAAGTCATCGCCGTTCCCGGCGATGTCAGACCGCCAGAACCGACCCGCGCCTCGATATTTCTCAGGGAAATATTCGCCTTCCGGCCGGGCCTCTCGATTTCATCCCCATCGGCGTGCCCTGCCACGTGTCCAGCCCCTCGCATCGCGATGCAGCGCAGCATGCGCTGACGTATGGCATGCGGTAGCGTAACGCGCCGATAACAACTAAGAGCCGCCCTGGCTCCATGGAGCGTTAAAGACATGCCCCGTACTCGCCATATCGCCGGCGCCATTGCCGCCGCCCTGCTGTTCAGCACCGCCGCTTCCGCTACCGATTTCAGCAAGGTCGTCGTCATTGGCGACAGCCTGAGCGACGCCGGCAACATTGCCGCCGCGAATGGCTCGCCGATCCCGCTGCGCTTCACCACGAACCCGGGCTACACGACGGCCGAAAACGTCGCCGCCGCCCTTGGCCTGCCGGTCACGGCATCGCTGACCGGTGGCACGGACTACGCCTTCGGTGGCGCCGGCTTGGTGCACAACTCGGCCGCTGGCCCGATCCCGCTCATGCCGCAGCAGTGGGGCATGTACCTGGCCGCCAACGGTGGCAAGGCCGATCCCAACGCGCTGTACCAGGTGTGGGGTGGCGCAAATGACATCTTCTACCTGACCGCCGTCTCGCAGGACCCGACCTTCCTCGCCGCCGGCGTGCAGCAGGCCGCCCAGACCGAGCTTGGCCTGCTGGCCCAGATGCAGGCGAACGGCGCCAAGTACGTGATCGTTTACAACCTGCCGGACATCGGCAAGACCCCGGCCAGCGCCGCGGGCGGTGCCGCCGCGCAGCAGGGCGGCTCGCAGTTGTCGACGCTGTTCAACAGCGTGCTCGAGGTGGGCCTGAACCAGCTGAGCAACAAGGGCCTGAACGTGATCCCCGTGAACACCTACGCGGTGCTCAATGAAGTGATCGCCAACCCGTCGGCCTACGGCTTCACCAACGTGACCACGCCGGCCTGTACGGTGTCCAGCTCGATCAACTGCACCCCGAACACCCTGGTCGATCCGAACGCCGCCAAGACCTATCTGTTCGCCGATGGCGTGCATCCGACCACCGCCGCGCACGCGATGCTCAGCCAGTACGTGGTGTCCGTGATCCGCGCCCCGTCGCAGGTCTCCCTGCTGGGTGAAGCGCCGCTCGCCGCCGCTGCCGCACAGGGTCGTGCGATCCGCAACGAAATGCTCGCCGACGGCATGGGCAGCGACACGCGCGCCTTCGCCAGCATCGACTACGGCCAGCAGACGTTCAAAGGCCAGGGCCTGTCGCCGAAGACGGACAGCGACAACGTCAACCTGACCCTCGGTGCCGACGTGAAGGCGTCCGACAACTGGTCGCTCGGCGTGGCCATGGGCATCGGCCAGCACAATGCCGACTTCCAGGGCGGCGGCGGTTACAAGCTGCAGGACATCAGCGGCCTGGGCTACGTCACCTGGCATCAGGCGGGCGGTTACGTGGGCGGCTATGTCAGCTTCGGCCAGTCCAACTTCTCGGACATCGAACGCCGCATCCAGCTCGGTGCCGCGACGCGCACCGAAAGCGGCAAGGCTGACGGCTCCCACCTCGGTGGCGGCCTGACCGGCGGCTACTGGTTCGACTTCTCGGGCCTGCGTACCGGTCCGTTCGCCAACGTTGAATGGCAGACGGTCAAGGTCAATGGCTACGCCGAAAGCGGCAGCAGCAGCACCTCGATGTGGTTCAACCGCCAGCAGCGTGACGCGCTGATCTCGACCGTCGGCTGGCGCCTGCAGGGCCATTGGCAGACCAGCAGCATGCTGCTGCAGCCGTACGCCGAAGTGGCATGGAACCATGACAGCAAGGCCGATCCGCGCGCCATCACGGCGGGCCTGAACTCGATGGCCGGCTTCTTCAGCCTGACCGGCTTCTCGCCGGATGGCACCTGGGGCACGGCGGACCTGGGCATCTCGGCGCAGTTCACCCAGAACATCACCGGCTGGCTGGGCTACACCGGTCGCTTCAGCGACAACAGCCAGAAGTTCAACAGCATCAATGCTGGCGTGAAGTTCGGCTTCTAAGCCAACCGGAGAGGCCTCACGGGCCTCTTCGCGTGGATCCGGGAAAAGGCCTCCGCAAGGGGGCCTTTTTCATGCGCGACAAACGCGGTGCCCGCCCTGCCGCGCATGGCTGGTCCCGGAACTATCCTTGCGGCCAAAAAAAACGCCCGCGGGTGCGGGCGTTTTCTCGAACCAGCCGATGGCTGATTACTTGTTCTTGCCGTTGGTCGCCAGGCTCAGGATCGCCGTGGCCTGCTTCTGCAGGTCAGCCGCCGCGTCGTCGCTCAGCGATTCGCTCTTGCTGCCGCTCAGCTGCTTCTTCAGCACCAGCGTACCGTCGGTGGCCCAGCCGGCCTGTTCGGTCGACGTCGGCTTGGCGTCCTTGCTGGCCTTCTTCTGCTGCACCACGACCCACGGCTTGCCATCCTTGTAGGCGTAATCGGTGCTGGTGAAGCCCTTGTCGTTCAGATCGACCTGCTCGCGGATGAACTTCACTTCGCCCGCTTCGCGGAACACCTGCCAGCTGCGCGACGCCTTGTCTTCGAGCTTGGTGCCGCTGGTGATCTTCATGCCGCCGATCTGCTTCTGCACCGAGGTGAAGGCAGCCAGCTCCTTCTCGCCCGGGGTCTGCTGCGGCGCCAGCTGGATCGACACCTGGTTGGCGGCGCCCTTGGTCATCACCGGCGACTGCAGCGGCGCGGTGTAGGAGCGCTCGCCGTCGGTGAGCACGGCCTGGACGATATAGATGTCGTTCGGGTTCACATCCGTCGGCTTGAACTCGATTTCGAACGACTGCGGCATGCTGCCGACCGGATCGATGGTCTTGGTACCGAGCGGCGGCGTTTCGGCATCGGACACGTCGATCAGCTTGATCTCGAGCTTGGCGGCCGGCGACAGCTCGGCCGGATCGCGCAGGGCGACGGTGCCGCTCACGGCGTTGGCCTTGGTCGCGGGACCCGCGGCGCTGGCGGCTGAAGCGGATTCACCGCCCGACGACGCCTGCTGCGACGAATCAGAAGAATTGCAGCCGGCCAGAGCCAGCGCTGCTACCGACATCAGCGACCAAACGATCCTGCGCATGTGAAACCTCAATCAATCGATGCAATCGTGGGCGCGAAAGACCGGGCGCAGCGCGCCGCAAGTTTGTTTCGCGGGGGAGCCTCCAAGCATACCCCAAAAAGAAGGAACGAGAAAAGTCAAGAGGACCACCGGCAGACCATACGTTCGCGAAGGGCGAAATATGTGACGGAATGCGGAATTTCGTTCATTAAATCAAAGGCTTGAAGAAATGGGTCCGGCGCGTCACCCGGACACGGTGCCCGGCCGGGTCCGTCGCAAGAATTTGCCGTGCGTCAACGACAATGTCGCCGCGCCGATCTGGCGGCGCGATAGTCATTTGGACGTCCGAACGTATGGACGCCCAAATAAAAAAGGCCGCATTGTGGGCTGCGGCCAGGGGAACCCCCGCCCTTGCGGGCGGGGGTGTTTTCGTTCGCCTTCTACGAAGCGATGAAGCTGTTGCAATTACAGCGAGAAGTCGTACTGCACCTGGAAACGAGCGTAGCGCGGAGTATTGAAGTACTTCGGCAGCTTGTAGTTGGTGTAGACGGTGCGTGCGCCGCCGTTGCTGATGCCTTCAGACTGTTCGAACACGAACGTTTCGGTGTCGTTGTTGAACAGGTTGATGACCGACAACTGCATGCTCAGGCCCTTGGCCCATGCCGGCGAGTACATCACGTTCGGGCTGAAGGTCCACACCCACGGCGTGCGACCCGAACCGCCTTCCGGCGAGACCTTGCCGTTGCAGACGTGCCACTGGCCGCTGTAGCCGAAGTGGGTGTCGAGCGTGCCACCGCCGCCGCCGTAGCAGCTGATCGGCGTGCCGGACTGCACCAGCATGTTGGCGCCCACGGACCACTCAGGCGTGAACTTCCAGGCGCCGTACAGCTTGAAGGTATGGCGACGGTCGTTCGGCAGGTAGCCGTTGGCACCCTTCATGATCTCCGGGAAGTCGAAGTCGGCGGTGGTGCCGGTATCGTCCTGACCGTTGTTCGACTTCACCAGACCTTCGGTGTTGCCGTAGCTGCGAGCCCAGGTGTACGACGCGTTGACGTAGTACTTGTCCGTGGTCTTCTCAGCCGTCAGCTCGATGCCCTGGTAGGAACGCTTCGCGGCCGGCCCAAGCTGGTTGCCCGGGATGGTGACGTCGAAGGTCTTGGAGGTGCCGTCAAGCGTGGTGGTCAGCTTCAGAGCGCTGCCCGGGTTGAAGATCCAGCAACCGCCCATGCCATCCGGAACGGTCCACTCATCCGGCCACGCGTCGCCCACGCCGTTCTGCTGGGCGAGGTTGTAGAACGGACGCGAATCGCAGGTGTCGTCGATCGTGTTGCGGAGCTTGCGGTAGGTCGCCTTCGCGCCCACGGTCCAGTTGTCGAAGAAGCTGATGTCGCTGGTGAGCAGCTTCTGCACGCCCAGGATGTATTCATCCTGCACGTACGGCTTGAGCTTCTTGGACGCAACGGCCTTCGGGTTCGGCGTGCTGCCGTCTTCACCGTTGTAGACGTAGTGACCTTCGCCACCAAACTCGCCCACGATGATCGGCGTGCCGTCCGGGTTGATGCCCGAGTACAGGCTGTCGTCTTCGGTGTACAGCGAAGCCGTAGCGGCGCGGAGAGCGACGTTGGCGGCCATCGGCAGCGAGTAACGACCGGCGGTACCGTAGAGCTTCAGCGACGAGTCGCCGTTGATGTCCCACGAGAAGCCGAGGCGCGGCTGCCAGATGTTGTCCTGCTTGACGAAGGTTTCGCCAGCACCGTTCTTGTTGTTGAAGTTGTCATTGCGGATACCGCCGTACAGCATGAAGCGGTCGGTGATCAGCCAATGATCTTCGACATACCAGGACTTCTGACGCACGTCGACAGCGCCGCCGGTACGGAAGTTGTAGGTGATGACGAGGCCAGGATCGGTCGGGGTCGGCTGGGTGTAGTAGTAGTGGTAGGCGCCACCGGCGTACGACGTGCCGGCATCCGACGACCAACGCTCATCCGAGTAACCGCCGCCGAGCGTGTGGGAGCCAAGCTTCCACTCGAGGTCGAAACGGCCGGCCTTGCGGGTATCCATGCCGCCGTAGACGTCCACGCTGCTCGTAATGGCGCAGGTGGTCGCGCCCCACGGCGCACCGTTGTAGGCAACCCAGGGGCAGCCCGAAGCCGGTGCATTGATGTCGCCGTTGTAGCGCGACGTGATGCCCGAGGCGCTCACGGTGTAGCTGGAGTTGTTGCTCTCCATGCGGCCGTACTGAGCGGTCAGGGTCAGGTCGTCGGTCAGGTAGCCGGTGTACTTCAGGACGTGGGTCTGGCCACCGTACTTGGTGTGCAGGTCACCCTGGTAGCGTGCCTTGCTCGGCAGGCCATCGGTGTAGTTGACCGAGTAGTAGTTGTACTTGGTGTTATCGGTGTTGTTGAAGCCGGTGTATTCGAGGTGGTTGCTGTCGGTGATGTTCCAATCCACCTTCACAACCCAGTACGGGCTCTTCAACGAGTAGTCGTAGCCAGAAGCGCCGGTCAGCGAGTTGCGCGTGCTGGTCTGCGAAGCGCCACCGTAGGTGGTGCCGGTGCCCTTGGTGAAGTCACCCAAGGCGAAGATGAACAACTTGTCCTTGACCAGCGGACCACCCATCCAGGCGGTGTAGGTGTTGGTCGTGGCGGAGTTGTCGTCGTAGTAGCGGTAGGTGCTGCCGTTCGAACGGTAGACCGTCGGCGGCTGCGAACGCAACGCGTTCGGAGCGGTGGTCCAGCTGACGCCGCCCTTCCACTCGTTGGTACCGCGCTTGATGTTGACCGAGGTCACGCCGCCGGTCGAGAAACCGAACTGCGCACCGTAGCCACCCGTCTGCACGTCCATCTGGTCGATGGCCTGGAACGGCACCTGGCCGAACGACAGGTTGTTGTACAGGTTGGTGACGTTGAAGCCGTTGACGTAGTAGCTGTTTTCAGCAACCGACGAACCACCGAACGACGGCAGGTTGCCGAAGATGGCGTTGCCCTTCACGGCGCCCGGAGCAAGCAGGGCGACGCTGACGGCGTCACGCGGCACAGGCAGCTGGTTGAGCTGCTGGGCGCTGAACGTGGTGCGGGTTTCCACCGTGCTCACGTCGATCGCCGGCAGAGCATTGGCGGTGACGGTCACGCTGGTCAGGCTGGTGGCAGCTGCTTCGGAAGCGCCGAGCGCGACCTGGGCAGTCTGGCCAGCGACCACGGTGGTCGTGCTGGAAGCGACGGTCTTGCCGTCCTGGACGAGCGAGATTTCGTAGCGACCGCTGGGCAGTGCCGGCACGCGGAACTTGCCATCAGCATTGACGCTGACCGAACGGGTCAGACCCGAGTCGACGCTCTTGATCACGACCATCTCGCCGGCGGCGTAGGTGGCGGTACCCGAGATATCGCCCGCCGTCTGCTGCGAGAAGGCAACGCCACTGAGGCCCAAGCCCATGGCGACGGCAAGCGTCAGCTGACGCAACCGGTAGGTGTTGCGGAAGTTCATCAGATTGTTCTCCCCTAACGAGAAAAGCCCGGATAAAACCAGGTCTCAAAAAGTCATTGGTCTTCCAATGACCGCCCCCACTGCGCTCGCACGTGTAATCCGAAAGGAATCTCGTGCGTTTCCCCGCTCAGTGACGGCTATTCTTTCGGCCTCGGCCGGAAGAAGGTACGAACCTAGATGAAGTTCACATGAAGGTCAACACTTTCGTAACAATCTTTACTCGGAAAGTAAGCAGCTCGAAAGCTTTTTGAGTGAAAGTTGTGCCCAGGCTGCCTAGGAGTCCCCATGGCTACGCAAATTATTACGACGGTCTCGAACGCCTCAACGTTCGCTGATCGAATCAAGGTCCTGATCCAGCGGGTGGGCAGCGTCACGGAGATCGCGCGAATGTGCGGTTTTTCCGAAGGCGTCGTGCGCAGCTGGCGCGACGGCAACACCGATCCTTCCCGCGCGCGATGCGTGACGCTGGCCAAGACCATGGGCATCTCGCTCGTGTGGCTGGTGGCCGGCGAAGGCACGATGATCCAGACCGAAGCGCTGGCCAGTGGCGAGACCACCACCGAAAGTGCCACCAATCATCGACGCGGCAAGCTGGGTGCAGCTGCCGAAACGTTGACGACGAGCGGGCTCGCGATGGATCCGCAGCGACTCAACACCGCGCTGCGCATTCTGCAGTCGGAGCTGGATCTTGCCGAGAGCCAGTTGTCCCTTGCGGACAATGCCGATCTGCTCGCCGATCTTTACGACATTCTTGGACCGGGCGGCAGCGATGTGGCTGCCACCGAGATGGTCGCATTCAATCATCGCCTGGCCGATCGCGTTCGCGCGGGGCGTCACATCGCCTGATGGCATCGCAACCTGGGCAATGAAAAACGGCAGCCGGAAGGCTGCCGTTTTTTTGTGGTTTTCTGCGGGAAAACCGCGCTTTTTGCGACATGCCACCACTCGACATGACGTGGCCTGCGCCCTCGTTTACAGGCGCGCGATATCCGCGATAGCCGTGAACTGCGACTTCAGCTGACCCAGCAAGGCGAGTCGATTCGCACGCACTTTCGGATCGTCGGCATTGACGAGCACGCTGTCGAAAAATGCGTCGACCGGTGCCTGCAGCTGCGCGAGTCGTGCGAGCACGGCGGTGTAATCGCCGGCCGCCAACGCGGCTGCGCTGTCGTGACGCGCAGCGCTGAGCGCCAGTGCGAGGGATCGCTCGGCATCGGCTTCGAAATGCGCCGAATCCACGGTGTCGCCGATCGGCTGCGCGCCGGGTTCCTCCGCCTGCTTGCGCAGGATGTTCGCCACGCGCTTGTTGGCGGCGGCGAGGCTGAGTGCTTCCGGGCGACGACCGAATTCGGCGACGGCACGAAGGCGACGATCGAAGTCCACCAGCGACACGGGCGCGACGGCGAGCACGGCTTCGAACTGCTCACCGGTGAAGCCCTGCTCGGCGTAGTAGCCACGCAGGCGTTCGATGATGAAGTCGTAGAGCTCGCCCAGGAGTTCGGCGCGGCGCTTGCCAGCGTCGAGTACCGGTGCCTTGCCGGCCTTGGCGCCCTTTTCCAGGCCGGCGGCCAGCGCGGCCTCGGGCAGGAGTTCGAGCGCCTCGACCAGGGTGGCCTTGAGATCGAGTTCCAGCTTGCCCTCGACCAGCGTGCGGCCCAGGCCCAGGGCCGCGCGGCGCAGCGCGAAGGGATCCTTGTTGCCGCTGGGCTTGAGGCCCACGGCGAAGATGCCCGCCAGCGTGTCCAGGCGATCGGCCACGGCCAGCACCTGCCCCACCTTGCCGGCGGCAATGGCGTCGCCGGCGAATCGCGGCTGGTAGTAGCTGTCGAGGGCGTCGGCGACATCGGCGGTTTCGCCGTGATGCGCAGCGTAGTAACGGCCCATGACGCCCTGCAGTTCGGGGAATTCGCCGACCATCCGGGTGAGCAGGTCGCACTTGCTCAGCGCGGCCGCGCGCGTGGCCTGACCGGCGTCGACGTCAACGCGGTTGGCGATGATGCGGGCCAGTTCCGCGACGCGCACGCTCTTGTCCCACAGGCTGCCCAGCGACTGCTGGTAGGTAACCGTCTTGAGCTGGTCCTGATAGCCGGCGAGCGGCGTTTTCAGGTCTTCGTCCCAGAAGAACTTCGCGTCAGCGAAGCGTGGGCGAATGACGCGCTCGTAGCCCTTGCGGATTTCGGACGGGTCCTTGCTCTCGATGTTGGCCACGCCGATGAAGTGCTCGGTGAGCTTGCCGTTGTCGTCGAAGACCGGCACGAACTTCTGGTTGGCTTCCATCGTGGTGACCAGCGCTTCGGGCGGCACCGCGAGGAATTCGCGCTCGAACTGGCAGGCGATCGCGACGGGCCATTCGGTGAGATTGGCGATCTCGTCGAGCAGGCCTTCGTGCAGCTGCGGATGACCACCGGTGATCGTGGCGGCCTTGGCCACTTCGTCACGGATGCGCTGGCGACGCTCAGCCGGATCGGCCAGCACCTTGGCGCCGAGCATGGCTTCGAGCCAGCTGTCGGCGTTGGCGACGTGCACCGGCTGGGGATGCATGAAGCGATGGCCGCGCGACTTGCGGCCGCTTTCGAGGCCCAGCACCGAACCGTCGATGATGTCCGCGCCGTGCAGGATGACCAGCCAGTGGGCGGGGCGCACGAAGCTGTAATCGTGATCGGACCAGCGCATGGGCTTCGGGACAGGCAGGCCCTTCAAGGCCTCGTCGACGATCTCCGGCAGCAGCGATGCCACCGCCTGGCCCGGCTTGGTGGCGCGGAAGACGAACCACGCGCCCTTGTCGGTATCGAGTTTTTCCAATTGGTCGACGGTGACGCCGCAGGACTGAGCAAAGCCTTGCAGCGCTTTGCTGGGCTGGCCTTCGGCGTCGAGTGCGGCATTGACGGCGGGGCCGCGACGTTCGATGGTTTGTTCCGGCTGCGTGGTGGCGACGCTCGGAATATAGACGGCCAAACGGCGCGGCGAGCAGTACGCCATGGCCTGGTCGAGCGCCGCTTCCACGCCACGCTTGGCGAGACCATCACACACGCCGCGACGGAACGCGAGCGCGAGTTCGTCCAGCGCCTTGGGCGGCAGCTCTTCGGTGCCCAGTTCGATCAACAGCGACTTGGCGGCGCTCATGCGACCTGCTCCTTGGTGTTCTTGAGGCCCGGAAAACCGAGCTTTTCGCGCTGCGCGACGTAGGCTTCGGCGACGCTGCGAGCGAGCGTGCGCACGCGCAGGATGTAGCGCTGGCGTTCGGTCACGCTGATGGCGCGGCGCGCATCGAGCAGGTTGAAGGTGTGGCTGGCTTTCATCACCTGCTCGTAGGCAGGCAATGGAAGACCGGCGGCAATGAGCTTGTTGGCTTCGCCTTCGCACACGTCGAACCAGCGCAGCAGCTCCGGCACGTTGGCGTGTTCGAAGTTGTAGGTGCTCTGCTCGACTTCGTTCTGGTGGTAGACGTCGCCGTAGGTGATCTTGCCGCGCGGGCCGTCGGTCCAGACGAGGTCGTAGACGTTGTCGACGTTCTGCAGGTACATGGCCAGACGTTCCAGGCCATAGGTGATTTCGCCCGTGACCGGGCGGCATTCGAGGCCACCGGCCTGCTGGAAGTACGTGAACTGGGTGACTTCCATGCCGTTGAGCCAGACCTCCCAGCCCAGGCCCCAGGCGCCGAGCGTCGGCGATTCCCAGTTGTCTTCGACGAAGCGCAGGTCGTGGACCAGCGGATCGAGGCCCAGCTCCTTGAGCGAGCCGATGTAGAGCTCAAGGATGTTTTCCGGGTTCGGCTTCATCACCACCTGGTACTGGTAGTAATGCTGCAGGCGGTTGGGGTTTTCGCCATAGCGGCCGTCGGTGGGACGGCGGGAGGGCTGCACATAGGCGGCTGCCCAGGGTTCCGGGCCCAGCGACCGCAGGAACGTGGCCGGGTGGAAGGTACCGGCGCCGACTTCGATGTCGAGCGGCTGCAGCAGTACGCACCCCTGGGCCGCCCAATAGCGGTTGAGGGTCTGGATCACATCCTGAAAAGTGCGGGCGGACATGGCTTTCCGTGACCTGGAATAAAGCGGGTTAGTATAGCCGGGCACTATGCTCATGGCCGGAAAACCGCCCCAAAAGGCGCATTCTGGCCGCTGCCGGCGCCAGGGAGCGCGGGGCCGGTCCTTGAGGTCACACCTGACGGAGACACCGACGCATGGCCGCTTCACCGCAAATCGCTTCCTTGCTGGGCCGACGTGGGCGCCTCACGCTGGAAGACGTGCTGGCGGCGCTGGTCGTCGACGGGTTCCTGAAGGCCGATGACGCCAAGGAAGTCCGCATGGGTTCGAGGGGTGGCCGCAGTACGGTGGAGCTGCATCCGCTGGTGCTGATCGCCAATGCCAAGCTGCCCAACCAGCGCGAGCCGGGGCGGCCACTGAGCCTCGAGGCGCTGACGGAATGGCTTGCCACGCAATCCGGGCTGCCGTATCTCAAAATCGATCCGATGAAGATCAACGTCGCCGCGGTCACGCAGGTGGTGAGCCATGCGTACGCGCAGCGGCATCGCATCCTGCCCGTAGCGGCGGCGCATGGCGAGGTGACTTTCGCCACGACCGAGCCGTTCGATGCCGGCTGGGCGACGGACCTGGCGCACATGCTGCGGCGCGATGTGAAGCGCGTGGTGGCCAGCCCGCTGGACATCAACCGCTATCTCGTCGAGTTTTACGGCGTGCAGCGTTCGATCCAGCTCGCGCAGGACGCCAAGGCGAACGGTGGTTACGACTCATCGGCGATCCTCAACTTCGAACAGCTGGTCGAGCTGGGCAAGAGCGGCGAGGTGGGTGCCGACGATCGCCACGTCGTGCATATCGTCGACTGGTTGCTGCAATACGCGTTCGAGCAGCGCGCGTCGGATATCCATCTGGAGCCGCGTCGCGAAGCGGGCCACATGCGTTTTCGCATCGATGGCGTGATGCACAAGGTGTTTGAGTTGCCCTCGCCGGTGATGACGGCGGTGACGGCGCGCATCAAGATTCTTTCGCGCATGGACGTGGCGGAAAAGCGGCGTCCGCAGGATGGCCGCATCAAGACGCGCTCGTCCTCGGGACGCGAAGTGGAGCTGCGCATTTCCACCATGCCGACGGCGTTTGGTGAAAAGGTGGTGATGCGAATCTTTGACCCGGACATCGTGGCGAAGGATTTTTCGCAGCTGGGATTTTCGCCGGAAGAGGATGCGCTGTGGCGCGCACTGGTGGAGCGACCGCACGGCATCGTGTTGGTGACGGGCCCCACTGGCTCGGGCAAAACGACGACGCTTTATTCGACGCTCAAGCATCTGGCGACGCCGGAACTGAACGTGTGCACGGTAGAAGATCCCATCGAAATGGTCTCGCCGGAGTTCAACCAGATGCAGGTGCAGCAGGCGCTGGACCTGGATTTCGCTGCGGGTGTGCGCACGCTGTTGCGCCAGGACCCTGACATCATCATGGTGGGTGAGATTCGCGACCTGTCGACCGCGCAGATGGCCGTGCAGGCCTCGCTGACGGGCCACCTGGTGCTGTCGACCCTGCATACGAACGATGCGCCGAGTGCCGTGACGCGCCTGCTCGATCTGGGCGTGCCGCATTATCTGATTCAGTCGACGTTGACGGGCGTGGTGGCACAACGTCTAGTGCGCACGCTGTGTCCGCATTGCAAGCAAACGGCGACGCAGGATCCGCACGAATGGGTTGCGCTGACGCACGGCTGGAACTTGCCGGTGCCGGAGATCGTCTATAAGCCGGTGGGCTGCCTGGAATGTCGCAACACGGGCTTCGTCGGTCGAACCGGTGTTTACGAGATGATGCAGATGACGCCCAAGCTGCGCAGCCTGATTGCTTCGCAGCTGGATCTCGGCCGCTTCGGCGATGCCGCGTTGGCGCAGGGCCTGCGGCCGTTGCGCATTTCGGCGGCCATGCAGGTGGCGAAGGGACTGACTACGGTGCAGGAAGTGCTGACGGTCCTGCCGCCGATGGATGTGCCTGACGAAACCTCACACTGATTTTTGAAAGCGAACGTTCATTGCATGAAACCGATCCTCATCATTCGTACCGGACGCGCCCCGGATCCGATCCGCGCACGACACGGTGACTTCCCTCATTGGTTCCGGCTCGGCGCCGATCTGGCGCCGGCGCAGCTGCGCATTGTGGACGTGGAGAGAGGCGAGAAGCTGCCGTCGGTCAAGGACGTGGCGGGTGCATTGATTACCGGCTCGGCGTCGATGGTGACGGAGCGTTTGCCCTGGAGCGAGGAGACGGCTGGCTGGATTCGTGATGCCATGGACGTTGACCTGCCGCTGTTTGGCGTGTGCTACGGGCATCAGTTGATGGCTCACGCCCTGGGCGGCCGGGTGGATTACTTGCCCGGCGGGCGCGAGATCGGGACGCTGCCGATCAACGTCCTGTCATCGGCAAGACAGGACGCGCTGGCGGCAGCGCTGCCTTCGACTTTTCGCGCACATACCACGCACGAACAGAGTGTGATGGAAGTACCCAAGGGCGCGACGGTGCTAGCGGGATCGGAGCGCGATCCGCACCATTTGCTGCGCTATGGCAGCAATGCGCTGAGCGTGCAGTTCCATCCGGAATTCAACGCGGATGTCATGCGTGCCTATATCCATCGCAAGCGCGATGCGATGCGAAGCGAGGGGTTTGATCCGCATCACACCTATCGCCAGGTGGCGGCCACGCCCATTGCGCGACGGTTACTGCGGCACTTCGCGCGGCATCATGGGCTGAGTGGCGCGAAGTAACGGCCGACGGCGCATTGGGCTGGATCTTTTCTTCCGGCCGGTGGCAGTCCAATGGATGTGAGCTTTGGGCAGGCGCGTCTCAGCGGACTGGCTTGGGCGGCATGGGGAATGGCGTCACCTTCTGGCCATCAGCCGCGTCACGTATCGAGAGCGCACCTTTGCGCTCGACTTCCTCGATGCGAATGACGGCCTGCATCGGCAGGTGCAGCACGCGCGTGTCCTTGAATTCATCTCGAAGCTTTTCTTCCGTCGGGTCGACCAACAGGCCTTCGCCGACCGGCTCGAACACCAGATCACCGACCTCCGTGAATCCCCAAAGCGAGCTGGATGCAACGTGGCGGGCATAGAGCACGTAGCTCTTGCCGAGGTGGAGGAAGGTAACTTTGTAGAGTTTGTTGCTGCGCATGGTGCGCATTCTATCCGCGCATGCGTCGGGCGATCGAACTGCGCGAGAGCAGGGCGAACACGATGCCGAACAGGAAACCGGCAATGTGCGTCCACCATACGACGGCGCCGTAACTGGGGCCTGCGTAGCTGAAGAGCAGCTGCAGCAAGACCCAGAGGCCGATCAAGAGAAAGGCGGGCACTCGCACGAACTCAAGGTAGAGCCCAAGTGGAAGCACCAGGCCCAGTCGCGCGCGGGGGAACAGGGCGATGTAGGCACCGAGCACCGCCGACACAGCGCCGCTGCAGCCGATGATCGGCGAATGAGACCCGGCCAGGGACAGTGCGCCGATCAGGTTGGCGAAGATGCCTCCGAGCAGGAAGAGGAGCAAGAAGCGCAGTGAACCCAGCGCGCGTTCGGCCGGCAGGCCAAAGATGATGAGGAACAGCATATTGCCCAGGACGTGCAGCCACTCGACGTGGATGAACAGGGCGGTGAGCAGGCGCAGCAGCGATGGATCGCTGATCTGCCGAATCAGTGGCTCATGCGTGTCGAAGATATTCGCGGGCACCGTGCCCCATTCGAGGAACAGCGACAGGCGCTGACGGGCAGGCATTAATGCCATGCCGATGAAGGTCAGCACGCACACAATGACCAGCAACATGGTGGCCCATTGCAGTCGGGCACGTCGTCGGGTTTCTACTTGGACAAACACAGAGGCCTCCCCTGCCTTGCGTTCGAAGTCGGTGCGATGACCATCATAGGCGACCGATGGCCGCCATTTCGATACCAGATTCGGGATTTTAGATCGAAGTTCAGAATCGGTTGTTGCGAGCACTTCCGCGGAGTTCGAGTGCGCAGTCCTGATGAACGGGGTCTGCAGCGGTCGTGCGATCGGATCGATATCCGCTGGCGAACGAGGATCCAACCGTCGGCCGCCGCGATGAGGCAGCAACATCTTGAGGGATGGTTCGCGCATGTTTCGCGCGCCTTGGGCTTGTGCGTTGTGTGCCTGGCGGGTGCTGGTCATGCGCGCGGAAGCGGCTTGATGCACTTTGCGGGTTTGCCATGCGTGCGTCACGCGCGGCCAGGGTTTTGCGCACGCCATGTATGTGCTGGATGCGTACATTTCTGCGCGCAGAGCGCGCGCATTTCCACCGTTTTCGCGGTGTTTCAGTGATGTGGCTTGGCAGTTTTCTGTTGAATTCCGCGCAAAGAAAAACGCCTTCCCTGGAGGGAAGGCGTTTTAGGATAAAGCCCCTGGCGATGACCTACTCTTGCATAGCAAGCTACACTACCATCGGCGCGGCTGCGTTTCACTTCCGAGTTCGGGATGGGATCGGGTGGTACC